>SVOI01000044.1 GCA_015066465.1 Oscillospiraceae bacterium
CATTTGTCCAAAGGACAAACTTCACTGCGAAGCAACTTCACTTGCTCGAAAGAGCAAACTTAATTTATCTGATTTTCGTGAGAAAATCAGATAACAGGTATTCCTTCCCACTCTTTTGCAGGGGAAACCTCGAGAAGCTTTGCAATAGTTACTGCAACGTCTTTAATTGAAATTGCACCTAATTCTTTACCTTTTTCGAAGCGATTACCACAGAACACAATCGGGATTGTCATATCTTCAGGAATATCATCACCGTGGCTTCTGTCATGACCACCATGGTCTGCAAGAAGAATTATTGTGTAATCGTCAGGAATACTGTTTTTGAGTTTTTCTGTACAACTGAGAGCCTTGCTTACACTCTTCATATACTGTTCACTCATCCAGCCACAATCGTGACCGCCGACTTCATCAGTTTCACCTAAATAGAGGAATAAAAAGTCTGGGCTTTCTTCATTTATATATTTAATTGCAGCATCTGTGATTTTGGTATCTGTATCACTTTGTTTGTGTTGATTTAAGCAAAGCGCTGTGTGAAGATGGTCAGGTCTTGATAAATCCCTGAGTTCTTCCCAAGTATAAAAGAATGCACATTTTTTATCGTGATTATCAAGTCTGTCAAAAAGGCTTTCAATCGGTCTTACCTGCGGAACGTAAGTATTTGATAAAATACCATGGCGTATTGGGTCAACACTGTGAAATAAAGCTAAATGACAAGGAAGTGTTACAGATGGCATAACAGTCTGTGCTGTAAGAGAATATGTGCTCTCTTTTATGAGCTTTTCTGCAAATGGATTACCGCACTGCATCATACCATCAGGGCGCATACCATCAACTAACACTAAAATTACTTTTTCAGACATTTTAAAGTCCCCTTTTATTAAAATTTTATTATTTTTTGATTTTTACAATAAATTCAGTACCCTTATTTACTTCGCTCTCTATGGTTATTTCGTAACCATTTCTCTCGGCAATTTTCTGCACAAGGGCAAGACCTAAACCATTACCCTCTTCAGCGTGAGAAGTATCGCCCTGATAAAATTTATCAAAAATATGAGCCTTAGTTTCTTCGTCAATCCCGCAACCAGTATCTTTAATTCTGACTTCAATAAATTCATCAGTTGAAGTCTGAATTAACGAAACCTTGCCACCTTTTTCTGTAAATTTAAAAGCATTAGAAAGAAGATTGTGCCATATAATATCTAAAAACGCAAAGGTTTCATTTACAACAACTCTGTCTTCCATCTGAACAACTAATTCTATTCCTTTTTCTTCCCAGACATTTTCAAATGATAAAAGGCAATCGGAAAGTTGACGACATAAATCGTACTCTCTTTTTTCAGGTAAAATCTTTCTGTTTTCAATTTTGCTGAGTCTTAAAATATTTGTAACTAAATCTGAAAGCTTATCAGTACTTTCAATAACAGTTTCAATATATTCTTCTCTTATTTTCTCTGGTAAATCTTTATCTTTTAATGCTGTTGTATAGTTATTAATAATTGACAATGGTGTTTTTATTTCGTGAGAAACGTTTGAAATAAAATCATCTTTCAGGGACTCAATGCTATTAAGCTCTGCAACCATCGTGTTAAAGTCACGGAACATAATATTTATGTAAGAATTATCCTTAAGGCTTTCATCAAGCTCAATTTCAACAGAAAAATCGCCTTTAGCAACCTTTCTTGTTGCCTCACTTATTTTCTGGAGATGTTTGCTATAATTTATTTTTATTATGTGTAAAATAAATCTATAGCACACAATTGCCATCAAGATATAGTAGATTATAAAAGGAATCCCGAATTTTGAAAAGAATATTTCTATTCTGAATTCAAATATAAGTGGCGGAATCAATGCTACTGTAAGAGCCATAAGAACAGCCACTATATAGCCTTTTATAGAAAAGAAAGAAACTTCTTCAAGCAAAGGAACCTGAACAGTTTTTTTCTTCGCCTTATGTTTTTCTATAATTTTTTTCATTTTAATACCGCCTTGTAACCAAGACCGTGAATTGTAACTATTTTAAAATCCTCACATGCAGAGAATTTTTCTCTTAATTTTGTAATGTAAACATCAACAGAACGAAGACTTGTGCTACCATCAACACCCCAGAATTCATCGAGGAGCTGTGAACGTGAAAAAGTCTTTTTAGGGTAAGAAAGAAGCTTATATAAAATATTGAACTCTCTCACTGTTACGGGTATATCTTCACCATTTACAGTAGCAGACATTTCATCCATATCAAGTGTTAAACTACCTACTGTAATTTTTTTATCTGAAATAATATTTGCTCTTCTTAAAATAGCACCGACTCTTAAAACTAATTCATCTAAGTTAATTGGCTTAACCATATAGTCATCAACACCAAGGTTAAAGCCCTTTTCTTTAGATGCATAATCATCCTTGGCTGTCATAAATATAACAGGAATATTCTTATTTATTTTTCTTACGTTCTGAAGAAATTCGAACCCATCTATTTTAGGTAACATAATATCAGAAATAATCATATCATAAAAGCTTTTATACATAACGTCATAAGCTTCTTCCGGTGTAGTGCATCCGCTTACGGTGTAACCATTTTTTTCAAGATGAGCGCAAACTATCTGATTAAGCTTAATATCATCTTCTACAACTAAAATATTAACCACGAGCAATCACCCTTTCCAAAAATTACATATACAAATATTATACAGAATATAATATTTATTGTCAAATACACTTGTTTTTTTCGAGAAAATGTAGTAATATAACTGTGTCTTTGCATTTTTAAATTTAAAATATGCTTTTTCTTAACAATATCTTAACAAACGTTGATTTTACGAGAATGTTCCGTATATTATACGTAACACAGAAAGGTAAAATATGTTTAAAAAACTTTTAAAACTTGCACAAAAGGATTTATATGTTCAGGCCGTTTCTGTTTTTGCAATTCTTTTAAGCATTACTGTAGTTGCCGTAGCTTACATAAAAACTGCAAATAATGAAAAAAAGATTGATAACACAAACACCTCTTATAACTATCAAACTTTACCACCGCAAAATAATACTTTTTCTACAAACTCAGCAGTAGTTCTTCCTATGGATACTACGTTACCAGAAAATGTAACTGGTGGTTGGCAAAACAACCCTGTAACACAGGCTCAGCAACAGCCACAGCAAAACAACTCAGTTTATTCGTGGTCAACTGAGCAGATTGTTTCTAAAATGACTACTGCGATAAATCAGACAAAGGGTTATAAAAACAATTTGGCTGTTCACCACTCCGAAAGCTTTGTTGCAAATATTACTGAGTGTACTGGTGGCGCTATCGGTCAAAGAGTTGCAAACTCACTTGTTTCTGCCGTTGTTAAGCCTACTGACCAGACTCTCAATTTTTCAAATGGTACTGCAGTTACTGCAGAGGGTGAAACAACTCAGATTCTTCTTCCTAAAAATAGTCAGTTTACACTCTCGCCTGCTGGTGTAAAAACTGCAAAGGCTTATCAGGAGGGTGACAAAACAGTTCTTGTTGTTACTCTTATCCAAGAAAACGTTGATAAGGACACAATTCCTTACCACAACTCACGTGGCGTCGGATACCTTGACCCCAATAGTGTTGACCTTATGGGTATGACTATTACAAGTGGTGAAATTCAATATTTAGGTTCAAGCATTATGGTTAAAATTAATCAGGCTGGCTACGTAACCTACGCTAAATACACTATTCCGCTTCACGTTTATGGCGAAGGTGCCAAAGGGTCTTTGAGCGGTTACGCTGTATTTGATGGTGCTCAAACTGAAATCTGGGAATTACCATTATAATGATAATGTAAATAATCCGAGTATTCGGAAACAATATATTTTAATATTTGAGATAAGGATGAAAAAAATGGGTATTAAAGAGACTGCTATTAAGTTAGCTGTAAAAAAAGGTGTTAAATATCTTAAAGAAGACGTTGACACAAATTCAATTAAGTTAATCGACAAAGGCTTAAAGCTCACAGAAGGCAAAGACCTTTATCACAATGCGCTTTTAAAGCTCAGAGAAGGTATGATTGACCCTAATCACGAATGGGCAAACTTTGTTAAGCATATTATTGAATATGTTGATGCAGATATAATTGAAAAATTAGTTCCACCTTTTATGAGTGCATTTATTAATGGTTACGAATTAAGAAAAGCTGCTCAGAAGAAATATGATTGTAATATTCCTTGGGCTATTCTTTTAGACCCTACAACTGCTTGTAACTTAAAATGTACAGGCTGCTGGGCTGCAGACTACTCAAAAGCAAGTCAGTTAACTTACGATGATATTACAAACATCATTAAACAAGGTAAAGAAATTGGTACATTCGTTTATCTTTACACAGGTGGCGAGCCACTTATGAGAAAGAAAGACCTTATAAGAATCTGTGATGAAAATCCAGAATGTCTTTTCATCTCATTCACAAACGGTACTTTAGTTGATGATGCATTCGCTGACGAAGTAAAACGTGTTGGTAACTTATTACTTACAATTTCTATTGAAGGTAACGAAGAAACAACTGACGCTCGTCGTGGTCAGGGTACATATAAAAAGGTTATATCTGCTATGGAAAAGCTCAAGGCACGTGGTATTCCTTTCGGTGCTTCTCTTTGCTACACAAAAGCTAATGCAGACGTTATTGCTTCTGATGAATATGCAGACTTCCTTATTGATTTAGGCGTTATTTTTGCTTGGTATTTCACATTCGTTCCAGTTGGTGCTGATGCTACTAACGAGCTTATGGCAACTGCTGAACAACGTGAGCTTATGTATAATCAAATCAGAAAATGGCGTTTTGAGAAAGGTTCTCAGAAACCAATCTTCACAATCGACTTCTTTAACGATGGTGAATATGTTGGTGGTTGTGTTGCTGGTGGTAAACAGTATTTCCACATCAGTGCAAACGGTGACTGTGAGCCTTGCGTTTTCGCTCACTACTCAAACGTTAACATTAAAGAAGCAACACTTATTGATGCACTTCAAAGCCCTATCTTTATGGCTTACAGAGAGCGTCAGCCATTCAGCTCAAATATGCTTCGTCCTTGTCCTGTTATGGACCAGCCTGGTGCTCTTAAGAGAATGGTTGAGGTTTCAGGTGCAAAATCAACTGACCTTAGCTGTCCAGAACCAGTTGAAGATTTATTCAACAAAATTGTTGATGTTTCTGCTAAATGGAAAGAAACAGCTGACAGAATGGAAAAAGAACACGGCTTTATTAACTTCAGACTCAGAAGTATCAGTATTTATGACGATGCTGAAGCAAAGCACATTAAAGACTACAAAGATTTTGAATAATAATGAGGGCATCGAGTAAACTCGGTGCCCATTTTAAAAAGGTGTTGAAATATTTGGAAACAATATTAAACAAAAATTTAGAAAGAGCAAAAAATCCTGAAGCAACTGGTATTTCTTCAAAGGTTATAAATGAAATGCTTCAAGAGATGGAAAGAGAAGATTGTGAGCTTCACAGTCTTATGATTCTTCGCCACGGTAAGGTTGCAGTTGAAACATATCAGGCACCTCTTACAAGAGAAGACCTACATATGGTTTACTCTGTAAGCAAAAGCTTTTTATCAACTGCTTTTGGTTTTACGTTAGATGAAGGACTTTTAACAAAAGAAACTAAGTTTCTTGATATATTCCCTGATTACAAACCTAAAAAGCAAGATAAATACTTAGAAAAACTCACAATAGGTCATCTTGTTTCTATGACGAGTGGTAAAGCCGCCTCTGTAAAAGGCAGAGAAGAAAAAGACTGGTTAAAAATATTTATAGACGCTAAATGGGCATTTGAACCAGGCACAGACTGGCGTTATATAAACGACAACTTCTATGTTGCGGCAGCGGCAATTACGAGAGTTACAAAAATGTCTGTTACAGAATATCTTACTCCCCGACTTTTCGAGCCACTCGGAATTGATGTACCCGTTTGGGAAAAATCGCCAACCGGTACTGAAGCTGGTGGATGGGGCTTATTCCTTAAAACAGAAGATATTGCCAAACTCATTCTCTGCTATATGAATGGTGGTAAATATAACGGTGTGCAAGTAATTCCAGAATGGTGGACTAAAGAAGCAACAAGCTACCAGAACGATAACTCTTCTTCACAGTCAAAATCTGATTGCAAAGCTGGTTATGGTTATGGTTTCTGGCGTTGTGCAGGAATGAAAAACACTTATCGCTGTGAGGGACTTTACTCACAATATGCTATTGCTATTCCAGATTACGATGCATGTGTAATTACAACAAGTAGCAACTCAAATCTTCAACAAACTCTTGATATTATCTGGAAATATATTGAAAAATCTTTCATAGATGAAACTGATACAGAAGATAGTGTAAAATGTGAATTAGCACCTGAAGAGTCTCCTATTGTTACAGAAAGAAGTTCTTTAGAAAAAGAAATTGAAGGCAAAGTTTATGCTTTAAGAAAACCAATCTTTCTTAACAAGGCAGTTCACATTCCCGTTAGTTCATTACCAATGCCCGTTGTTTATTATTTAGAAAACCGTGGCGGTAATATGACAGATATTTCTTTTAAATTCAATGAATATGGTTTCCATTTCAGCTGGACTGAAGATGGTGATGAAAAGAATACAATTCCTGTTGGTATGAATGGTACTGCATTAAACGGTGAGATTCATTTAAGTGGTCTTACTTATAAAGTTATTTCTGATGCACACTGGGAAGATGAAAACACTCTTACAATTACAATTAGAGCACTCTGTGCGGTTGCTAAAAGAATTCTTACCTTTAAATTTGATGGCGACAAAATCACTATGTATCCTGATATTTACCCAGGACTTGAAAAGAAAGCCAGAATTATTGGCGATACACTAAAAAATGTGTTAAAAGGCGCTTACTTCCATGCTTGGATTGACTTCTTAGTGCCGAGAATTAAGAAGATTTTGTTTCCTAAGCACACTGGTCGCTGTAGATGAAATGCAGAATGCAGAATGCAAAATGCAGAATTGTGGGACCTGCGGTCGGCATTGTAAATACGAAAGGATAATGAAATGAAAAAGGTTGACAATGAAAATTTTTTAGAGTTTTTAGAGAAAGATATCATTAAAAACTTCTATTTATGCGATAATATTGTGAATAGCGGTAAAGATGGCTATGCAATTAAATCTGTTGGGATTTACACTATAGATGGTACTCCAAGTGATGATTATATCGTTTTAACAGAAAACATTTTCGATGAGCTGATAATTGAAGTTAAAACAGATAACGAAGCACTTATTTCAGATATTATTTCTCATATTAAAAAGATTTCAAAAACTTATAAAAAATTAAGAATTGGTGCTAATTCATTAGAGTTTTTTGAATCTGCTATTTTCAAAAAATATTTTAAATTACAAAAAACTTATTATGCAGATTTCGGTGTATTTGCACACTTCTTAAATGATGATATAATTGAGTTTGATATTCCAGAAAATATAACAATTCAATTAGAAAACGATTTTTCAAAATATTCTGATTACGATGACGAAAAATGGGATGGTTTTGAATCTTTAATCAAATACAGAAATGAAAACGATAAACTTTTCGTAATAAAAGAAAATGACGAGTTTTGTGGATACTTAATGGCGAATAACTCTTATAAAAATATTTATGATGTAGCGAATGTATTTGTCAGCGAAAAATATCGTGGTAAGAACTATGGTGCATATCTCACAAGTTGTTTTGCGAAATATTGTTATGAAAATAATTTAGTTCCACATTACGGAACAGCTATTTCAGAATATTCTGAAGCAGTTGCAAAAAAATGCGGTTTTAAAGAAAGTTACAGACAACATTATGCTGATGTAAAGTTTAAATTAATATCTTTATAATTCTTACACCCAACAGATAATCTTAAAATTATCTGTTGGGTGTAATTTTGTATCCTAACTTAAACTTTCATTTAACTTTTTTGTACATTTTCTTGTTACTACAAAAACAATCGCCCAGATTATTAAGTAACCTAATACAAAGCATATTGTAAAAATCATTATTGGTTTAAGTGATGATTGAAGCCAACCGTTGAAAAGGTAAAGAAGAATATAATCAAGGTAAAGTGCTACACCGTGAATAAGCGCTGCAGAAAACGGTGAAAGCTTATCAACAGTATAAACAACAGTCATTCCTGCGGCAATAAACGCTAAAAGAGTTGATGAAAATATTCCTATTACAACCTCACCTACTGTAAAACTTTCAACTGCACCAACTAAACCTAATATACCATATACGATTGCTAACACGAGCGGTCCGCCGAAACAAAATGCCATTCCTCGTTTTAAAAACTCAACTACATATTTTCTCATTTTATTAGCCTCCTTTTAACTTGTGGTAAACATCTTCTTGAAACATAATCGGTATAACCCGATTTGAACTCAACATTAACTGCACCACTGTAAGTTGATATAAATTTTTTAATTTTGTTGATATTTGCAACCGATGATTTATTTATTTTTACAAATGAAGAAGAAAGGATTTTTTCAACTTCGTAAAGACGGTTTTTTATTAAGTATTTTCCGTTTTCCGTTATTGCCCACACTTTATTATCAATAACAGTAACACACTCAATTTCCCGTAATTCTAAAATAATTGTTTCATCTTCCGCAAAGCCTACTATTTTACTTTCACCTGCATACTCTTTTACAAGTGTTTCTATTTTCGCTGTCAGTTCATTGGTTTTTTTAACTCTTGCAGTTATCAGCTCTTCACTTTCTTCATCTATTATCAGTTGAAACTTCATTTCATCAACTCCTTTCATTTATGTTATAACATAAATTTTGGTTTATGTGTGAAATTTAAAGTAAGTGGTTAATTTTTTTATCTGAACGGCAAAAATCCTATCATTTAAAGTTTTTGTAAACTAAAAATGATAGGATAATTTCTCTAATTCCTTTTTTCTGACAATTAAATCTGCTTCAACTTACCAAGATTCTTAATAAGGTTTGGAATACCTTTAAAGATTATACCTAAACCTTTCATCATTTTATCTTCGTGAAGAATGAGAATAAGACCTTTTGCCATTTCAGGACTGAAAAGACCAAAACTCATTGAAATGAAGTTCTTTATAGGAAGTTGAGTAGCAATACCTGACATCATTGTACCTTCACCAAGAAGTTTTATAAGAAGTCTGTAAATTCTTCCGCCCCATTTGCCGTCTTTTGAGTCTTCTATTGTATTAAGGAGTGTAAACGGAGCATTTTTATCTCTTACTGATGGTGGTAATTCTTTGCCATAAACTGCTTTAAATTCATCAGCAGAAACATTCATAATGTTTGCACCATAGTATGACGGAGCAGTTTCTTTATAATCAGGTACTCTTGCTTCAACTGTTGATTCAACAAAAACTGTTGTTTCAAGACGAATATCTCTACTTGAAGCACCAACAAGAATTTTGAAGTCACCGCTTTCAACGTGCCAATCACCAAGTTCAACGTTGTAATAAGCAAATGCACGCTTGTTGAGTTCAACAGAAACTTCTGTTTCTTCGCCTGCTTTTAAGAATACCTTTTTAAATGCACGAAGTTCTTTAACAGGACGATAAATTGTGCTTTCAACATCATTTACATAAATCTGGGCAACTTCTGCACCATCTACTGCACCTGTGTTTTTAATTTTAAATGAAACTGTAACTGTGTCTGTATCTTTAATCTTATCACTTGAAACTTTAACGTCGCTATATTTAAATGTTGTGTATGAAAGACCGTGACCGAATGGGAATGCAACTTCTTTTTTAGCAGTATCGTAATATTTATAGCCCACGTAAACGCTCTCTCTGTATTCAACAGAAACAGACGTACCCGGGAAGAAATTGTAACTCGAATTATCTTCTAAAGCAATAGGATATGTTTCTGCAAGTTTACCGCTTGGGTTTACATCACCAAATATAATGTCACAAACTGCACTACCGCCTGCCTGACCTGTAAGGAACATATTAAGAATTGCAGGAACTTTGTCAGCCCAAGGCATTGTAACAGATGCGCCACCTGAAAGAACAACTATAGTGTTAGGGTTTACTTTAAGAACCTCTTCAACAAGTGTGTTGTGAATTGGTGGAAGATTTATATGACTTCTGTCATTACCCTCTGTTTCATAATCATCTGTAAGACCTACAAATACGAGTGCTACGTCAGCATTTTTTGCATTATTTACTGCTTCTGCAACCATTTCGTTTGCTTTCTTATTTTTACCTTTAAGAGTATAACCCGCTGCAAATGTAAAGTCAGCACCCATTTCTTTTAATGTGTCATAAGCAGAATCAAGTTTAATAGGGTTAATAAGTGATGAACCTGCACCTTGGTAACGAGGTGTGCGTGCCATTTCACCGATAAGTGCAATTTTCGCATCTTTCTTTACAGGAAGAGCATTGTTATCGTTCTTCATAAGAACCATACATTGACCTGCAATTTGACGTGCAAGGTTGTGGTGTGCATCACTGTCGTATGTATAACTACCGAGAACACTTTCTGCTTTCTTTGCCATATCAATGAGTTTATCGCAAGCGGCATCAAGAATCGCTTCATCAAGAGTACCGTTTTGAACTGCTTCTATAATAAGTTTTGTACCTATACCTGAAGAAGTTGGCATTTCAAGTTCCTGACCTGCAATAAGTCCCGGAACTCTCTCGTTTTCTGCACCCCAGTCAGTAACAACAACACCTTTAAAACCGAAGTCTTTACGAAGTACGTCTGTAAGAAGCCATTTATTTTCAGCAGCGTATGTACCGTTAACTCTGTTATATGAGTTCATAACAGTCCAAGGCTGTGCCTTCTTTACTGCAATTTCAAAAGGAAGCAAGTATGTTTCGCGAAGTGTTCTTTCGTCAACAACTGCATTAACTGTCATTCTGCGAGTTTCCTGATTGTTTGCAGCGTAGTGCTTTAAGGAAGTACCTATACCCTTGCTTTGAACACCATTTACAAATGCTGCAGACATTTCACCTGCAAGAACGCCATCTTCTGAAAAATACTCAAAGTTTCTACCACAAAGTGGTGAACGTTTAATATTTGTACCGGGTCCTAAAAGAACTGATACCTGTTCTTTTAAACATTCTTCCCCGAGTGCTTCACCCATTTTGTAAATGAGGTCTGTATCCCAAGAGCAAGCAGTAGCAGATGCTGTCGGGAAACAAATTGCAGGAACACCTTTTAAAAGGTCTGTATTTTCTTCAGGGTTACCTTTTTTACGAATACCGTGAGGTCCGTCATTAAGAGAAAAAGATTTAATACCAACTCTCTCAACAGGTTGAGAGTGCCAGTAATCAAGTCCGTCACAAAGACTTGCTTTTTCTTCAAGTGTCATCTGTTTGATAATATCAGCGTGTTTCATTGTGTACCTCCAAAAATCTATTTATATACTTTTAAATTTACTACTTTTAATTTACCACTTCATACATCGCCGCAGCGTCATCTTTTTTTGCATACTCGTTAATAGAAATAACCTTATATTTTGTAAGATTTTCACCCATCTGAATTTCTATAAGGTCGCCCTCTTTAACTTCGTAAGAAGCTCTTGCAATTTTACCATTTACTGTAACGTGCTTTGCATCACAAACCTCATTCGCTACAGTTCTTCTTTTAATAATTCTTGAAACCTTCAAATATTTATCTAATCTCATAATTATACCTCATCAATTCTATAATGCCGACCGCAGGTCCCGAAACTATTCACTATTCATTATTCACTCTTCACTTGAGCGTAGCGAATCATCTTGTTCCCGTCCAGAACAAGTGGTCTTTAATAAGAATTGCTCTGCAAGGCGCAGCTTCAACGTCACTTATTTTAATTGGTTGTGCCATTAAAAAATATTTACCTGGCTCTACCTTACTTAAATCAAGACCTTCTAAAACAGCAATATTTTCACTGAGTAATGCACGATGAACAATTTCGTTTGAACTGCCATAACCTATTGATTGTGAATCTGTACCAAGTAATTTCACGTTGGTATCAGCAAAACAATATGCACTACTTTCCATCAGATATGAATTACCGTTACCTTTTATTAAAACTCTTTCAGCGTTAAAAGGAAAATTATCTTCTGCAAAAGCACCTGTAACAGGTCCTGGTGGCGCTTCTACAACAACACACTCGCCAATAAACGTTGCAAGTGGAATTTCATCAATTGACGCTCCACCATTAATAAAATGAAGTGGTGCATCAACGTGAGTCGCTGTATGAAGGCAAGTATAAAATGCATTAAGATTACACTTCTCACTCTTTTTCATAGATTTAATTTCATCTAAATACCCTTCGGGGTCACCCGGATAAACAGGTGTTTTAAGAATATCTCTTGAAATATCTATAATTTCCATTTCTGCACCACCAAAATTAAAAATCAAAATTCAAAAAGATTGTTTAAATCTTCAGGATTCATACCTGAAATATCTGCAGCTGCAATACCATCCATACTATCTTTTACAACTGCTTTAAAGAATTCTTCTGAAAAATTATCAAGTGTAATTTCTGTTTCAGTACCATCACTCATATTTTTGAGCTTCGCTTTATTTTCTGCTAACTCATTATCGCCTAAAACAACAGTATACTCTGCACCGATTTTGTTTGAATATTTCATCTGCGCTTTAATAGACCTGCCGACTGTATCAATAGAAACGCTATAGCCTTCACTTCTTAAATCAGAAGAAATTTCTACTGCTTTTAAAATTGCATTTTCACCAGCTGTAACTATTGAAAGGTTATATTTTGGTGCTTCAGGGAATGGAATTTCTGCACTTTCCATAGTGAGAACAAGTCTTTCGAGACCTAAACCGAAGCCACAAGCAGGGAGTGGGTTGCCACCTAACTCTTCAATAAGACCGTCGTATCTACCGCCACCACAAACAACAAGACCTTCTGTCTTTTCGTATTTTGAAATAAATTCAAAAACAGTTCTTGTGTAGTAGTCAAGACCACGAACGATTTGTGGGTTTACTGTGTATTCAATACCCATTGTATCAAGGTATTTCTGAAGTGATGTAAAATGCTCACGGCAATCATCACAAATGAAGTCTAAAACAACTGGTGCATCTTCTGCAATCTTTGAGCAAACAGGACTTTTACAGTCGAGTATTCTCATTGGGTTTCTGTCAAGTCTTGAAAGGCAAGTTTCACAGAGGTCACTTTTTTTATTCTCAAAATATGTTTTTAAAGCTTCAGTATATTTCTTTCTGCATTCAGGGCAGCCTATTGAGTTAATTTCAAGTGCTACGTTTTCTAAACCTAAGTAGTTAAGGTATGTGTGTGCAAGTGAAATAACCTCTGCATCCTGAACTGCTGTGCCAGCACCAAATGCTTCAACACCAAACTGATGGAATTCACGGAGTCTGCCAGCCTGTGGTTTTTCATAACGATAACAGGATGTTAAATAACAAATCTTCTGTGGTAATGGTTCATTAAAAAGACCATGCTCTAAAAATGCTCTTACAGCACCTGCTGTACCTTCTGGTCTTAATGTTATTGAACGGTCACCTTTATCGTTAAAGGTATACATTTCTTTCTGAACAACGTCAGTTGTTTCACCAACAGAACGGTCAAAAAGCTCTGTGTATTCAAAAACAGGTGTGCGCATCTCTAAAAAGCCGAAGCTTTTTGCTGTATCGAGAGCCGCTTGCTCTACATATTGATATTTATGTGATTCGTTAGGTAAAACGTCGTTTGTACCTTTAATCGCTTTTACGCTGAATGCCATTATTTTATTTCCTACCTTAAATTTATTTAATATATCAAACAGAAAAATCGGGAGCAGAAAAATGCACCCGATTTCGATTAATTCTTAATTATCTTGCTTTCGGATTAACAATATCACGCCAGTCAAGGTCGCCACGTTCAAGACTGTGAATAAGAGCTTCTGCAGTTGCAATATTTGTTGCAACTGGAATGTTATGTACGTCACAAAGTCTTAAAATATTATTTTCATTTGGCTCACCTGGGTTTGGTGAAATAGGGTCTCTGAATAAAAGAAGAACGTCTATTTCATCACAAGCAATTCTTGAACCAATTTGTTGGTCGCCGCCTTGTGAACCACTTAAATATTTTTCAATCTGTAAACCAGTAGCTTCAGAAACCACCTTACCAGTAGTGCCAGTGGCACAAAGTGAATGTTTGCTTAAAATTCCGCAGTAAGCAATACAAAATTGTGTCATAAGTTCTTTTTTAGAGTCATGCGCCATTAAAGCAATATTCATAAATTACGCCCTCCTTATTTTTTCACACCATATATACTATAAAACACATTTTAAAGTTATATTTCTATTGTAGCAGAAAAAATTTTTATTTTCAATACAAATTCAACAACTTTTGACTAAAAAGTAAAATTTTGTATTATGAGTTCAAAAGTGCAAAATTCTTTTTGTTAGAAGCATACAAATTCTTGTAAACCTCGTAGTATTTATCATAGATTTTTTTAGTCTCCATATCTGGTGTAAAGGTCTTATTTACAGGAATCATTTTCTTTGCTTCTTCAACAGAATTACAAATACCAAGACCAACTGCAACAAGAACTGTTGCACCCATAGCACCAGCATTCTGTGGCTCCTGTACAGTTTCAACTGTTTTACCAGTACAGTCCGCTAAAATCTGACAGGTTAAATCTGAAAGTGCGCCACCACCAACAAAACGAATTTTATCTGAAGTTTTAACCTTCTTTTCTTCTGTTTCAATAAACCAACGAAGATGATAACAAACACCTTCTAAAACGGCACGAATCATCTCTCTTTTACCTGTTTCGAGACTCAAGTTAAAGAACATACCACGTGCATTAGGGTCTTCAAAAGGACAACGGTTACCGTGAAGCCACGGAGTGAAAAT
This sequence comes from Oscillospiraceae bacterium, assembly GCA_015066465.1. Taxonomy (GTDB): domain Bacteria; phylum Bacillota; class Clostridia; order Oscillospirales; family Acutalibacteraceae; genus DTU089. The sequence goes on from SVOI01000044.1 coordinate 14,798, forward strand.
AACACCGTTTGAACCCGCTGGAATTCCGCTTACAACTTCAGTCATATAGTCGTAAAGACTTGTGTATTTTTTTTCGTAACTATCGGTGATATTTTTCTTTTCCAAATAAATATCAATCTCGTCAAGAGCCAAATGATCCTTTACCCACTCAAGACATTTACCCGCAGTTTCAAGCTCTGCAAAGTAATTATATTTACCTTCTTCTGCACCAACTACGGCAGCAATCATTGCTGATGCATCAACAATACTCTTTGGCACAACAGTTGAAACCCAACCAGAAGTACCGCTATAAACGTGAGTATCACCTAAAGATACAGAACCAGCACCAACACCGATAAGTGAAGCATCACCGCCACCACCAAAAACTGCAGTACCCTCTTTAAGACCTAATTCCTCTGCAGCCTTTTTGGTGAGTGTACCGATTTTTTCAGTTGAAGCCTTAATCTCTGGTAAATGGTCAAAATTAACCTTTAACATTTTGCACATTGTTTTGCTGAATTCTTTTTTCTTTATATCATAAAGTTCAGTAGCAAAAGCAGAGTCGTGAGTCATACAGAACTCACCTGTCATACGTGCAATAAAATATTCTTTAACGTCTAACCATTTATGTACTCTTTTAAAGTTTTCAGGCTCGTGTTTTTCAACCCATTTATATTTCCAAACAGGGTCTTTTACAGAAGCCGCAACCGCACCTGTAATTTTAAGTGAAACTAAAAGCTTTGGCACGTTTGCACCTGCAATTTTAAAGCCGTGTGCAATACCCTCTTTTAATTCTTCACGTGCTCTCTGGTCCATATAACTCATTGCCCTTCTCACAGGTAAAGCATCTTTATCCACAAGAACTACACCCTGCATCTGTGAGCAAAAAGAAATACCGACTATACTTTCTGTGCTGAGACCACTTTTTTCTAATACTTTTTTAGTAGTGCTACATAACGCTTCCCACCATTCATCAGGGTCTTGCTCAGCACCACCATCAGGGAAAACATAAAGCTTGTAGCCTTCAGATGCCGCTGCTACTAACTTCAAATTCTCAGCTAATTCAAATATACAGGTTTTTACACCTGTTGTACCAATATCATAAGCAATAGCATATTTCTTTTCCATTTCCATCTCTCCAACACAAAAAAGATTTAAGTCGAAATTTTACTAAGTTATATTATGCAATATTTTTTGTAAATAATCAACATCTTTTTAATAAAAAACATCGGTTTTTTTAACATTTTCACATTTTTAGAACAAAAAAAGAATTTTTTTAATTTTTTTTACAAAAAAGTATTGACTTTTATTTTCATTATGATATAATACAAGCACTGTTTCAGAGGATATCAAAGTTCTCTGTAGTCGGTGTTGATGGCGTTGAGGGTCCACCCGTTCCCATTCCGAACACGGTAGTTAAGCTCAACAGTGCCGAAAATACTTAGCGGGAAGCTGCTCGGGAAGATAGGGCGATGCCGACACTAATAAAAGCAACCACCCAATAGGGTGGTTGTTTTTTTGTTTAGTTTCAGTGGCAAGGAAACAGAAAGCAGGAAACAGGAAACAGATTATATAAAATTCGTTGCACTCGATTGGTTTATTGCAACATAAAAATTACTCCCACTACTGCGGACTACTAAAAGTGCCCCTACCATAATGGAAGTTATTTTTTTCATTTATTCTTTTATTATTTCTTCTTCATTCTTTATTCTTTAAAATAACAAGTTCTATCACTTTCATAAACCGAAAATGATAGAACTTTTCTTTTTTATAATACTAGCCAACCAGCCACACTAGCAACTAAACTGACCACTGACTTACTAACAACTGACTACTAAATCACCTTTTTACTGAGCTACTCGCTTTATAAGTACTCGCAACCTTACCATTAACTGCCTTAACAGTATAGCGATATTTTACACCTTTCTTTGCAGTTTTGTCGGTGTATGACTTCACGGTAGATTTTTCAGTTTTTAAAGATTTCCAACTGCTCCATTTCTTAGTTTCAGTATTATACTCTGCACGGTAAACCTTGTAACTTGTTGCACCCGCACTTTGTGTCCAGGCAACTTTTATACCATTCGACAATACTTTTACCGCTACCTTTGGTTGCGCTAAATAAAGAAGTGATGAACTTGATTTGAAACTGCTTTTAAAACTACCGTTACACGCTCTTACAGTATATTTATATTTTACACCGCTTTTAGCATTTTTATCTGTCCACGAAGTCTTATCAGCTTTCGCAGTGCCCATATTTTTCCATGCAACCCACTTTTTAGTTTTTGTGTTGTATTCACTTCTGTATACTGTATATCCGGTTGCATTTGCAACCTTTGACCAACTCACCTTTATACCAGTACTTGAATTAGCTATTTTTACCGTCGGTGTTACATTGAATTTCAATGTTGAAGTTGATGTGCATTTACTCGTCACATCACCACTCACCGCACGCACTGTATATCTGTACTTTGTTCCGAGTTTCACTTTTGTATCTGTGTAACTGGTTCCAGTATAACCTGTTTTAATTTTTGACCAGCCAGACCATTTTTTCGTTTCTGCGTTATAAGTTCTTCTGTAGATGATATAACTCTCAGCATTTGCTATATCATCCCAGGTAACTTTTATTCCCTTTGCAGAATTTTTTACTTTTACTACAGGTGTCGTGAGAGAGGTTACATATTTCAGCACTCTGCTTTCTATTTCTTCATAACATACTGTACATTCTTTGTATTTATAACCATCTGTCTTTTCAGTCGGATGACTTTCTATAATCCAGTCGCTTGATTTATGCCCCGGTGCTTTTATAACACTGCCATACTCAACAACAGTACCACACGAACTGCATTTTTTGTTACCGGTAAAACCATCAACTGTACAAGTAACCGTTCTTGCATTAACAGTTTTTAAGTTGTGTTCTTTCTTCGCGGTAACAGTTCTCTCTGCTTCTTTGCCACAAACAACACATTTTCTATAATTATAGCCTTCATTTTTACACGAAGCTTCTCTGCCGATTAACCACGCACCGCCTGGTGTGTGAGTATTGGTAACAGGAATTTTTGTAAGATTTTTTCTGCTTTCACATTTTGTACAATGGTGAGATTTAATACCTTCATCTATACAAGTAGCACTTAAATCTACTGTCCACTCCACACTATAGTTGTGCCCTGTCTTTTTCACTTTTTCCCATTTATATGCAGTACATCCGCTATCTTTACAACTTTTAATTCTTACTCCATCACTGGTACAGGTTGGGGTATTATCTTCATCATAATACCAGTTACCCCAATTATGATTACCTAAAGCAGCAACTTGTCTTGTTTCAAAAACATAATCGCAATTCACACAAGTAATAGCATCTTTACCACTTTTAGTTTCAGTAGGCGAAACGAGTGAAATCCATTCATCACTTTTTGTATGAATATCTGTTGAAAATGTTTTTTCTTTCTTTGTTGTTAAAGTATAATTTGGTGTTTTGGAATACTCCCCTTTAAGTGTACAACCATCAAACCTGAAACCATAAATTGCATAGTTACTGTCATTCCCGGTTGCTTCTGAAACTTCTTCTGGTGTAATAATCACTTTTTCTTCATTTGTTACAGGATTAAAACTGCAGACTGAGTCTTTAGTTGAATAATAAAGCACACCATTTCCACTTGCAAGTCTTGAAAAATTATATTTCCAGATTGTGTTGTCTTCTGTCTTTTTCCATTCGTCTTTAATTTCTTTTAACACAACAGGTGTAGTGTCATTTATATCATCCAAAGCTATAAGTTTACCTGTTCTGTGAGTTGTATTTTCAGAATCATAGTCACCGTCGATGTAATAAATCTTATCATTCAAAAGTTCAAATGATGCACCTGAATCCTGCCAGAAATAATCATCATATTTTGTATTTTTTGGTGTAGTGATAAAATCTGTTCTGTCAAAAATTCCATATTTATGACCGGTTTCTTTTATACCATCTGTTGACCTTAAAAAATTCTTGTGATAAACCCTACCACTTGTGTCATTAGTGGGGTCATCCCATGTAACATCTACATGGTATGGTTCACCATCAATATAAACTACATTCCAGGCGTGAACTAATTTATCTGATGAGCAATACTGCGACTCAACACCTACTCTTTCGAGTAAATAGTCATACGCCAGAGCATAACCCATACAAACTGCAACACCTTCACCTAGTGTACCATAAATATTAAACACTTTATCGGGAAGCGTATCGTTTTCTAAATTCGCAACATCATACTCACAAAACAGAGCAAGTCTGTCGTGTAGAAGCAATGCCTTTTCAATATCACTTAAACTACTGTTACCTTCAATACCTTTTAATAACTTATCAGCATTTTTCATAGCCACGTTGTAATCTTTGACAAAGTCCTGAGGTTTATCGTAAATGTATGAACATTTAAGACCTACAATCTGACTCTCATTTTTTCCACCAAGTTCTGCTATGAACCCTGTTGACCTGAAAAGTTCCGGACTTTCATACCATATAAATTCACATATTGTAGCATACAAATCTGCATTTATCGGTAAATTATATTTACTTAAATCAATATAACCATATCCGTCAGGGTCAGTCAGGTTACTGTCATCAACCATATACTGATGAAGAACATCATTTTTGAAAGCAACTAAATCAGGTATATAATCCTTTAAATCAATATTCCCTGTGCTGACTGCATTATGTAATTCACGAGTTATCAATTCACTTTCAATTACAGTTTCATCTTCAACCGCAAATGCAACACTCGGCATAGTAAAGAGAAAACTGAAAACCAAAAGAAAACTCAATATAAATTTTAAACCTTTTTTCATAATTTTAACCCCTTAAAACCATAATTTCACACTAAAAGTTTAGCATACATTTCAATGTTTTGCAATGTTTTTCTTGAATAGGTGTCAGTTATCAGTAAGTCAGTGGTCAGGGCCTAGGAAACAGAAAACAGAAAAATCATCCTATCATTTTAAGTTCACGAAAAACTTTAAATGATAGGATGAGACTATTTCTTCGTAGGGGATGAGCTTTGCTCTCCCGCGACAACGCGTTGTTTAATAGAATGCATTTGAAACGAAACTATAAACTATAATTTATTGCACTCGATTAATTTATATTTATAAAAAACTAACTCCCACTACTGCGGGCGACTAAAAGTCTGCCCCTACCATAGTGAGAGTTAATTTTTCGTTTCATTTATAGAACTCTAGTTCCTAGTCCCTAGTTTCTGATTCCTAGTTCCTGAGCAAGCGTCAGCGTTTCACGCTGGAGCTTGATTTATAACTACTAGCGACCTTACCGTTAACCGCTTTTACTGTGTAACGGTATTTTACGCCTTTCTTTGCGGTTTTGTCCACATAAGATTTAGAAGTGGATTTTGCAGTTTTTAATCCTTTCCAACTGCTCCATTTCTTAGTCTTTGCGTTGTACTCACTTCTGTAAATTTTGTAACTTGTTGCACCTGTGCTTTGTACCCATGCAACTTTTATGCCATTTGAAAGTGCTTTTACTGCTACTTTAGGTTGTGCTAAATAAAGAAGTGAAGAACTTGATTTATAAGTACTAGCTGTTTTACCATTTACCGCTTTTACTGTGTACTTGTATTTTACACCGCTCTTAGCAGACTTATCTGTCCATGAAACAGTTGAACCTTTGGTAATTGTTTTTACACTCTTCCAACCAGTCCATTTACCATTTGTATATTCAGCACGGTAAACTTTGTAACCTGTTGCACCTGTAATCTTGTTCCAGGTAACTTTCACACCGGTACTTGCATTTGCAATTTTTACTGTTGGTTGTGCGAGGAATAAA
>SVOI01000045.1 GCA_015066465.1 Oscillospiraceae bacterium
CAATTGTTAGAGAATTTTAAGTGAGGAGGCAATAAACAATGTACGAAAGCAAACCATATTTCTACGGTACTGGTAGAAGAAAAAAATCTGTAGCTCGTGTTCGTGTTTACCCAGGTACAGGTAAAATTACAATCAATGACAGAGATATCGACGATTATTTCGGTCTTGAAACACTTAAACTTATCGTTCGTCAGCCTCTCGCACTTACAGAAACATCAGAAAAATATGATGTTATCTGCCGTGTAGCAGGTGGCGGTGTAACAGGTCAGGCTGGTGCTATCCGTCACGGTATAGCAAGAGCTCTTCTTCAATCAGAAGATGAAGTTCGTCCAGTTCTCAAAAAGGCTGGCCTTCTTACAAGAGACCCAAGAATGAAAGAAAGAAAGAAATACGGTCTCAAAGGCGCTCGTCGTGCACCACAGTTCTCAAAGAGATAATTTATCCCTTATGGGATTTCAGAACCCCGAAACTATTGCAGTTTCGGGGTTTCTACATTTGACATAAGTTGGTTTTTATGATAGACTAATTACCAATATATTGTAGTTTATTGAGGTCGTTTTACAAGTGAAAAAAGTTTTGATTTACTTAAAAAAATATATTAAAGAAACAATTTTTGCGCCCCTGCTTAAAATGTCAGAGGCGCTTCTTGAATTGTTTGTTCCTATTGTAATTGCAAATATAGTTGATGTTGGTATCAGTAGTGGCACTGATTATATTATAAAACAATGCTTGATTTTATTAGCTTTAGGTGCTTTAGGCTTATTATTTTCTGTTTCTGCTCAATATATGTCTGCTCGTGCAGCAGTTGGAATGGCAACTGATTTAAAAGCTGATTTATTCCGTCATATTCAGAGTTTTTCTTATGCAGAGCACGAAAAAATAGGTGCTTCAACTTTAATTACAAGAATGACAAGTGATATTAATCAGGTTCAGTCTGGTGTTAACTTGACTTTACGTTTGTTCCTTCGTTCACCATTCATTGTGTTCGGCTCAATGATTATGGCGTTCACTTTAGATGTTAAGTCAGCATTGGTTTTTGTTGTGTGTATCCCGTTACTTTCAGTAGTTGTATTTTCAGTAATGGCTGTAACTATTCCAAAATACAAAAACGTTCAAGAGAAGCTTGATTCATTACTTCTCACGACTCGTGAAAATCTCTCTGGTGTGAGAGTATTCAGAGCATTCTGTAAAGAACAGGATGAAATTGAGAACTTCAATGAAAAAAATTCTGTTTTAAATATTGCGCAGCGTGCAGTTGCTAAAATTTCTTCTTTAACAAATCCATTAACTTTTATAATAGTAAATATTTCTGCAGTTGTGCTTATATGGATAGGTGCAATAAGAGTTGATAGTGGCGATATTTCTCAAGGTACAGTTATTGCTCTTTATAACTATATGGCACAGATTCTTGTTGAACTTATTAAACTTGCGAATTTAATTGTAAGTATTACAAAATCTATTGCAAGTGCTGGCAGAATCTCTAAAGTCTTCGAGGTTCAAGATTCTACTGTTGATTCAGAAACTGTTATTGATAAATTTGATTTTAAAAGCAAAATTGCCGTTCAGTTTAAAGATGTTTCTTTTAAATATCCTGATTCATCAGAAAACTCACTTCAAAATATTTCATTTGTTGCAAATACTGGTGAAACTATTGGTATTATTGGTGGTACTGGTTCTGGTAAAACTACTTTAGTAAATTTAATTTCTCGTTTCTATGATATTACTGGTGGCGAACTCGAAATTTTTGGAAAGCCTGTTACTTCTGTAACTGAGAAATTCTTGCGTGATAATATAGCTATTGTTCCGCAAAAAGCCGAGTTATTTAAAGGCTCAATAAGAGATAATATAAAAATGGGCAAGATGGTTGCAACTGAAGAAGAATTAAACACTGCTTTGAAAATTTCTCAGGCAGAAGAGTTTGTTCTCAAAAAAGACGGAGAATTAGATTACCAGATAGAGCAATATGGTAAAAATCTCTCTGGTGGTCAGAAACAACGTCTTGCTATTGCACGTGCAATTATTAAGAATGCACCAATTCTCATTCTTGATGATAGTGCTTCTGCGCTGGATTTAGCGACAGATGCTAAATTAAGAAAAGCATTGAAAGAACTTCCGCAAAACCCAACTGTTTTTATTGTTTCACAACGTGTTTCTGCGGTTATGAATTCTGATAAAATTCTTGTTCTTGATGATGGTGAGTTAGTTTCCTCAGGTACTCACGATGAATTACTGAAAAATTCTGATGTTTATAAAGAAATATGCAACTCTCAGTTTGGGGGTGAAGAACAATGAATATGAAAAAACAAACCCTTAAAAGATTGTTTTCAATAATCGGTAAATATAAACCGATGCTCATCCTGACTATTGTTTTAGCTCTTGTTTTCGTTGTTGTTTCACTTAATATCCCGATTCTTGTTGGTGATGCAGTCGATGTTATAATTGATAAAGGAAAAGTTAATTTCGACTTATTAATTCCAATCTTGGTTAAAATTGTGATAGTTGTACTTCTGGGTGGAATTTCACAATGGGTAATGAGTATTATAAATAACTATATTACTTATAACACTGTTCGTGATATAAGAAAAATTGCATTTAATAAATTGAATAAACTTCCTGTTAAATATATTGATTCAAACCCACACGGAAGTATTGTCAGCAGAATTATAACTGATGTAGATACTTTTGCAGATGGTCTTCTTATGGGCTTTACACAAGTTTTTACAGGAATTGCAACAATTGTCGGAACTTTGATTTTTATGCTCTTAATGAGCCCTGCAACTACTGTTGCAGTAATCGTTTTAACTCCGCTTTCATTGTTTGCTGCAAAATTTATTTCTGGTAAAACTTATGCTTTGTTTAAAAAACAATCTGAAATAAGGGCAGACCAGACAAGCATAACAGAAGAAATGATAACAAATGAGAAAACTGTTAAGGCTTTTAATTATGAAGATAAGGCGATTGAGGATTTTGTAAAGATAAATAACGATTTAAGTAAAGTTTCTTTAAAAGCAATCTTCTTTTCATCTTTAACAAATCCGGTTACAAGATTTGTTAACAGTATGGTTTATATGGCTGTTGCTTTAATTGGTTCTCTTTCTGTTTTAAATGGTGTTTTAAGCGTTGGTATGCTTGTCAGCTTCTTGAGTTATGCTAACCAGTACACAAAGCCATTTAACGAGATTTCAGGCGTTATTACAGAGCTTCAGAATGCTATTGCTTGTCTTAACAGAGTATTTGATTTGATTTATGAAGATGAGTATGCTCCTGATGGGGATGAACGTTTTGAAAATAACAACGGAACAGTTGAATTTAAGAACGTTTATTTTTCATATAGTCCTGATAAACCATTGATTGAGGATTTTTCATTGAAGGTTAATCCAGGGGAAACCATTGCTATTGTTGGTCCTACCGGATGTGGAAAAACAACTTTAATTAATATTCTTATGCGTTTTTATGACGTTAATAAAGGCGAAATATTAATTAATAGTAAAAATATAAAAGACATCAGTCGTCACGAGCTTCGTTCGACTTTTGGTATGGTTTTACAGGAAACCTGGCTTAAAAGTGCTACCATTCTTGAAAATTTAAAGATGGGTGTACCAAATGCAACAGAAGAAGAGGTTATTGAGGCCGCAAAATTAACACGTGCTCATAGCTTTATTAAACGTTTACCTGATGGTTATAATACTGTAATAGGTGAGAGTGGTGGTTCTTTATCTGAAGGGCAGAAGCAACTTTTGTGTATTACAAGAGTTATGGTAATGAATCCTCAAATGCTTATTTTGGACGAAGCAACTTCTTCAATTGATACCCGTACAGAATTAAAAATCAGTAAAGCTTTTGATTTATTGATGAAAAATAAGACCTCATTTGTAGTTGCGCACAGACTTTCTACAATTAAGGATGCCGACAGAATCCTTGTTATGAAAGATGGTAACGTAATAGAAATTGGTAATCATAATGAATTAATGTCACAAAAAGGCTTTTACTATAATCTTTATAAAAGTCAGTTTGAAATATAAATAATAAAAAAGCTTGTAGTTAAAAAACTACAAGCTTTTTTAATTCCCACAATGCCGGATGTGGTAATAAAAACCTGCTTTCTGGCAGGTGGGTGTTCTCTCCGTGGGCTCACGCTCCCTTCGTCCGCAAAAGCGGGAGGTCTGCAATCCACCACAGAAGTCCGAACTCCCTTTAAATTGACATAGGGTTAATATTATCCACATTTATCGCACACCGCAGGAATTATTTTTAATATTTACTTAATTTAAAGGATTATTCTTCATCACTGAATTCAAAAAGATCAGCAAGTCTTTCTTCAAAAAGATTACCAATTTTATCAAAGAGTTTATCATCTTCAATAGGCTCTAAATAAAGCTCGCCGTCTTCTTCTTTAACCTGAAGAATAATAAGCTCGCCATCGCTGTCAAGAATTTCTTCAGCTTCATCATAAACAGGGAGGAGGGCTATAAATTTGCCTTCGTCAGTTTCAATTCTGTCTAATTCTTCAAAAGTGTGTTCAACGCCATCTTCATCAACAACAGAAACTAAATCTGGACCATATTCCTCATTAATATTTGCTTTATTTTCAAAATTATCTGCCATAGTTTTCACCTGAACCTTTCAATATAATTGTAATAATTTTTTGTTGTTTCGTCAACTGTAAATTATTCCGCAATTTCTGCACTCCAGCAGAATGTTCTTTCTTCTTGTGGATTAAGTGACATAATACCACGTTTTTCGCTTAAATCTGCTTTTTTATCGTGGTTATCGTTAATTCCCCACCAAGGCTCAATGCAAACGTAAGGCGCATTTGGTTTAGCCCAGATGCCAAGAACAGGGGAGTCAAAATTAAATCTTACAACACGATTATGATCATCGCTTTTAAGAGAAATTACCTTATCTGTATAACCACTTAAAATCAAAGCATCGTGGTCAAATGTATTTTTCTCGATTGTAATTCTTTTTTCGTTTTTGAGTAATTCAACCTGGTTATCGAGTAAATATGACTCCTCGTCAATTTGTTCATTTAAAACACAAGCCTGATTATTATCGAATTCAAGATAATCACCAATTTTGCAGTTGAAGGCTGGATGAGCACCAAAAGAGTAATACATTACACATTCGTTTTTATTAACAACCTTGTGTGAAACCTCTAAAGAATTACCATTCAACTTAAATGTAACGAATAAATCAAAATGATACGGATAAATTTCTAATGATTTTTCATCATCACTTTGTAAAAAAGTAAGACTGTCTTTTGTTTGTTCAACTAATTTAAAAGGCTTCTTTCTTACAATTCCGTGTTTTTCCATTGAATACTCTTTACCATCGAGTCTATATTTATCGTCAAGAAGTCTGCCGATTACAGGGAAGAGAATAGGTGATTGACCATACCAGATGTCAGAATTGCCTTCCCATATATATTCGATACCAGTTTTTTTAGATTTTAAAGAGGTGAGTTCAGCACCCATTTCTTTAACACCAAGTGTAAAAAATTCATTTTCTGCAGTGTAAATCATAAAACACACTCCAATTTATTTTATTTTATAAAGTTTTACAGCTGTATTGCCATCATATTCAGGTAATTCAACACAAATGTGTTCCGAGAGAGATGTAGGGATATTTTTACCAACGTAGTCAGGTCTGAAAGGTAACTCTCTGTGACCTCTGTCGCAGAGAATTGCAAGCTGAATACTTGCTGGTCTGCCAAGCTTAAATAAAGCCTCAATCGCAGCACGAACAGTTCTTCCTGTGAATAACACGTCATCAACTAAAATTATATTTTTGCAGTTGATATCAAAATCTATTTTTGTTGTGTTAACTTCTGGTGAATCGTGTGCCTGAGTCAAATCATCACGATAAAGCTTAATATCAAGTTCACCAACAGGAATTTGAACATCTTCAATATTTTTAATATTTTCTGCAATTGTTTTCGCTAAAGGAACTCCACGACTTCTTATGCCGATAACTACAATGTTTTCTGTGCCGTGATTTCTCTCAATAATTTCATGAGCAATTCTTGTAAGTGAACGTTTTATAGCTGAATCATCCATTAAAACTGCTTTAAGTTCCATAAATCCCTCCGGATATTATAACATATAAACACCAGATTCTAACTCGACAATTTCTCTGTCGTTAGTTCTGAGGTACTTATAAATTGGTTCTTCAAATTCTTTATAATCGGATACTGTGTAGTTTTTTAAATCAATCGTTCTTATTTTACAGGATTGATGGTTGCAGATATAAAGAACATCATTGTAGTTTTTGATAGAAATCGGATGTAAGAATGCAGTTGAAGAATCTCCACCGATTCTTAAAACAATTTTTTCAGTAACAGGTGAGTAGCGGATAACGCAGTTATTATCAGGAACAACACACCAGAGATATTTCTTCTCACTTGCAACACCACTGACAGGGCAGTCACGATATTGCAAATCACCAGTCCAGTATAAATTACCTTTTTCATCAAATAAACCTAATTCACCAGTTGTATAAGCAACAGCAACGTGCTTATTAGGTAAAATTGCGGCATCACAAGAAAGGTAATCGCCGAGTTTTTCAGTTATAGCTTCATAAGCGGGACCAAATTTGTTGAGCAGATACGCACCTTTAGTGCTTTGAGAAGGTCGCTCTAACTTAACGTCATACGTTATAAACGAAATCTTTGTCTGTCCGCTTTTGAGGGTATCTTTTCTTGCTACAATTATACCTTTTGAAAAAGATATAATATCGGCAATATCAATATCCATCAATTTTTTCATTTTTATTCCTCGTCTATATTGTCAATGTTATTTATCTGATAACATAAAGTCATAAGAGAATCACCAAGATGAACGTTTTCAACAGCGATTCCGTTGAAGTTTGTTGCAATATCGTATTGAGTGAAATTCCAGAAGCCTTTAATTCCTAAAGAAACAAGCATTTTTGCAGTTGAATCTGCATACTCACTTGGAATACAAAGTATTGCAACGCTTGGTTTGTTTTCTTTGCAGAATTCTTCTAAAGTGTCAGCATTTAAAACTGTTTTATTACCGATTTGCTGACCGATAATTGCAGGATTGTTATCAAATATTCCGATTAAATCAAATCCGCGGTCTTCAAATCTTAAATGTGTTGCAACTGCATGACCTAAATTACCAGCACCAATAAGCACAGCTTTGAATTTACTGCTTAAACCAAGAATATTACCAATTTCGTTATATAACTGTTCAATGTTGTAGCCATAGCCTTGCTGACCAAATCCGCCGAAACAGTTTAGGTCCTGACGGATTTGGGAAGCAGTTAACCCCATTTTTTGTGATAATTCTTTTGAAGATATTCTGACAACACCTTGTTTTTTTAATTCTTCAAGATATCTGTGATATCTCGGTAATCTTTTTATAACAGGTGTTGAAACTTGTTCATTTTTTTTCATAATATCAACCTTTAAATTAAAGAGTTTTTAAAGTGTCCATTACGTATTGACCAAATTCTTCACAAGTACAACCAGTATCACGACCTGTGATTGTCAATTTCTTTTCTGTAATCATACAGATATCAAGTGCTTTTTCAAGCTTGTCAGCCTCTTCTTGTTTACCAATGTGTGAAAGAAGAAGAACAGATGCACGAAGCATTGAGCAAGGGTCAGCATATTTTCCGCGACCTTCTTTTACCATACGTGGTGCAGAGCCGTGAATTGCTTCAAACATTGCATATTGTTTACCAATGTTTGCGCTACCAGCAGTACCAACGCCACCCTGGAATTCAGCAGCTTCGTCTGTAATAATATCACCATAGAGGTTAGGAAGAACGAAAACCTTGAAATCTGTACGACGTTTTTTATCAACTAATTTTGCAGTTGTAATATCAATATACCATTCATCTGTGATAATTTCAGGATAATCTTTAGCAATATTTTTGCAGAGATTGAGGAATTTACCATCAGTTGTTTTAATGATGTTTGCTTTTGTGATGATAGAAACTCTTTCTTTTTTATTGTTTCTTGCATATTCGTAAGCAAGCTTTGCAATTCTTTCTGTACCTTCAGTTGTTGTAACAACAAAGTCAAATGCTAATTCGCCATCAACGTCAACACCTTTTGAGCCAACAGCATAAGCACCTTCAGTATTTTCTCTGAAGAATGTCCAGTCAATGTTTTCTTCTGGGATTTTTACAGGACGAACGTTAGCAAAAAGGTCAAGTGCTTTACGCATTGCAACGTTTGCACTTTCGATATTAGGGAGTCCATCGCCAGCTTGTGGAGTAGTTGTAGGACCTTTTAAAATAACGTCACAAGCTTTTAATTCTTCCATAACGTCATCTGGAATTGCTTTCATAACTTTAGCACGGTTTTCAATTGTGAGACCGTCAATATATTTGAATTCAATTTTACCAGCATCAACATCGTCTTTTAAAATGAATTTAAGAACGTTTGCTGATTCTTTTGTGATGATAGGTCCTATACCGTCACCACCGCAAACACCGATAACAATTTTATCAAGATTTTTAAAATCTTTAAAATCTTTTGTTGCCTTAATTTTTTGGTTTCTTTCGTCTTGTTCTATAAGAAGTGCCTTGAATTTTTCAAGAGCAGCATTAATTTGTACTTCGTTCATAATCAGTTATTCTCCTTTTTAGTAAAGTCAAGAAGGCTACCAGCGGAAAGGATGTCCTTTTGTCTGTCAGAAACATCACAAATAAGCTTGTATTCTTCATTTTTGGTTTTGTTTACGAGTGTAATATCAGAATTCGCTGAAAGTTCAGCTTTGATAGCAGGGAGCACGAGCTCGTCATTTGTATCAATTTTATCGTAATCAGAAGCATCTTTAAAGTTAAGAGGAATAATACCAGCATTAACAAGGTTAGCTTTGTGAATACGTGCAAATGATTTGGTAATAACTGCTTTAACACCTAAGTAAAGTGGAACTAATGCAGCGTGTTCTCTTGATGAGCCTTGTCCGTAGTTTGCGCCACCGATTATTACACAGCTTTCTGCTTTTTTGCAGTTTTCAGCAAAGTTTTCGTCGCATTGACGGAAGCAGAATTGTGAAAGGTAAGGTATATTTGAACGGTAAGGGAGAATTTTTGCACCAGCAGGCATAATGTGGTCAGTTGTTATATTGTCGCCAACCTTTAAAACAGCCTTTGCAGAGATTGAATCAGAGAGTGGTGAAGTTTTTGGGAATGGTTTAATATTAGGACCATAGTAAACCTCGACAGCATCTGCTTCTGCTTTAGTTTCAGCTGGTAATTCAATCATATTGTCATTTATAATAAATGTCTTAGGAAGAGTAACAGAAATATCATCTGTGAGTTCTGTTGGGTCTGTGAGAACACCAGTAATTGCAGATGCAGCAGCTACTTCAGGGCTTACAAGGTAAACCTTACCATCAGCAGTACCACTTCTGCCTTCGAAGTTTCTGTTAAATGTTCTTAAAGAAACACCAGATGAGCAAGGGGATTGACCCATACCAATACAAGGACCGCAAGCACTTTCAAGAATACGTGCACCAGCGTCAATCATATCAGCTAAAGCACCATTAAGTGCTAACATATTAAGAACTTGTTTAGAACCTGGTGCAATGCCAAGGCTTACGTTTGGAGCGACCTTTTTACCTTTAAGAATTTTAGCAACCTTCATCATATCTAAAAGAGAAGAGTTTGTGCAAGAACCTATAAGTACCTGGTCAACTTTGATTTTACCAATTTCTGAAATTGATTTAACGTTATCTGGCATATGAGGCATAGCAGCAAGTGGTTTAAGAGCAGATAAATCAATATCAATAACTCTGTCATATTCTGCATCGCTATCAGGAAGAAGCTCAACCCAGTCTTTTTCTCTTTGCTGTGCTTTCATAAATTCATAAGTGATTTCATCGGATGGAAAAATAGATGTTGTAGCACCAAGCTCAGCACCCATATTTGTAATTGTTGCTCTTTCAGGAACAGAAAGTGTTTTTACACCTTCGCCGCCATATTCAACAACTTTACCAACGCCACCTTTAACAGAGAGAATTCTCAAAACTTCAAGAATAATATCTTTAGCAGCAACGTAAGGTGAGAGTTTACCAGTAAGGTTAACTTTAATTACCTCAGGTACTGTGATGTAGTAAGCACCGCCACCCATAGCAACAGCAACATCAAGACCACCAGCACCCATAGCGAGCATACCTAAACCGCCACCAGTTGGAGTGTGGCTGTCAGAACCGATAAGAGTTTTACCTGGAATACCAAATCTTTCTAAATGAACCTGATGGCAGATACCATTACCAGGGCGAGAGTAACGAACACCACGTTTTTTACAAACACTTTGAATGAATTTGTGGTCATCAGCGTTTTCAAAACCAGTCTGAAGTGTGTTGTGGTCAATATAAGCAACAGAAAGTTCAGTTTTAACTTTGTCGATATCCATAGCTTCAAGTTCAAGATAAGCCATCGTACCGGTAGCATCCTGAGTGAGAGTCTGGTCAATTCTTATACCAACCTCATTACCTTTCTTATACTCACCATCAACAAGGTGAGCTTTAATAATTTTTTCACATAAAGTAAGACCCATTGTGATTCCTCCTAGGAACTTGTTTAAATTTTTAACAAAGTATATTGTATAATTTTTAACACATTTTGTCAACGAAAAATAGGGGAATAAAGGTTTAAAAATTTTGCTATTTTTTATATAAATTTAGGTAATATATACAATATATAAAAAAGCATTAAAAAAATAGTCATTTAAACATCTAAATTCTTGAAATTTTTTAAAATATATGTTATTATGTAATTTGGTTATTTTCGCACATTTTGGTTACAATACAACAGGTGATTAATGTGTTTTTTGAAAATAACGATAAATCATTTTTTTCTTTTACAGCGCCTAATCCAAGTGAAGAGGCGACTCAGAGTATTGATGATGCACTTGATGAAAGTGTTAACGAAGAAGAGAGTGACGGTAGTGTAACGATTAATGTTAACGGCAAGTATATTCATTGTCTTACAATAATCGGTCAGATTGAAGGTCATTACACTTTACCAAACACTACGAAAACAACAAAATATGAGCATATAATTCCACGAATTGTTGCAATAGAAGAAAACAAAGATGTTTCAGGGTTACTGCTTGTTTTAAATACTATTGGTGGCGATATTGAAGCTGGACTTGCCATAGCTGAGCTTATTTCAGGTATGAAAAAGCCAACAGTATCCATAGTTTTGGGTGGTGGTCATTCAATTGGTATTCCGTTAGCAGTCAGTGCAAAGAAATCTTTCATTGTTCCATCTGCTTCTATGACAGTTCATCCAGTCAGAATGAACGGGCTTGTTTTAGGGGTTCCTCAGACAATGTCTTACCTTAAAAAGATGGAAGAGCGTGTTGTTGGATTTATTGAAAGGAACTCTAAAATAAAAGCAGACCGCTTCAGAGAGCTTATGCTCAATAGTGATGAATTAATATCTGATTTTGGTACAGTTTTATTAGGTGAAGAAGCTGTGAAAGAAGGGCTGATTGATAGCGTTGGTAGTCTTTCAGATGCTTTGGAATGTTTTGCTCAGATGATTGAAGAAAAACGAGTTTCAGATGAGCAGGATTTTAATTTTTAAATATTACGAAAGGAGTGATTGAGAATGGATATTTTAAAAGCATTTTTAATGGGGCTAATTCAGGGTGTAACAGAATTCTTGCCTGTTTCAAGTAGTGGTCACTTATCTGTTTTCAGCCACTTCTTTAATATTGATACAGAAATATCGAGTTTATATTCTTCTATGTTACATATTGGTTCTGTTATTGCAATAGTTGTTTTTTTCTATAAAACAATTTATGAGCTTTTCATTGAGTTCACACTTTGTATTAAAGAAATCGCTAAAAAGAGATTTAGTTTTGATAAAGAAAAAACATCAAAAACAAGACGAATGTTATATATGCTTATAATTTCGTGTGTACCATTATTAATTCTGCTTCTGCCAGCTGGTAATGGTATGATTCTTATGCAAAAATTAACTGTTTTTTCAAATGATGACAGTATTTTAGCTGAAGGAATATGCTTTATTTTTACTGGTGGCGTTTTAATTTTAGGTGCTTTGGCAGATAACTTCCATAAGCGTAAGAGAAATATTGGCATTGTTCCTGCAATATTAATTGGTTTTGCTCAGATGCTTGCTGCTTGTTTTCCTGGTATTTCGCGTTCAGGAATGACAATTTCAACTGGTCTTATTTGTGGTGCAAGCAGAAGAAACGCTGTAATGTACTCGTTTATTCTTAGTGTACCAACTATTTTAGCCGCTGGATTAATTGAGTTTATTGATGCAATGAAATCGCCGACATATATACCGGTTTTTCCTATGATTGTTGGTGTTTTAACTTCGGCAGTTGTTGGTATTTTTTCAATCAGTTTATTAAAGTTTCTTATAAGAAAAAATAAGTTTAAGTATCTTGGAATATATTGTGTTTCATTAGGTGTTATTGTTACAGTTGTAGGCATCATTGAAACATTGATGGAGCAAGGGGTGTAAAAAATGGCAGCGCAAAAAAAGTCAACTAAGAAAACTACAAATTCTACAAAATCAAAAGCAAACTCAAAAAAGAATACAAAAAAAACAACCACCATAGCAGAGTCAACTAAAAAACAGGGTATAGTTTTTGGTACCTTTGTTTTCGCTATTTTTATGGCGGCTGTTACGTTTATTGAGGCAGGCGGCATCTGGGGGCATTTAAGAAACTTCTTCTTTGGTGTTTTCGGTTGGAGTGCTTTTATAATACCGTTCTTTATTATTTTCGTGAGCGTAATTGCTGCAATAGGCAGAGATACAAGAAAATATAAATACAGAGTTGTTGAAGGTGTTGTTCTTTTTGTACTTGTTATGGCGTTTGTACATATTGTTTCTACAAAAGAACCACTTAAATATGGTGAACAGATTATAGCAAACTACAACATTTTTAAATCATATAACGGTGATGGAATGCGCTTTGGTACTGGTGTTTTAGGTGCTATTTTTGGTGGGTTGCCATTACTTATAACCGAAGGCAATAAATTAGCCGCTGGAATTATTACTTTTCTTTTAGTATTTTCATTAACAATGCTCTTTACAGGTACATCACTTCTTAAGTTGCTTCGTACTTTAAAAACACCAGTAGAGGTTGTTTCTGATTATGCCGAAGAAAAACTTGATAATATGAAAGAAACTTATGAAACAGTTTCACAGGACGTTCAGGAAATGAAAGCTAAAACTGCCGAAAAACGCAGAGCCGCAAGAACTGAAAATACAAAACAAAAGAAGGTTTTTATTGATTTTCCTATCGATGAAACACCAAGTGAACCAGATGGCTTAGATACTATTTTTGAATCTTCATCCTATAGAACTGTTGCAGAATTAAATAACTCTTCAATCAATATGAATGATTTTCCTGACGTTAGCAATAAAAAGATTGAGTTATTAGATGATTTTGATGAATACAACAGCGATGATATTGCACCATCAGAAATTGGTGCAGTTAAAGCCGATGAAATTCTTTCAAACGCAGTTAATGATTTAACTTCTAAAACACCAGAAGTAAAAGAAGAAAGAACTTTTGATTTTGGTAAAGTTGAACCAGTAGAAGAAGTTAAACATGTTGAGGAAGATGTAGAAGAGGACGACGATGACGAAGAATTCGTTGTACCAGAGATAAAAGAAACAGAATTTAAATACGAATTACCTCCAATAGATTGTCTTGATTTACCTAAAAATAAAGGTGGATTTGACGACACGAAAGATATGCAGGAAAAGGCACAGAAAATTGTTGAAACACTCAACTCATTTGGTGTTGGTACAAAAATTGTTGATATCTGCAAAAGCCCGTCTGTTACTCGTTTTGAGCTTCAGCCAAACCCTGGTGTTAAAATCAGTAAAATTACTGCACTTGCAGATGATATCGCAATGAATCTTGCGGCTTCTGGTGTTCGTATTGAAGCACCTATTCCAAATAAGAATGCAGTTGGTATTGAAGTTCCAAACTCAGAAAAGACAATGGTTTCTTTAAGAGAAATTGTCGATAGTGCTGAATATAAAAATGCAAAATCAAAGCTTACAGTTGCTTTGGGTAGAGATATTCAGGGTAGTCCTACTTGTGCAGACCTTGCAAAAATGCCTCACTTACTTGTAGCTGGTACTACTGGTTCTGGTAAATCAGTTTGCCTTAATGCAATGATTGTGAGTCTTCTTTACAACGCTACACCAGACGAAGTCAAGCTTATTATGATTGACCCTAAAAAGGTTGAATTTACAGTTTATCGTTCAATTCCGCACCTTTTGGTGCCTGTTGTTTCAAATCCGAGAAAAGCGGCTGGTGCTCTTTCATGGGCAGTGGCTGAGATGGATAAGCGTTATGCATTATTTGCAGAAAAGGGCGTTAGAAATCTTGCTGGTTATAACGCTTATGCAGTTTCTGAAAATCTTCCTAAAATGCCACAGATTGTTATCATTATAGACGAGTTATCAGATTTAATGATGGCAGCATCTAATGAGGTTGAAGATTCTATCTGCCGTCTTGCTCAGAAGGCTCGTGCTGCTGGTATGCACTTGATTGTTGCAACTCAAAGACCATCTGTTGACGTTATTACAGGTCTTATTAAAGCAAATATTCCAAGCCGTATTGCTTTTGCAGTTAAATCTCAGATTGACTCAAGAACCATTATAGATACACAAGGTGCTGAAAAGCTTCTTGGTAATGGCGATATGCTTTATTGTCCTGTTGGTCTTTCAAAGCCTGTCAGAGTGCAGGGTTCTTATCTTTCAGATGAAGAAATTGAAAGAGTTATAAGTCACGTTACTTCTCAAGGCGAAGTAAAATATGACGAATCTGTTATTGAAGAAATTGAAAGAAATGCTACAAAAGACGATAAGAAAAAGAGTGCCGATATTTCTATTGACTCAACTGGTCAGGGTGAAGACGGCGACGAAATGATTCCAAAAGCAATTGAAGTTGTATTAGAGCAGGGTATGGCTTCTACAACTCTTCTTCAGAGAAAATTGAAGTTGGGTTATGCACGTGCCGCAAGAATTATTGACGAGCTTTCTGAAAAAGGTATTGTCGGTCCTTATGAAGGCAGTAAACCAAGAAAAGTTCTTATTACTAAAGAACAATGGTATGAAATGCAGGCTCGTTCAGTGAGTACAACACCAAAACAGCTTACTATTGAAGAAGTAACTCAACCTAAAATTACAGCACCAACGTTTATTGATTATGATGCTAAAGATGATGAAAACACAGAAGATGAGTCAGTAAACAATAATTATAATTATTTTGGTGGTGCAGTAGTTTCTCACGATGATGAGGAGTAATTATGGATATTTTTATAGAACGTTTTGAAGGCAATTATGCTCTTTGTCGCTTGGATGATAAAAACAAGAACTTGATTAAGTTACCTTTAAGAGAGTTACCAGAAGGTGTAAAAGAGCTTTCAGTTGTTACTATGAAAAGTAATGGTTCAATGTTTATTAATTCTTATGCAAAAGAGCTGAGAATGGAGAAAATTGCAAAAAGTCTTAAATGTAAAAAATATAAATTCACTTTTTATTAAAAAATTTTTAAAAAAAGTGTAAAAAAGTATTGATTTTTCAATAAAGTAGTGCTATACTTTCATAGCAAAAACTCACGCAGGGGAGATTTGGAATGCCGTGTGCATCAAAAGATGTGGTGTTCTAAAGTTGATACCTTGCGGCGGTTTAACAAAAAGGAGGACAATAATATGTCAGTAGTATCAATGAAACAACTTCTCGAAGCAGGTGTTCATTTCGGTCACCAAACAAGAAGATGGAACCCAAAAATGGCTCAATACATCTTCACAGAAAGAAATGGTATTTATATCATCGACCTTCAGAAGACTGTTAAGAAGCTCGAAGAAGCTTACACATTCATCAACCAAATCGCTCAAGACGGTGGCGAAGTTCTCTTTGTAGGTACAAAGAAACAAGCACAGGATTCTGTTAAAGAAGAAGCAGAACGTTGTGGTATGTCATTCGTTAACGCTCGTTGGCTTGGTGGTATGCTTACAAACTTCAACACAATTCAAAGAAGAATTAAGAGACTTGCTCAGTTAAAGGCTATGGCTGAAGACGGCACATTCGACCTTCTTCCTAAGAAAGAAGTTATTAAGCTCAACCTCGAAAGAGAAAAACTTGAAAAATTCATGGGTGGCATTACAGAAATGAAGAAGATGCCAGCAGCAATGTTCATTGTTGACCCAAGAAAAGAAAGAATTGCAGTTCTCGAAGCAAAGAAACTCGGTATTCCGATTGTTGCTATCGTTGACACAAACTGTGACCCAGACGAAATCGACTACGTTATCCCTGGTAACGACGATGCTATCCGTGCAGTAAAACTTATTGCTGGTGCAATGGCAGACGCTATTATCGCAGGTCGTCAAGGTTTACAGACAATCCCTTCATCAGAAGCAGCAGAAGAAGCTGTAGCTGAAGAAGTAGCAGAAGACGCTGAATAATTTAAACATATAATAAGGCGGAGTTTCTACTTCGCCTTGTTTTAAAATAAGGAGGAAACTAAAATGGCATTTACAGCTCAAGACGTTAAAACATTAAGAGAAAAAACAGGCGTTGGTATGATGGAGTGTAAAAAAGCACTTACAGAAGCTGACGGTGATATGGATAGAGCTTTTGAAATTCTTCGTGAAAGAGGCCTTGCAGCTTCTGAAAAGAAAGCAAGCAGAATTGCAGCAGAAGGTGCAGTTATCGCTTACACAGATGAAGCAACAAAAGTTACAGTTCTTCTTGAAATCAACTCAGAAACAGACTTCGTTGGTAAAAACGAAAAGTTCCAGGAATTTGGTCTTAACGTAGCAAAAACAATTGCTACTAACAAACCAGCTTCTGTTGAAGCACTCGCTGACCTTCCACTTGTTGGTACAGACAGAACAGTTACAGAAGGACTTAATGACCTTATTCTTGTTATTGGTGAAAACATTAAAATTCGTCGTTTCGAAATCGTTGAAGGCGATGTTGTAACATACATCCACGCTGGTGGTTCAGTAGGTGTTGCAGTTAAATTTGAAACAAACCTTACAGATAAAGCTGAGTTCACAGCAATGGGTAAAAATATCGCTATGCAGATTGCTGCTATGAGCCCTGAATATCTTAGCCAGGATTCAATCTCAGCAGATGAACTTGCAAAAATGAAGTCAATTACAATTGATTCTTCACTCAATAAACCAGAATCACTTCCAAAGCCAATTCTTACAGCTCTCTTTGATAAAGCTATTGCTGAAAATCTTTTCAGCGCTGAAGATGTCAAAGCTTATGAAGAAAACAAAAAGAGCCAATATCTCTTTAACTTCCTTTCAAAAGAAGCTGTTGCTACTCTCGCTTCACTTGCTGTTGCAGGTAAAGAAGAATATATCAACAACAAAATCTTCTCAGGTGCAGTTGAAGGTCGTATCAAGAAACAAATTAAAGAAATCTGCCTTCTTGAACAACCTTTCGTTCGTTCAGATCTTTTCGATGGTTCAGTTGCTGGTTACGTTGCAAACGTTGCTAAAACAACTGGTTCAGACATCAAAGTTGAAAGCTTTGTTCGTCTTGTAAAAGGTGAAGGTCTTGAAAAGAGAGAAGACAATTTCGCTGATGAAGTTGCAAATATGGTAAAATAATTTAATAGTAAAAAGCACTCGATTTTTTCGGGTGCTTTTAATTTTATAACCCCCACATTAAATCTTAATGGATTTATTGTGGGGGTTATGTTTGTTTTTATTTAATTTCAATTTCTCTTGCTGTACCGAATTCGTTAGTAGGGGAAGCTATTTTTTCTTGTTTTACAACAGGCTTATTTGTTATTGGTAATTTAATTGTTACTTTAAATAAATCACCGTCAATCTGAATTTCAAAAATACCATTCTGAAGCTCAGTAAAGCTTCTTGCAATAGAAAGACCAAGTCCGCTACCTTCGGTTGTTCTTGAGTTGTCGCCACGAACAAAGCGTTCGGTGATTTCATCAGGGTTAATGTTTAATTTATCCTTACTGATATTTTTAACAGAAAATACACCGTATCCATTTTCTTTATAAACATCAACATAAACTCTTGTACCACTAAGTGCATACTTCTTTACGTTTGAGAAAAGGTTATCAAATATTCTGAATGTATGCTGACTGTCAGCTTTAACAAATAATTCGTTATCCTTTTGAGAAAGTACAATTTCTAAACCAACGTTTTCTAAAACGTCATTGTTTTCACCAACTGCTTGTAAAGCCAATTCATTTAAATTAACAGTATCAACAATCATTTTGATGTTTCCGCTTGAAGCTTTACTTGCTTCAGTTAAATCTTCAATAAGTCTTTTAAGCTTAGTCGATTTCTCATCAAGAATGTCTAAATACTTATTTTCGTCTTCACCTTCAATGTTACAGAGCTTCAAGAGTGAAACATAGTTGATAATTGAGGTGAGTGGAGTTTTTAAATCGTGTGAAACGTTTGTAATAAGTTCAGTTTTTAATCTTTCGCCCTTTAACGCTTCACCAACTGCTTTTTCAATTGAATCACGGCATTCATTTAAGTTTCTTGCAAAATCTTTAAGAGGGAATATAAACTTTGTTGAATCAAGATTAATGTTGAGATTACCGTTTTTCATATTTTCAACTGCTAATGCGAGAGTTTTTACTTGTGCTAAGAATTTTAATACAAATACTATTCCGACAATTGTATTAATTAATAATAAAAATGCAGAGAAAAAACCGATACCATCATCAAAACTAAAGCCACAAGCGAAAAAGCCTATTAAAAACTCAATAAACGTCCATACAGAGAATATAATTAATAATTTTTTCTCAATTTGTTTAACAGATTTTCTTAAATCTTTATTTTTTTCGGCAATTTTTCTTAAAATTTTAAATGATTTATAACAAATAAAACGTTCTTTAAACGTACCGGCTTTTTTATTAACAACAATATAGTTAACAAAATTACTTATAAAGAAAACCATTATTGCTAAGAAAACGCCAGCAAGCTCAGGCATTGTATTTGTATTCATTAAAAATTCAATTCCGCCAGAAACGATTGAGGCTTCAGGTAAAAAGTCTACACAAACAACAGCAGCAATTCCAGCACCGGCACAGAATACAAAGAAAGCAAAAATACATAATTGAATAATGAAAAACATTCTTTGATTGAATGTTAATTTGAGTTTTTCTTCTACATATTTTGGTTTACTGAGAATAGCGAGTGCTATGATGCCGATTAAAGTAAGAACACTGAAAATTGCAACTTGAATTTTTAATTCACTTTCTAATAGTAAGCTATTCTCTATAAACGCTTCTTTCAATGAATAAAATTCATCTGTTTCAATTGCTGGTTGGTTTATCTTAATATAAATTTCACAACCTAAAAAAGTATCTTTTAAGCCAGAGTAATCGTATGAAAGTTCATCATAAAGAAAAACGTTAAGCAAGCTGTTCACTTTTGTATTGATATTCATTTCTGTAGCATCAACTGTTGAAACACCATCAAAATATAAATAGTAAAGCGCATCATTTTTTAAGTTCTTCTTGAAATTTTCTATTTCAATTTCTTCTGTAAAATTAGAGATATAGAAACCGCTTGTTTTATTTATCACAAAAAAATCAATATTCTGGTATTCTTCTCTTAATTCTTCAAGGGATACCGCTTCTTCAGCGTAAGCATTATTTAAAGCGTTTATTAAATTTTCCTGTAGTTCGGCTTTAATTGTTTCACGACTACGTGCATCATCTACCAAACTAAATATATTTCTTCTTAATTTTTGATATTCATATTCCCATTCAGCGTGTGTTTTATAAACTTGGTTTGTTACTGTAGAAGTTGTTACAGAAACGGTAGTTGCATCAGTCTGTGGTAAGCTCGGACTTGTAACATCAGGATTAAAAATTGTTGTTGTCTCTTTTTCTACCGAATAAGGATTATTATCAAAAAACTCGCCATTTTCTTTAAATTCTTCTAATGAACTATATTCATTTTCATACTGATCATAAAAATATTCATAATCATCGTAATCATATTCATAATATGTTCCATCTTTAGGCGGTTCAAGTTCTTTTATTTCAGTAATTTGGTCAAAATAATTTAATGCTTCATTTAAATTATTTTCGTGCTCTTCCTTTATGTGTTGAGCACGCTCTGATTTTTCGCAAAATTGCTCAAAAGTTAAATTTTGTGAAAAATGATTCTCTCTGATATTTATAAAATTTCCACGATACATTAAATTTCTTAATGTTTCTTGCACATTTTCTTTATACGCAGGAGTATCCTGTATTCTCTCTGCATTATTAAAATAAATAGTTTTTCTTGCTAAATTTAATGCATTTGTACCTGCTAAAAATGCAAAAATGAGTGTAAGTATTAAGACAATAGCTTTAATTATTGGTCTTAATTTAGAGTTTTTCAATTTTGTATCCAATTCCCCATACCACCTTTAAATATTTTGGTTCTTTAGGATTAATTTCGATTTTTTCTCTTATTCTTCTTATGTGA
>SVOI01000090.1 GCA_015066465.1 Oscillospiraceae bacterium
CTCATTTTAAAATGCTCCTTGGTTTAAATATTTTACTTATACTATTATAAGACTTGTACCGTCAAAATCAACCTTAATTTCAGTTTCCGGCTCAAGATTTTCTGAAATAATTTTTCTTGCAATAAGAGTTTCAACTGCCGATTGAACAAAACGCTTTAATGGTCTTGCACCGAATGCGGGGTCGTAGCCTTCTTCTGCAATATATTCTTTTGCTTTTTCTGTAACTGTAAGTTTTAATTGCTTTTGCTCAATACGTTTTCTTAAATCAGCAATTAAAAGCTCAGTTATACCTAAAATATTTTCTTTTGAAAGTGGCTTATAAAGCACAATCTCATCAAGTCTATTCAAAAATTCTGGTCGGAATGAGCGTTTTAAAAGCGTCATTACATTTTCTCTGGCTTCGTCTTTAATATCACCATTGTCGCTAATTCCTGAAAGTAAAAATTCAGAACCTAAATTTGACGTGAGAATTATAATTGTATTTTTAAAGTCCACTGTTCTGCCCTGACTATCTGTAATTCTACCATCATCAAGCACTTGTAAAAGAATGTTGAATACATCTGTGTGTGCCTTTTCAACCTCATCAAAAAGAAGAACTGCATAAGGCTTTCTTCTTACTGCCTCAGTTAACTGCCCACCTTCATCAAAGCCGATATATCCGGGAGGTGCACCAATAAGACGAGAAACTGAGTGTTTTTCCATATATTCACTCATATCAATTCTTATCATAGCGTGTTCATCATCAAACAAAGCTTCTGCCAGAGCCTTTGCAAGTTCTGTTTTACCAACACCAGTAGGACCTAAGAATAAGAACGAACCTATTGGTCTTTTAGGGTCTTTGATGCCTGCTCTCGAACGAAGAATTGCATCACTGATTTTTGTAACTGCTTCATCCTGTCCTACTACCCTTTTGTGAAGAATGTCACTTAAATTAAGAACCTTATCACGTTCACTTAAAGCTAATTTTGAAACAGGGATACCAGTCCAGCGTGCTACAATTCTTGCAATTTCGTCATCCGTTACCTTATCTCTTAAAAGAGTGTTTTTGTTTCCATTCTCAACAAAATTTTCACACTCTTCCAATTCCTTCTGAAGAGCAGGAAGCTTTCCATATTTAAGCTCTGCCGCTTTTGTTAAGTCATAATTACTCTGTGCTTTTTCAATTTCTGCATTTACTGCTTCAATCTCTTCACGGATTTTCTGAACTTTATTTATTGAGTCTTTTTCATTTTCCCATTTAAGCTTCATCTCATTAAAAATATCTCTTAAATCAGAAAGTTCTTTTCTTATATCACTAAGATGATCCTGTGACAATTTATCTGTTTCTTTTTTTAGTGCCGCTTCTTCAATTTCAAGCTGCATTATTTTATGAGATATTTCATCAAGCTCAGTTGGCATAGAGTTCATTTCGGTTTTTATTAAAGCACACGCTTCATCAACTAAATCTATTGCCTTATCAGGTAAAAATCTGTCACTTATATATCTGTTAGAAAGTGTAGCTGCAGAAATTAAAGCACCATCCTGAATTTTTACACCATGGTAAACCTCATAACGCTCTTTTAAACCGCGAAGAATTGAAATGGTATCTTCTACAGTTGGCTCTGCTACCAAAACAGGTTGAAAGCGTCTTTCTAAGGCGGCGTCTTTTTCTATATACATTCGGTATTCATTAAGCGTCGTAGCACCTATACAATGCAATTCACCACGTGCTAAAAGTGGTTTTAAAAGATTACCTGCATCCATAGCACCATCTGTTTTGCCTGCACCAACTATTAAATGCAATTCATCAATAAAAAGAATAATCTGTCCTTCACTTTTCTGTACCTCATTTAAAACTGCTTTTAAGCGTTCTTCAAACTCGCCACGATATTTTGCACCGGCAATTAAAGCACCCATATCAAGTGAGAAAATGGATTTATTCTTCAAATTATCAGGCACATCTTCTTTTACAATTCTTAAAGCAAGTCCTTCTGCAATAGCAGTTTTACCAACACCTGGCTCACCAATAAGACACGGATTATTTTTAGTTTTTCTCGAGAGAATTCTTATTACATTACGAATTTCTTCGTCACGACCAATAACAGGGTCTAATTTTCTTTCTCTCGCAAGCTCAACTAAATCTCTACCATATTTTTTAAGAACATCATAAGTTTCTTCAGGATTTTCACTTGTAACATTACTGTTACCCCTTACATCCTTTAAAACTTTAAGAAAATCGTTTTTAGTTATATTGTATTTCTTGAAAAGTTCTTTAATTTTTGCTTCCTGGTGCTCAAAAATACCGAGCATAATATGTTCAACAGAAACAAAACTATCTTTCATATAATTTGCTTGCTTTTCTGCTTCTTCTAACGCTAAATTCAAATCATTAGAAATATATTTCTGACTTGTTCCGCTTACTTTAGGTAAAGTGTTGATAGCGTTTTCTATTTCTGCTAAAAGCGAATTAAACTGAGGCGTAATCTTTTGAATAAGACCACCTATTAAACCATTCTCTTGTTTTAACAAAGCACAGAATAAATGAAGCTCTGTTATTTCCTGATTGCCATGCTCTGTTGCAATACTTTGTGCAGAATTTACTGCTTCAATACTTTTTTGTGTAAATTTCTGAAAATTCATAAGATCACTCCTTCCAATATTTTACCAAATAATTTATGTTATATAACTCCTGTAAAATTTCTTTACAAATACGAGTATATACCCTCTTATCCTCTTTTTTGTTAATAATTTGTGAACAAACTGTTAAAATTAGCACTCGCGAAACAAGAGTGCTAATCGCAAGATTTTGCTTTATTTTTCCTTGCATTTATGATATAATATTAAGGTATATTATTTGTTAGAAAAGGATGTATTATTTTGGATATTACAAAACAACTCTCTCTTGAATTTTCAATGAGCGAAATGCATATTAACAACGTTATTAACTTAATTGATGACGGCAACACAATTCCATTTATTGCCCGTTACAGAAAAGAAATGCACGGCTCTTGTGACGACCAGAAATTAAGAGATATTTTTGACAGACTTACTTATATAAGAAACCTTGAAAAGAGAAAAGAAGAGGTTACAAGCTCTATTGAAGAACAAGGTAAAATGACCGAAGAATTAGCTGAAGCTATTTCAAAAGCAATCACTTTAGCTGAGGTTGAAGATATTTATAGACCTTATAAACAAAAGCGTAAAACAAGAGCTTCTGTTGCTAAAGAAAAGGGCTTGGAGCCACTTGCTGAGTTACTCTTCAGCTTCACTTTAAAGGGTGCAGATTTAAACGAAATTGCAAAAGAATATGTAGATAGTGAAAAAGGCGTAGAAACAGTAGAAGACGCTTTACAAGGGGCATCTGATATTATTGCCGAAATTATTTCTGACTCAGCAGAAGCAAGAAAGCTTTTAAAGGAGCTTATAGATAAAACTGGTATTATCCGTTCAGTTGCTAAGAAAGAAGAAGACAGCGTTTACTCAATGTACTACGATTATTCTGAGCTGTAAAGAAAATT
>SVOI01000046.1 GCA_015066465.1 Oscillospiraceae bacterium
AAAATGTACGAAGAAATGAAAGAATACAGATACGATTAATATCTGATATTTTTAGAATAAATTATGGAGGAAAACTTATGTATTCAGGTTTTTACACTCTTGCATCAGGAATTCTTACAAGACAAAACGAAATAGACGTTCTTGGTAACAATATAACAAATATTAAAACACCAGGCTACAAAACAGACAGAGTTGAAACCTCTGCTTTTGAAATGGAATTAATGGTGAGAATGGAGAATGGAGAGCCTACTGTTTTAGGTGATGGCGTTGGTCAGGTTTCTTCAATAATTCAGGATATACATACAATTATGGAGCCTGGTATTATCGAAAATACAGAACGTGAATTAGACGTTGCAATCAACGGCGATGGTTTCTTTAATATAAGAACTCAGGATGGCGGAACTGCTATTACAAAAAATGGTAATTTTGACCTTGACAATGAGGGCTATTTAACACTTAATGGTGTTGGAAGAGTTTTAGGTCAGAATGGTGAAATATACATCGGGGCAAGTGGTTTTAAAATTACTGCTGATGGTGCAATTACCTCTGCTAATGGTAATTACATTGATACACTTCTTATAAATAAACCAGCAGAGGGTATTACTGTTGAGAAAATAGAAAATTCAGCTTTTGTAATTCAGAATGCGGGCGATTTAGTAGCTGCTGAAAGCTTTACAGTAATTCATGGTGCATTAGAGTCATCTAACGTAGATATGAATACGGAACTCACAAAGCTTATAGAAGCACAAAGGTCATTCCAGCTTTATTCTTCTGCAATGAAGATTATTGACCAGATGGACCAGAACGGTAGTTCTAAAATAGCTTCTGTATAATAAGGTGAAAGGAAGGTAAACGTATGAGAACGGCTTTTTATGCTGGTGCAAGTGGATTACTTGCAAACCAGAAAGCAATGGATAATATTGCTAACAACGTTGCAAACGTAAGTACAACAGGTTATAAACCACAGAATATTTCATTCCAGTCACTCATTTACGATGAGATGTATGTTAATACACCAACTGACCCAGAAAAAGGTAATGGTGTAAAGTCAGAGATTAATGATACAAACTTTAATCAATCATCTCTTGTACCAACAAATTATGATTTAGACTTTGCTCTTACAAGTAACGCTTTATTTGCAGTAGAGCAGGATGGTCTTACAGCTTACACAAGAGCGGGTAATTTCAGTATTGGTATGGCTGGTGACACAGGGTTCCTTGTTACTGCTAATGGTGACTTCGTACTCGATAAAAACGGTCAAAGAATAATGTTAGAAAAAGAACCTAATACCAATAATTTTGATACATCAAATCTTAAGAATCAGATTGGTCTTTTCACTTTCAACAATCCTAATTATTTAACACCAGTTGCAGATAATCTCTATGCAGTGTCAGTAAAAAGCGGCGAAGCTGTTGCAGTAGAAGATAACGAAGGTTATTTAATTCAAGGTGCACTTGAGCAATCTGGCACAAACTTAGCAGACGAAATGGCAGAAATGATTACAGTTCAAAGAGCATTCCAGTTAGCCGCAAGAGTTGTATCAACTGCAGAAGAAAACCAAAGAACAATTAACGAACTTAGGAGATAATTATGGCTTTTGAAAATTATGAATTAAACGAAATGCAGTTTGATGCATTAAAAGAAATCGGTAATATTGGTTCAGGTCATGCAGCTTCTGCTTTGTCTTCAATGCTCGACCGACCTATTGATATTAACGTTCCTCAAATTGATATTCTTGATTACACAGAAGTTGTTGAAAATTTAGGTGGTCCTGAAAACGTTCTTGCAGGTATTTTAATGTCACTTACAGGTGACGTTTCAGGTATGATTATGTTCCTTATTCATAAGCCTTTTGTTAAGATTCTTTTAAGTAATCTTTTGGGTATGGATATTGAAGATAATTTTGACCTTGATGAAATGAGTCAGTCTGCAATTAAAGAGGTTGGCAATATTATTGCAGCTTCTTATGTTAATGCTATTGCTGAACTCACTGGTCTTGCTATTGAAATTTCTCCACCAGAGCTTTCAGTAGATATGGTTGGTTCTGTATTAAGCCTTCCAGCTATTTACTATGCAAATATAAGTGATAAAATTATATTTATTAAAGATGAGCTTGATAAAGAAGATGCCGCATCATCACAAATTATTTTGATTCCTGATGTTGACTCTCTCAAAAAAATTATGGAAAGTTTGGGGTTAGGAGATATATGAGTCAAAATGTTGTAGTAGGCATATCTGACTTGAATATTGCTAAAAATGGTGATATTCTTGTTACCTATGCATTGGGGTCTTGTATAGGTATCTGTCTTTACGATGAAACAGTAAAGGTTGCAGGTCTTTCACACATTATGTTGCCTAAGAGTGAGGGCTTTAACCCGCAAGGTAAAGAAATATGGAAGTTTGCAGATACTGCAATTCCCGATTTAGTAAAAAAGATGGAACAAGCTGGTGCTAATAAATTCAGAATTAAGGCAAAAATTGCTGGTGGTGCACAGATGTTCCCAGGATTTAATAATACTTCACTTTCTTCAATTGGTGAAAGAAATATTGTTGCTGTTAAAGAAACATTAAAACAGCTCCGTATTCCAATCTTAGCGGAGGATTGTGGCAAGGATTATGGTAGAACACAGTTCTTTGACTCTGCTACTGGTGAAATGAAGATTAAAGCCGCATTACGTGGTGAATGGGTATACTAAAAAAATAAAATCTCGAAAGCATTTAGCTTTCGAGATTTTTTTGTTTGTTAACCCAACTTATTAAAAAACTTCTTATATGTAACAGTACCTAAAGCATCTGTTAATTTAACTGTGTCAAGCTCAGGTGCATTTACAACAGAGATTTTAAGGTCTGATTCAATATCAATATAAACCTCTGTAACACCCTCAGCATTCAAGTTAATTGTAATAGTGTCACTACCATCAACAACATTCCAGAAATCGTCCTTGAAGGTGTATTCGAGCTTTGCACCATCACAAACGATTTTGTCTTTTGGTGTAGCAACAATATGAATTTTTGCGGTTGATGCTTCGTAGGTGGAAACAAGACCTAAAAATTCAGAGGATTTTTCGCCCTCTACATAATCTGTAATTTCAACAGTTACGTCAAAAAAAGTGTTTAAGTTTTCTAAAGTGATTTGTTTAGATTCTTTTGCAGTTGCGAGGAAAACAGCACCTGCACCAATTGCGAGTACAAGTACTATTGCAACAATAGCTATAATTTTCTTTTTCATTTTTATACCCCTTAAATAAATAATAATACTATTAAGCCTTTGCTTCGTAGCCAGCGGCTTTGACTGCATCAATTAAAACATTTATATCCACGTCACTTGAAAGTGTAGCAGTAGCTGTTTTTGATTCGAGATTAGCTTCAGCAGAAGTTACACCGCTGACACCCTTTAAAGCAGTTTCAACGTGTGCTTTGCAGTGGTTACACATCATACCTTCAACTGAAATAGTTTTTGTCATAGTAACATCTTCTTTCTTCTCTTTATTTTCTATAATTTCTTTTTCTTCTGAATTTGGTTCTTCAGAAAAAGCAAATTTTGTTTTAAAAAATCTTAATCTTAAAGCATTAGTTACAACACACAATGAACTCATACTCATAGCAAGAGAACCAAGCATTGGTGTAAGCTTTATCCCCCATAATGGATATAATACGCCTGAAGCAACAGGGATTCCTAAAGCATTGTAGAAAAAAGCCCAGAAAAGATTTATTTTTATATTCTTTATAACTGCTTTACTTAACTCGAATGCAGTAACCGCATCCTGTAAAGAGCTTTTCATAAGAACAATATCAGCAGAGTCAATCGCAATATCCGTGCCAGCACCAATAGCCATACCAATATCGGCTGTAATTAAAGCAGGTGAGTCATTAATTCCGTCACCAATCATACAAACCTTTCTGCCTTGTTCCTTTAATTCTCTAATATATCTTTCTTTGTCTGTCGGTAAAACCTCTGCTATAAATTCATTTGCGCCAA
The DNA here is from genome assembly GCA_015066465.1 of Oscillospiraceae bacterium. Lineage (GTDB taxonomy): Bacteria > Bacillota > Clostridia > Oscillospirales > Acutalibacteraceae > DTU089. The sequence continues at coordinate 3,980 of SVOI01000046.1, forward strand.
CTTCGTTTGCAACACGTTCTGCGGCAGAAGCATTGTCACCTGTAAGAATTATAACTTTTTTGTTAAGCTTTTTCAAGGCTTCAATTGCATATTTGCTGTCATTCTTTACTGTGTCAGAAATAGCGATAATACCAATAGCCTTTTTGTTTTTTGCGAATACAAGACTTGTTTTGCCTTGCTTCATATATTCTTCGCTTTTTTCTTTGAATTCACTATCAAGAATTCCGTTCTCTAACATATATTTGTAATTACCCGAGAACCAGAAGTCACCATCAATTGTAGCACTTACACCTTTACCAATTTCAGCAGAAAACTCTGTTGAAGGAATAAGCTGAAGTTTTTCTCTTTTTGCTTTTTCTTTTATTGCATTTGCAAGAGGGTGTTCGCTACTGTTTTCTAAAGAATAAGCGTAAGATAAAAATTTATCTTCGGTAAAGGTTTTATCTAAAACAAAAATGTCTGAAACAGACATTTCACCAGTAGTTACAGTGCCTGTTTTATCAAGAGCTACTGTGTCAACTGATGACAAATTTTCAAGGGCTTCGGCAGATTTAATTAAAATACCATTTTCTGCTGCCTTACCGGTACCAGCCATAATAGCAACAGGAGTTGCAAGACCTAATGCACACGGGCATGAAATAACAAGAACAGTAATTCCCATTGAAAGTGAGAAATCAGGAGTTGCACCGCTTATAAGCCATACTGCAAATGTAATAATAGCGATGCCTATAACAATCGGAACAAACACACCGCTTACCTTATCAGCAAGTCTTGCAATAGGGGCTTTTGTGTTACTTGCATTGTCAACAAGCTTTATAATCTGTGAAAGGGTGGTGTCACTACCAACCTTTGTAGCTACCATTTTAAACGTGCCGTTTTTATTTATAGTAGCACAAATTACTGTGTCATCTTTTTCTTTATCAACTGGGATGCTTTCGCCAGTAACTGCTGATTGGTCAATTGAACCCTCGCCTTCAATAATTACACCATCAACAGGAATACTTTCGCCAGGTCGTATAATTAACGTGTCACCAGCTTTTACTTCTTCTGCTGGAATAGTTACTTCAACACCATTTTTAATGACATTTGCAGTCTTTGGTGCTAAGTCAATTAATTTGCCTAATGCATCTGAAGTTTTTGCTTTGCTTTTAGTTTCTAAATATTTGCCGACTGTAACAAGTGTTAAAATCATAGCGGCAGATTCAAAATAAAGCTCGTGCGAGTATTTGTGAACTAATGTGAAATCACTATGCCCTGCACCGTAACACATAAAGTAAAAAGAAATAAGACCATAAATAAACGATGCAGAAGAGCCAAGAGCAACTAATGAATCCATATTAGGTGCTTTGTGTTTTAGTGCTTTAAAGCCTGAAACAAAGAATTTTTTATTTATTATTAATACAGGCACAGTCAGGAGTAACTGTGTTAACGTGTTTACTAAAATGTTTTCAGTACCAGTTAAAAACTGTGGCATAGGAAATCCTAACATTCCACCCATAGCAACATACATTAATGGAATTAAAAAACAAACAGAAGAAAAAAGCCTTGTTTTCATTGCTTTTTGTTTCTTTTGTTCGTTTGTTTGCTTGGTTTCCCAGTCACTTCTTATTGTGCTTTTTTCGTCTTTGTTATTGTTTTTAAGCGATGCACCATAGCCAATAGAAATAACAGCATTTATTATTTTGTCATCTGTTATTTCTTTTTCATCAAAAGATACCGACATGTTTTCATTTAAAAGATTAACCGATACACTTTCTATGCCAGGGAGTTTTTTTATCGTCTTTTCAACATTTGCCTGACACGCCGCACAGGTCATTCCAGTTACATTAAATTCTTTTTTTATCATTTAATCAGCTTCTCCATTTTTACGTGTGGTACGTTGACTTCATAAAAAATGTCGCTCACTTTCTTGTAACCACATTTTTCATAGAAGGGGTGTACTGCGAATTTTGCTTCTAAAAAGAAATATTTGTAGCCTTGCTTTATAAGTTCTTTTTCAGCAAAATCTAAAAGTAGTTTTCCAAAACCTGACTTTCTGTATTCAGGTAAAAAGCAAAAACGTTGAATTTTAACAGTATCTTTTATTGTAAGGTTAGCTCTTAAAGTACCTATGGGTTTATTGTTATATAAAGCTAAAAAATGAAGACAATTTGAGTCGAGAGTATCGAACTCATCAAGCTCGATACTCTCAGGTACATTGTGTTCTTCTACAAAAACCTCACGCCTTATTTTGAGGGCGTTTTCTAAATCTTCGTCAGTTTTTATTATTCTGAAATTTATCATACTTATTTCTGTGGAGTTAATTCAAAGAATACAACAGCGTGTGGGTCTAATTCTGTGTTAATAATAAGCTTGCCATATTCAACAGTTGCGGTAGAATCAACAGGAACTAACTTTGAAGCCTCTGTGTATTTTGGATAAAGCTCGTTGAAGTAAATGTTTCTCGCATTTTCATCCATGAGAGTTGTTGGGCTATCAATCTGTGGGTCCTGTGGTGACCAGTTAAAGCAATCTTTTGTGATGTTGAAAGTTTCTCTGTCTTTCATCCAGTCATCAAAATAGTTACAATCATCATCAATAACATACGCTCTTACATTGAATTTCTGACCATCATATTTTGGAGCGTTTATAACAAATTCTGTTTTGATTTTTGTGTCATAATTAAGGTCGTTTTTAAAGTTGTAAGCCATAACACGAATTGTGCCTGTGCTTTCATCTATTGCAGAAACAGCACCGATATCAGCACCGCCAATATCACCAGCCTGTTGCTTTGCAGTAGGTAAAAGTTTAGTGCCTTCAAATTTAGCAGCATTTTTTGCAACGTGGTAGCTTACAGTAGGGTTACCCTCTAAAAGACCATTTGAAAGGTAGCCCCAGGCAGAGAAGTAGTCAATATCATTATTAAACATCTGTGCAATAAGTCTTGCATCGTAAGAAGCCTGATAGGTATAACCAACAGTTCTTGAGAGAAGTTCGTCATTATTAGCACCACTTACAGTACCAACAAGAAGTCTGCCTTCGTCAATACCATATTCTAAATCTGTAAGACCAAATTCTTCAGCCGCATCTCTTAAATTGTTGATTGTGCCAGGAAGGTCATAACCATTTGTATATGAGCCAGGAGCATGGTCGTAGAAAGAACCTGAAAGATAGCAGATTCTTGTACCTGTTTCGCCAGTTTTGTAGTTTTTACCTACAGCACAGTGTTCAATAAAATCTCTTTCATTCCACTGACCTTCTGTAACAGACATAGCGTGAGCCCCAACATAAACATCTTTACCAATAACGTCAATAAGTGCCTGTACTGTGTAATCATAAAGCTTGCAGTATTCTTTGAATGCACTTTGTGGTTTGCCATCATTTGCAATAAACCAATCACCATTTTCAAATTCTGTCATAACGCCAAAACGCCATGTGAGAACCTCTTCTCTACCGAATTCATTAACTAAAGCAGTCGCTAAAGCATTGATGTAATTGTAATAAACGTTATAATCATCTGGTGGGTATGGGTTAATACCAAAACCGTGTTCAGTAGTAGCTTTTTCTGAATATTTAAGCGGAACACTACCTAATTTGAGCATTGGTTTTGCACCTAAGTTAACAACACCACGGCAGTTATCTAAAAGACGTGTGAAATCGTAGTCATCAAGCACTTCTTTATTAAGAGGGTCTTTGAATAAATCTCTCTCTATAGTACCGCCAGAGCATTGCATAAACTGAACATATTCTACAAATTCAAAGATGTTATTATCTTTGTTTATTTTTGCATCTTTAAAAGGATTGCCTTCAATAGACCATACGTTAACGTTATTTACAACGTTAGGTAAAGTGTCCTCTGCAGGTGTGTTTGCATTGATTGTAAATTTGATTTCGTCATAAGGACGATCAAAATTTGTGTTGAAGCTTATTGAACCAATAAGTGTAGCAATAACACTTACAAGTGCCATAAGTCTTTCAAAAACAACTGTAATTGTCATAAATAATACCCCTTTTATAATAAATATTTTTTATTAATCCCATTCTGCACCAGTTACGGTGTCCATATCAATACCTTTTGTTTCGTTAACTTGTTTAAATAATGAAACAAGAGCCACAATGAAACCTGGTACTAAAAGTGCGAATGAAACAATTCCTACTACTGTGTTACCAATGGTGAGCGTAAATGGAAGGCTTAATGTGTAAGAAAGTGCTACACCAATTCCGGTAACAATAAATTGTGCAGACATACACGAAGAACGAAGATTTGTAGGTGAGCTTTCACCAATCATCATAATTAAAACGTCGTTTGTTGTGTAGTAACTACCAATTGCCGCACCACATAAAAATCCAACAAGGTATGGGTCCCAGGCAAGTCGTGCACCAAATGAGAACGTAATGAAAGCAACAAGGCAGTTAAAGGCAGTAACAACAGCCGCTGATTTTCTGCCTTTCCAGTCAGAAATAAAGCCCATTATAACTTGTGAAACTGCAAGACCTACTGGGAACATAAAAATCGCATCTGTTACAGGTCCTACGCTTACAGCGTTCATAACCTCTTCACCTAAAGAAGCGAATAAACCATTATCAACGTAGTTTTGAGCATACCCATAGGAAAGTATAGTCTGGTAATTTATAGTTCCAATAAAACCTAAATTTGCAATAGCAGAAGTTATATAAAGCCATTTTAATTGCTTATGCTTTAATGCAAATTTCAAAGCGTGAATTAAACCACCCTGAGCATTTTCAGAAGATTTTGCCTGTTTTTCTTGTTCTCTTTCTACATCACTCATTTTTAAATAACGAAGACGTGAATCAATAAATGAGTCGGTTTCTCTTGCAGTCAATAGTGCAATAAACGATGCAACTAAACCGATAATTGCCGGAATAAAGAAAACGTTTCGCCACTCTGAAGCACTCGACATTAAAAGTCGCCTTAAAAGCGGAATAATCATAACAGACATATTAGCAACAAATTTTATTACTGAATATACTCTTGCACGGTGTTTTGATGGAGAAGACTCCATTATGTAGACCACGTGCATATCGTGCGGAATAAAAAATTGAACTAACGCTGTACCGATAAAATAAAGCAATAAATTATTTGATAAGAAGATTATTAAAAGAGCAAGGCTCATACCAAAAGTATTTATAATTAAGAATTTCTTTCTACCCCAACGGTCAGCTAAGGGTCTATATAAAAGACCTATTGCCTGAAAAGGTACTACAAGAATTGAAAGAATATCTAAAACGCCAATTGAACTTTCACCAAACTTGCTTAAAAGGTCATTGGCAATTTCAGTTTTCATTAAAGTACCAATTGTTGAAGCAATTTCATCAGTACCATAAATAAGCGTTATAATAAAAACTAAATAAGCAAAGTAAAAACTCTTTTTAGGTCTCTTTTTTTCCTTTTCCCATTTTTTTATTTCTTTTTCTCTTTTTAGTGCTTGTTTTTTAAGGTTTTCAGAAGTAAGTGTTTTTGCCAAATAACCACTTCCAATACTAAAGAATTAATTGCTTTTAGTATAGCATTTTATTTCATTTAAGTCAATTATTCTGATTGCTTTTATATAATGAATGTGTTAGTATATTAACAATGAATTTTTACAATAACGGGGTATTTTTATGGACTACAAAAACGCATCACTTTCACCTGAAGAAAGAGCAAAAAGTCTGCTTTCAATAATGACTTTAGAAGAAAAAGTTGCTCAGATAGATATTATAAGAGGCGTTGAATTCTCAACAAAGCCACACAAATTATATCACTGTGCAGTTGAAATTGATTCTGAGATAAATAAAGATAAATTAAAAGAAACGTTGGGCGAAAGAGGAATAGGCTTTATTCACGATTGCTATTCTCACCCTGTTCTTTTCAATAAATTACAAAAATATATGGTAGAAAATACAAGACTCGGGATTCCTTGTATGTTCACTGGTGAAGCGTTACACGGAATTCTCTGGCCAGGTGCAACAGTTTTCCCTGTACCACTTGCACTTGCCGCAAGCTTTGACAGAAAAAACGTAAACACAATAGGTAAAGCAATAGCAAGTGAAACACGTGCTTTAGGTATGCATGAGATTTTAGCACCTAACTTAGACGTTGCACGTGAACCACGTTGGGGCAGAGTTGAAGAAACCTTTGGTGAAGATACATATCTTTCTTGTGAAATGGGTTATCAGATTATTACTGGTGAGCAACAAAATGGCGATATTAAAAGAAATGATGCTGTAGTGTGTGAACCTAAGCACTATTGTGTTCATGGTATTCCTGAAAATGGCATAAACTGTGCCGAGGCACGTGTAGGAAGACGTGAAATTGAAACAAGCTATTTGCCTGTTTTTGAAACTGCAATTAAAAAAGCAGGGGCATATAACGTAATGTCTTGTTATAATGCTATTGACGGTGAAGTTGTTTTAACTTCTAAATATTATTTGACCGATATACTCCGTGAAAAATGGGGTATGAAGGGTTACGTAAGAGCAGACTGGGGTTCAGTTGTAAGACTCGTAAATCGTCACTTTACAGCCGCAACAGATGAAGATGCAATCTGTGATTCGGTTAATGCTGGTCTTGATATGCAGGGTTGTTGTGACTACGATACAAAAACATGGGAAGGCACAATTATCAAGAACGTTAAATCTGGCAGAATTCCTATGAAAAGAATTGACGATGCAGTTTTAAGAGTGCTTAAAATTAAATTCGAATTAGGTCTTTTTGAAAATCCTTATACAGATGAAAAGTTACACGAGAGTGTAATAAGATGTGAAAAGCATCTCAAGGCTTCACACGAGGCTGCTAAAAAGTCTATGACACTTATTAAGAATAACGGCATATTACCATTAGAAAAGGGTAAGTATAAGAAAATTGCTCTTTTGGGCCCTTCTGCAAATCGTCAGAGATTGGGCGGTTATTCATCTGTGCCAGATGGCTATGAATTAAGGTCTGTTTTAGATGAATTAAGAGATTTACTTGGTGACGAAACAGAAATTGCATATTGCAACGGCTGTGGTATTCCAAAAGACCTTCACGTAGAAACTCAGGAAGGTCAGCCACACCTTGTTGAAGTTTATGATGAAGACGAAAAAGAATGTATAGAAGAAGCAGTTGAAATTGCAAAGAAATCTGACGTTGTTATTATTGTCGGCGGTGACAATACGTTTACAAGTAGTGAGGGTCACGACAGAGCAGATTTAAAATTACCTGGTAAACAACGTGAATTAATAGAAGCAGTTGCTAAAACTGGTAAGCCTGTTGTGCTTGTTTTAGAAAATGGTAGAGCGGTAGATTTATCTGTTGAAGACAAAGCTTGCGAAGCTATTTTAATTGCCTGGTTCGGCGGTGAAACAGGTGCTAAGGCAATAGCAGAAACACTTGTTGGTTTAAATAACCCAGCTGGTAGATTACCAGTATCTTTCCCACAGGATTCTTATAGAATTCCTTGCTACTACACAGTTCTTCCTAATAATACAGAGGTTATGTTTGAGGGAAGCAGAAGACCACGATACGAGTTCGGTTTTGGTCTTTCTTATACTGAATTTAAGTATAGCAATTTAAAAATTGAAAAACAAGGTGAATTAGATTATATCGTTTCAGTTGATATTAAAAATATCGGTAAAGTAAAGGGTGACGAGGTTGTTGAGCTTTATGTAAATGATAAGGTTTCTTCAATTATTACTCCACTTAAAGAGCTTAAAGGCTTCGAGAGAATTACACTCGAAGCTGGTGAAACAAAAACAGTAGAATTTAAACTTGATTTTGATTCATTCAAACTTCTCAACAGACATTTTGAATGGGTTGTTGAAAATGGTGAATTCGAAATTCTTGTTGGTGCATCTTCAAATGATATAAGAGTTAAAGACACAATAGAGATAAATGTAAAATGAATGAATTAAGTACACTTTTCAGTAACGTTACTGATAACGAAACAATAGTATTAGAAAAAAATAAAATTTATGACGTAAGGCAAGATGATTCATTTTGTCTTAAAGGTTACTATTGCTCAAATACAGCAAAAAAAGAAGAAAATCCTGACGGCACACGCTTTACGGCAATATATTTAAAAGAAAAGAAAAATATAACAATCGATGGTAATGGTGCTTGTGTTTTAGTTCATGGCAAAATGACACCTATTCTTCTTGATCATTGTGGAAACGTAACTATTAAAAATCTTACGTTAGATTACGCTTGCCCGACAATGTCTGAATTTAAGGTTTTAAGTGCAGAAAACGGCGTTTGTGATATTAAAATAAATGACGATTGTCTTTATAAGATTTGTGATAACGAACTTTTCTGGATAGGCGAAAAAGATGAGAATGGCAACCCTTATTGGATTGACAGTTATCACGGGAATAAACGTCACATTAAAGTGTTTGAACCTGAAACTTATGAAACAAGAGATTTTAGACGTGCTGATTTGAACTTTACAAAAATAGAGAAACTTGACAATAATGTTTTAAGGGTGCATTTTAAAAATCCTGAAATTACTTTTAAAGAGGGTACAACTATACAGACACGAAATATAATTCGTGACCAGGTTGGCAGTTTTTTTGAAAGATGTAAAAACTTGCACTTTGAGAATATGAGAGTAAAGTTTATGCACGGACTCGGAATGGTTTCTCAATTCTGTGAAAACGTTACGTTTTTAAATTGTGATTTTACACCAGCAGAGCACAGAACAGTTGCAAGTACAGCCGATTTCTTTCAGTTTTCTGGTTGCCGTGGGCAACTCAAAATTCAGAATTGTAAAGCATACGGTGCTCACGATGATTACGTAAACGTTCACGGTACACACTTGAGAATTATAAAAGCAAATAAAAGAGAAAAATCAATTACAGTTCGCTTTATGCACCCTGAAAGCTGGGGTTTTCAGGCTTTCGAAATCGGTGACGAATTAGAGTTTATAAAATGGGATACATTAAAACCGTATTTTGACAATGTAAAGGTCGTGGACTTTACAAAACTCGATGAAACAGATATTAAACTTTATTTAGACAGAGCTTTACCAGAAATAGAACTCAATAAAGACGTAGTTGAAAACGCCTCGTGGACACCCGATTTACTTGTGCAGAACTGCTCTTTCAGTCAGACAGCGGGAAGGGGAATTCTTGCAACAACACGTGGTAAGGTTGTTATTGAAAACAATAATTTTTATAAATTGTGGGGACCAGCACTTCTTATTGAAGATGATTGCAACTTCTGGTTTGAATCGGGCTACACAAAAGAAATTGTTTTCAGAAATAATGTTATAGATGGTTGTGATTTTGGTCCTACATTTGATGGTGCACCTACAATTCGTTACACGCCAAAGGTTATGGATGAAAAATCAAAAGAATTTGTTCACGGCAAGCTCATACTCGAAAACAACGTTTTCAAAAACTGTTATGGTGAAACTCACGATATTCATTTAGAGTATCTCGAGAAAGCAGAAATAAGAAATAACATTTTCGATAAACCATTTACAGTTACAACTGATTGTGTTGGCGAAGTAGTAACTGAAAACAATATAATTGAATAATAAAACTATAAGGGGGTGGAAGTGTGGCGACTTTGAGAAACAGTGAGCTTAAAGGCGAGATAAAACAAGTATGGCGTTTGAGCTTACCTGCAATTCTTACACAAATCACCACTATAGCAATGCAATATATTGACTCTGCTATGGTAGGTGCTTTAGGGGCTAACGCTTCTGCCTCAATTGGTTTAGTAGCATCTACAACGTGGCTTTTTAACGGAATTCCTTACGCGGTTTCTGCTGGTTTTTCTGTTCAGGTAGCTCACAGCGTTGGCGCCAAAAATACAAAACATACTAAAAATGTAGTAAAACACGGATTAATTACGGCAATAATTATATCGCTTCTTATGTGTGTTCTTGGGCTTTTAATCAGTAAGCCATTACCAGCTTTGTTAGGTGGCAGTGAAGAGATAAATCGTGATGCAAGCATTTACTTTATAACATACGCTTTGATGATACCATTTTTTCAGATAAATTCTTTATCATCATCTTATTTGCAATGTGCAGGGGATATGGTAACGCCGAGCATTTTAAATGCGGTAATGTGTGTATTAGACGTAATATTTAACGCTCTTTTTATACCCCAATATGGCGTTTTAGGTGCAGGAATGGGTACAACACTTGCCTGTATTGTTATAAGTGTATTTATGATGGCTTTTTGTTATCTTCGTAATAAAGAACTCTCATTATTAAAGTCAGGTAAAAGTAAATTTAGCTTTAATATAATTAAAACAGCATTTAAAATCGGCACTCCCGTTGCCGTTCAGGAGATTGCAATGTGTGGCGCAATGGTTGCAACAACAATGATAGTAGCACCATTAGGTGCAGCTGCAATAGCCGCTAATTCATTTGCAATAACAGCAGAAAGTCTTTGTTATATGCCGGGCTACGGCATTGGTAATGCCGCAACAACACTTGTTGGCAGAAGCTTTGGTGCTGGTGACTTTAAAACAGCGAAACGCTACGGTAATATCTGCACTGCTATGGGCGGTATATTTATGGGGCTTACAGGTCTTATTATGATATTTTTCTGCCCGTTTGTGTTTATGCTGTTAACGCCAGTAACAGAAGTTAGAGAACTTGCCACAGAGGTATTAAGAATTGGTCTTTTATCAGAACCACTCTTTGGCGTTTCTATAGTAGCAGCAGGGGCTTTGAGGGGCACTGGTGACACGTTTGTGCCAAGTATTATGAATTTAGGTAGTATCTGGATTGTGAGAATAGGTCTTGCACTTTTACTTGTAAAGCCTTTAGGACTCCACGGCGTGTGGATTGCAATGGCTGTTGAATTATGCGTACGTGGGCTTATACTTTTAGTAAGACAAATTACTTCAAAGTATTATAAAAAGATGTAAAAATAGCTTTCTTATTTTGCAGTGTGAGTGGAAAATATTGACATTCTTAAAATACAAGAGTATAATCAACAATATAGTTACAAGCAATTATTGAAAGGTAGGTGGACGAAATGACAATGAATACTATGTTACGAAACAGAGATGCCATTTTGTCCATTTGCGATTGATGTAATATATCTTTCTGTAAATATAAAAGGCATCTCCATTTCGGAGGTGCCTTGATTTTTTATGAAAAAGATTGAGAAGGAGATAACAATGATAGATTACACAAAAATAAATTCAGAAACTTGGAATTCTTGGGCAGAAGATGGTTTTGTATATACATTGCCGATAACCCGTGAAGAATATGAAAAAACTACTGCAGATAATTTTGCAGTTCGTCTTACACCATGTATTACTGTTCCACACGAGTGGTTCGGAGAATTAAAAGGCAAAAAGATATTAGGACTTGCAAGTGGTGGCGGTCAGCAGATGCCTGTACTTTCAAAACTTGGTGCAGAATGTACTGTGTTTGATTATTCAGATAAACAACTTGAGGCAGACAGAATGGTGTCAGAAAGAGAAGGATATAACATTGAAATTATCAAAGGCGATATGTCAAAGCCACTTCCTTTTGAAGATGAAAGCTTTGATTTGATTTTTCACCCTGTTTCAAACGTCTATGTTGAAGATGTTTATTCAGTCTGGAACGAGTGCTACAGAATACTCAAAAAAGGTGGTATATTACTTGCAGGTCTTGATAATGGTATTGATTATTTATTTGAAGAAAGTGACCCATTGAAAGTAGTTAACCCGTTGCCGTTCAATCCACTTAAAATGTCAGAAGAAAGACGCAATGCAATGATTGCAAATGGTGATGGCATACAGTTTAGTCACACATTAGATGAACAAATCGGCGGTCAGCTTAAAGCTGGATTCACACTTAAAGCATTATATGAAGACCGTGACGGTGAGGGTGGAAACGAAATCAGAAAATACTATCCGCAATATGTCGCTACACTTGCTGTGAAATGAAATAAAAAATCATCTCCAACAATGTAGGGGATGAGCTTTGCTCTCCCGTGAGTAGTGGGAATAATTAACTCGAACAATAAATAAATCGAGTGAAATAAATTAAATGTAAGCGAAGCCTTACCTCGTTTGAAAAAGAGGGGGACCAAGCTTGCTTGGTGGAGAATTGATATCAGAATACGCTTCAGCGTACGGACACGAATTAAAGTATATTAATGAGTTGAACTCAAGTCATTGCACTTACGTGCATTTTAACATCAATTTTCCACCATTCCGATTTTATCTGTTAGTAAAATAAATCTTATCTCACGCTTGAAAAATGACAATAAAATATAGTTTGTGTGACGAATGGTCCCCCTTCTTTTCAAAGAAGGCAAGGCTTCGCTTACAAATACTGAGATATTTCATTAATAGTTGTTGGTAAATTTAAAATAATTATAATGAAATGTAAGGAGAGGGAAAATGGAATTGACAAACTACGGTATGCCCACATTGATTGAAACAAGCACTCTTGAAGATTGTGCCAAGCTGTGTGCAGAATTAGGTCTTAATTTCATTGAACTTAATATGAACTTGCCACAATATCAGCTCCCCAAAATTGATGTGGAATATTTCAAAAGCATTGCTGATAAATACGGTATCTATTACACTATTCACCTTGACGAAAACTTAAATGTTTGTGATTTTAATTCTTATGTTGCAGATGCTTATATAAAAACTGTTGCAGATACCATAAAAATTGCAAAGCAACTTGATATTAAGGTTTTGAATATGCACATGGCAAAAGGTGTATATTTTACTTTACCTGACAGAAAAGTGCATCTTTTCTCTGAATACAAAGAGCAGTATCTTAAAAGTATTATTGATTTTAGAGATATGTGTGAAAATGCTATAGGTGATGCTGACTTGAAAATCTGCATTGAAAACTGTGATGGATATGAAGATTTTCAAAAAGAAGCTATTGAATTACTTTTAGAATCTAACGTTTTTGCTTTAACTTTTGATGTAGGACATAATCACGGTATAGGTGGAACAGATGAAGAATTTATAGTGAAACATAAAGAGCGTCTGACTCATATTCATTTACACGATGCGAAAGCGCGAAAAAATCACCTTGCACTTGGCACAGGTGAAATGGATATTGAAAAATATTCGAGTCTTGCCAAAGAGCAAAACTGCCGTGTGGTTTTAGAAACAAAAACTATCGACGGATTAAAACAGTCTGTTGAATGGTTGAAAGGATTTAATAATGCTTGATTTTATAACAAAAGAACCTATAAACAAAGGTTGGTCGGGCGACAAGAAATACTGTGTCACAACTGCTGACGGTACAAAATATCTTTTACGTGTTACACCTTTTGAAAAGAGTGCAAACCGTGAGAATATGTACCGTATGCAAAAGCAAGTTGAAAAGCTTGGTGTGCCTATGTGTAAGCCTGTTGACTTTGGTAAGTGTGACGAGGGTGTTTATACATTGCAGACTTGGATTGATGGCAAAGATGCAAATGAGGTTGTTCCATATCTTGCAGACTCTGAACAGTATGCACTCGGACTTGAAGCAGGCAGAATTTTAAAGAAAATTCACTCAATACCAGCACCAGTAGACCAACCAGATTGGGAAGAACGATTCAATAGGAAGATGGACAGAAAAATACAGATGTACAATGACTGTCCTATAAAATTTGATGGTGCTGAATATATCATTGATTACATAGAAGCCAACCGACATTTGCTGAAAAACAGACCTCAAACTTATCAGCACGGAGATTATCATATCGGCAATATGATGATTGAAAATGGCAAAATCGTAATTATAGATTTTGACCGCTATGATTTCGGTGACCCGTGGGAAGAATTCAATCGCATCGTGTGGTGTGCACAGTCTGCTCCGCTTTTCGCTTCAGGCATTGTCAATGGTTATTTTGAAATGCAAGTACCAATGGATTTCTGGAAACTTCTTGCACTTTATATTAGCAGTAATATGCTTTCATCAATTCCGTGGGCAATCCCGTTCGGTGACGGTGAAATTCAGACAATGCTCAATCAGGCGAAAGATGTACTCGATTGGTACGATAACATGCAGAACCCTGTGCCGAAGTGGTATTTCAAAGGTTACTATTTGCAATATATTGATGGTGTTCCATATAAAATGAAAGCACCTTTCGATTTCAGCTTTTTAAGCCAATACGGAAAGGTGTTCAAAGTGTTTGATGACCAGGATTCAGGAAATATCTGTTTTGGAATAGAAAAAGACGGTGAAAGATATTTTGTTAAATTTGCAGGTGCACCTACCGAGGCATACAACGGAACTCCTAAAGACGCAATTGAGCGTTTGAAATCAACTTTGCTCATATATGAGAATTTGAAACATAAAAATCTCATCGAGTTTGTCGAAGTCAAAGAAATCAATGGCGGATTTGCAATGGTGTTCAAGTGGGTTGACGGTGACTGTATGGGCAGAATGTATCCTGCAGAACATCGCAGATTTATGAATTTACCTATTGCGGACAGGCTTAATGTTTTTCACGATATACTCGATTTCTTGGACTACACCAATTCAAACGGATATGTTGCAGTTGATTTTTATGACGGTAGTATTATGTACGATGCCGAAAGCCATAAAACAACAATCTGTGATATTGACTTTTTCAGAAAACAGCCGTGTGTCAACGATATGGGCAGAATGTGGGGAAGTTCAAAGTTTCAGTCACCAGAAGAATACAAAAAAGGTGCAGATATTGATGAGATAACAAATGTTTATTGTGCCGGTGCATTTGCTTTTGCGCTGTTCGGCAATTACAAGCGTACTCGTGAGGATTGGCAACTGTCAGACGAAGCATTTACAGTTGCAATAAAAGCGGTAAGTGACAACAGAAATGAGCGCTATCAGAGTATAAAAGAACTTAAAGAAGCTTGGGAGGAAAGTTTATGATAAGAAGAGCAACACTTGACGATATAACTGCAATAGCAGAATTATATCGTGAGCAATTCAGAGAAATGTCAAAACTGATACCTGATTTCATAAAAGAAGGCGACCAAAGTATAGAGTTCCTTGAAAAAACGGTTTCAAATGATGATTTTGATATTCTTGTTTACGAAAACGATGGTACAGTTGTTGGTTTTATTCTGCTTCAGGCAAAGGAAAGACCTGATTTTGCCTTTATGCTTCCTGGTAAATATTGTTATATAATGGATGTAATTGTAACGGAAGCTCATAGAAATAATGGCTTCGGTACAGCTCTTATGAATTCGGCAAAAGACTGGGCAAAAGAGCAAAACTGCAGTTTTATAAATCTTGATGTTCTTACCACAAATACTAATGCTATTTCACTTTATGAAAAGCTTGGATTTATGCCAAAAGCACAGGAGATGTATTGTAAATTATAAAAGGTGATATAAATGAGTAGTTTTGGATTTTTAAATGATTTTGATATTTTGTCTGATAATGCAATCACCCTTAAAATTTCTCAAAAATATCAGGGCGACAATGAGTTGTTACCATTCTATTATTACGATATTTGTGTGAATAGTATTGTGGTAGGTAAAATCAGCATTCGTATAGGTAACAATTACCATTCATATTACAATGGGCATATCGGTTATGAAATCAATAAGGAATACCGTGGTAACAATTATGCCTACAAAGCGTGTAAACTTGTGTTGCAGGTTGCAAAAGCACACGGAATGGGTGAATTGGTATTGACTTGTGATGAAAGTAATATTGCTTCTTATAAAACGATTGAAAAATTAGGTGCAGAACTTATTGAGATAATAAAACCCCAAAAAGATTATTTTGCATATCGTGAGAATATGGAGAAACAGAGGATATATAAATTGTCTTTGTAAAAAACAATTTAAACCATTGTTTTTTGCATTTTATTTAGAGAATAGATAAGAAATAATAAAGAATAGATAATAGTACAAAAATAAAAGAGCCACATAAGTGACTCTTTTATTTTTGGTGCACCTGACAGGACTCGACGGCGTTCGCTACGCTTTGCCGTCAACGGCAACGATTGTGTTCACCTTCGGTGAGGGCAGGTTCAAGTTCTTGGGTCGGCAACAATATATAGAAAAAATTAAATTGAAATATCGAATTTAAGTGTAAAAACTCAAAATTACTTGAATTTTATATAAAAAAAGTTATAATGTAATTGTATTTGATATAAAATAAAAAAGAGGCTTCAAATA
>SVOI01000047.1 GCA_015066465.1 Oscillospiraceae bacterium
TCTGGTTTAATCATCGATAAATCGCCTGATGAGAACCAATCTAACGTCTTGCTACCAACAACATATAATCCTGGAAAAACATGCTTTTTCTGATAGCAAATTTGCATCCACGCCTGATAAACGTTTCCTTTTTCATCTTGCCAATAAAGCTCTGGTATTATGAATGCTGGTCCGTTTGATCCAGGTACAACCTGCAACATTGTTTCAACGTCTTGAAAATTAACGGGGGTTTTATTTTTTACCGCTTGCTCTATAATTTCATAGAGTTGGTTTATTGTGTTATTGCATTTATTCATAAGTTCAACTCCCTCTAAGATAATTTTATTTCTTTATAAAAACCCATATCTTTTATATATTCAGCCTCTGTAACCAATCTGAACACACCTTTATACGCTCTTCGACCAATGGGAATTGGTTATGTGCTTTTGCATCCGCAATCTGAAGCATTATTAGATTTTTGAACACCACTATACTGACCAAAGACAAATGTCTTGAAAAAGTTTCTTCGGTTAATGGCACTCTGTCATCATGAAACCTAACGTAATACAAAAGTCTTTTTATATCATCGTCTAATAATAAAACACCTTTAGAAATAAGATATGGTATAACCTCATCGCGAACTATTTGCTCACTCTTTTCTGGATGTCCATAATAATGAGCTTTCGTGTCATTTGCATTTTTCCCATTACATTTACAATCTGGTTTACCGATATCATGAAGAAGTGCAGAAAGATACAGCATATCGTCAGTTGCACTTTTAGGAATTTCTAACACTGTATGAACTGAATGTAACCACAAATCATACTGGTGATAACTATTTTCCTGATTATACTCAAACATACGAACAACACAAGGAAGCCATTCGGCTATTTCCTTGCGTTTTGAGTTAATATCATATTCACTTTCACTTGATTTTAATAAATCTATTAATTCCTTCCATATCATTACTAAATCTCACCTTTGTCAACAAGCGTTATATGCACCTTTCTTTATGTACATAAATTGATAAACAATGTTTCGGTGTCGCACATTGTGAAGCAGGTTTGTTAAAAGCACTTATATATACACTATTAGATTTCACAAGGCAATATATAATTATCTAAAATAAAACTTTTAATTTTACTACTATTGTTAGTTTCATAAAATTCAACCAAAAGTTTTTTGAATGATAAAATAGATTCCACCTGAATTTGAAGCAGACCTTTACCACCTTCAATTAAAACCTTATTCGCAGCAAGTGTTGCAACTCTTTTATTACCGTCTTTAAATGGTTGGGTTCGCATAACCCACAACATCAACGTAACAGCCTTTTCTACGCAACATTCCATTGAGATAAATTCCATTAGTTCTTTATGTAGTTTTTCAATATCAGGAAGCTCTGGGCGCCAGATAGTACCAGTTATTAACACGTTTTCTGTTCTTATTTTTCCAAGCTCATAATATGGAACATCTGCTATTGCGATTTTCGAATGTAAAGCTTCAAGATATCCCAAATCCAAATTCTCATTTATGCTACCAAGTAAATAATTCCAGGCATCTCTCAACCCAAGAATTTTCATTATTTCTTTTGGGGTGAGTGATAAAATATTTACGTCATTTAAAATATTTTCAACCTGATTATAAGTAACGTCTATACCTTCAAGTCTGGCACTTTTATATATAGAATTAACCAATAGACCTTTGGCAAAATCTATATTTTGTTCTTGTGTCACAACACACCCACCCTTTCAAGAAATACACTTCGCTCGGTCAGTTTTTATTTTTACATCCTTAAAAATATCATCTAAAAGTTCCTGTCCTGATGTATATTTATCTGTTTTTATAATTGAATCTACAATTTTTTGAAAATCTTTATCATAATTTTCTTTAGCGGAAATGAAAACCTCGAAACTATCTAAAACACAAAGAGCTTCTCTTGGTGTTAAAATAAAGGGATCCTTTTTGGGGAAATCCTTAATATTTCCAGTTATTAAACTTGACGGAAGTTCTTCGATAGTTTCTTTTACCTCAAAAAAAGGAATGTCTTTAGAATCTTTTATTGCTTGAGTTGTTTTATATACATCATCTACACAAATGCCAGCAGATACAACTGTATAAAAAGTATCTTTTTTTATTTCATCTGTAAAAACACATTTAAATTTGCTATATTGTAAAACATCGCAATATTCTTTAAGAATTCTTTTATCAAAGATAGGAATTATATTTTCAGCTTCAACTAGTTTTAATATTTCACCCGGAGGAGAAAGTTCTGAATACATGGCTGACACGAGTACATTCGTGTCAAGCACTGCCAAACATTTTGTTTTCATCTGTTTTCAGCCTCTTCTTTTAGTTTCTGTTTAATTTTCTCTGTAATTTCTACTGCTTCGTTTTGAGTAAGTAAATGACCATAGATACGCTTAAAATTATTTCTTGACTCTTCCATTACTTCTTCAATTGGTCTTGTTGGTTGGGGTGTGCCTTTCATATTTGGGTTTCCTTTCAATTTATTTTGATACAATAAATTTCATAAAACATTTGTGTCAAAAACCTACTTTTAATTTCCATAATAAGATTTATCACAACTAACAGAAGATGCTGCTGAATAATCATCCAACAACACTATGTAGTAGGAGTCATTTTTCATATTTATCCTCCTTACTATAACTTCAACTTCGCTCGGTCAGTTTTTATTTTACCGATGAGTCAGAACCGTCACTCATCTCAATCTCTCGGTCAGTTTTTATTTTACCGACGAGTCAGAACCGTCACTCGTCTCAATAATGCGAAGTTTTCTTTTTTAGTTCCTCACTTATGGTGGAGGTTCACTCGCTTTTTTAGTTCCTCGCTTGTGGTGGAGGTTCACTCGCTTTTTTAGTTCCTCGCTTGTGGTGGAGGTTCACTCGCTTTTTTAGTTCCTCGCTTACTGGTGGAGGTTCGCACGCTTTTTTAGTTCCTCGCTTTCGGCAGAGGGCATCATAAATTAAAGGTTCACCTTTAGGACATAGGCAGTGAATCGCCTCTATTAAGGGCTCACATTTAGGACATAGGTAGTGAATCACCTGGTTTAATTTAGAGAAGACGTATAACACCGTAGTGTTATCTCGCCTTCTCAATGATTGATTTTTGCGTCGCCCACCGACAATCCGACCCTAAGTTCGGCATAGCTTTAGGTTTTTTCGTTGCCTACCAACAATCCAGCCCTAAGTCTGGCATAAAATTTGGGTTTTAAGTGTCAATCGCACTACCGAGATGACGCCCGGTGACCTATATATCAAAGTGTGAAACACACTATTGATATTAATTCAGGCTACAATTTTTTCGTAACGTTGGTTAGAGATTGCTTCTAACATAAACTTTTCAGGTGTATATTCCCCTGAAAGAACCATTGAAAATAATCTTGGGGTGCAACCACTTACGAGCGCAACACCTTGTTCATTTTTAGTAACAGGTTGTTGACGATTTCTGCTTTGCACATTCCAGAATACTATCTCCGGCAAATTATAACCAGCCTTTTCAAATTTCTGCTTTGCATTCTGAAAATTTGTCAAAGAGGCATTTTCTGCACACTGGTCGAACTCCATATCAGAAATAATATAGAGCTTCGATGGCATTTCATCTTGTTTTATATTATTTTTAACAGCAGCATTTAATATCAAATTAAAAACTGCTTCGATATTGGTATTTGCAATCTCCATAAAAGACATTATGTATTGTAATTTATCTACAAACTTTTCACCTTTCAGCTCAATAAGTTGTGGTTTTTCTGAGAAGGTTATAAAGTGATTTTTAAAAGCACCTTTATTTTTCTCTGCTAAGTATATACCAAGAGAAAGCGCTACAGATGCTGGACTGGGAACATCACGAGTATACATAGAACCAGATGTATCTACTACAGCGATAGCATTTTCATCGGTTGTGAAATCCTCTAATGCCCCCCAGGTAACATTAAGGCTCTCTCTCATTTCTTGTGAAACTACAGGGCAAAGATTATGGTTTTCATCATAGCAAAGCTTATCAATACACTTACAAACAATTTCATAAGGATAAAGTGTACCTGTATTGAACTTGACTTCACCGGAAGAAACTGCATTTAAAAATTTACGATATCTTTCGTTATCGTTTCTCATAAATGCCATAGAATATTTCAACATTGCTTTTGATGGTTGTTCAGAATAGTCGAACGTATAATCTTTTGTGCGAAGATTGTTTTCGATTATTTTCAAATAACCTCTTAAACGAGCAAGTGTTTTTCTATATTCCTTTTCATTCATATTAAGTTGTTTAGCTATGTATTTACCGAGTTTTACAGTTTCTGCATTACTTGTATTTACAGAAGGTAACCACTTTGCTAAAAGCGAGATTTCCTTTTGTTTTTTTGCATTTTCAACATCTTTCTGCAATTGGTTTTTGATTATTTCGATAGCAACTGCTTCACAAGGTGTATAAAACAATGAAAGCAAGTCATCAAACCTACCAAATTCAGCTATAAACCCTGCATTTTTCACAACAGTTGCTGGTCTGTTATTACAAAGCCAACTGAGAATAACTCTGAAAACTTTTCTTTCTCCAAGTCCACCACGAACGTCACGAGCAAAAAACAAAATTTTCATAGCAATATCAGGGTTTTCTATGAATGCCCTTCTAAATCTTATAATTATTTCGTTATCATCTGCATATCTTAAAGCACCAATTGTTGCAAAAAGATCAACACAATGAGAAGTTGAAGATACTAACGTTGTAGCACCGTTTTCTGTATATGTCAAATTTGTTTCTTGTTTAAGGCTTTCTAACATAAAAAAACCTCCTTTATATAAATATAATTATTTTAAAATTACAAGGCACTATTTACATTGACCGAAGTCAGTATAAACATAAACTTTTGTTTACGCTCTGTTTAAATCTTCATTTTAGGTTTGCTGTCAGTGCCTTTTCAATTTACAAGACGCTCGTTTCAATCATCTTTTAATTAAATATTTGAAGTTTGCTGTATGCGTCTTTTTTATTCAAGGTACATTTTTGCTTATTATTTACTGACGTTGCATAGCCACCATTAAACTTTTTAATGTTTGCTGTATGTACCTTTCTATATAAAACAAATTTAAAGGTGCGAATTTACTTAAACTAAAGTACACAGCGGTTATCATCACCCTTTGCTGAGTGCACCTTTACTTGTCTTACATAACTATAATATCTGGTTTTAAAAAAAGTTAACCAAAATCAACCAAATTTTTGAAAAATTTTATTTTTTCTTGTTTTTATAATTTAATATACTTTCAAACGTTTGTGGCTCATAATTCATATAAGGCATACAACAACCAACGTTAAAAGCACGAACCTTCTTGTCATCACTATTAAAATGCAGTTCTTCCGACTCGTTCATCACCTCAATAGTTTGTTGAAAAAACTCATCTTCAACTGAATTGTGAACATGACCATACAAAAGAATACTGCCTCTGTGTTGTCCATTCCAGAATAAAATTGGATAGTGACTAAGCACAAGTCTGTAAGCTTCACCATTAACTTTTTCGGTTAATTCCTTGTAATCGCAAATTTCTTCAAACAACCTACTGTAATTGGGGTCTGATACGTTATCATGATTACCTTTGATTAAAACCTTTTTGCCATTAAATTTTGAAACAATATCAATTAAATCTTCATTTTTACCTCTGATATGTAAATCGCCTAATATGTAAACTGTGTCGTCACTTTTGATTTTTGAGTTCCATGCATCTAAAAAATACTTGTTCATTTCTTCTACATTTTCAAATGGCCGATTATCGAAATTTTTACCATTTTTAGTTTGAGAATTTGCAAACAGATGCAAATCAGAAATATAATAATTCATAATATCAACTCCTTTTCGTTGAGTCTTTTTTCACATCACATAATCTATAATATCTTCGTTTTAAAAAAGTTAACCAATTTTTGAAATTTTTATTTTTTTAAAAATCTCGGCTGAAATATCAGCCGAGAATGGAATCTGCAAGCGGGTCATAATAAGCGACGTCTGTCATTATATCTTCAAAATCCTTCATAAATTTTTCTTCATCGAATTCCCCTTTATACAACTGGTCAACAAAATATTCATAAGACTCCGGATGATTTATTATAAAGGTCTTAAGGTACGCTTTTACAGTTTTAACAAACTCCTTGTGATCTTTGCATTTTAAATATCTATTATAAAAAAGGGAAAAAACAACACCATACGCTTCTTCATCTGAAATAGTTTGTATACAATCTTGCATTTTCTCTTTTTCTAACAAATCAAAAAGCTCTTCTATTTTCTTAACCTGAACGTGGTAGTCTTCTATAACGTCTACTAACTGATTAAAGTTTTCTTCGGTCTGATGTTCTACTGCTATACTTGCAAATTTTTTTAAATCTAAACGTCTGAGCCTGCACTCTCGGGATAACATATTGCTACGAAATTTAACTTTTCTTATAATTTTTTTACTTTCAACAAAGCCAATGAGGCTATCATAATCTGGTTTTATCTGTCGTGCAAAAATGTCATTTTCTAAAACTATTAAATCATCTTTATTTTCATCGAAAAATCTTTTTATTTCATCCTTCTGAATTTCTATGATATAGCATCCAAGCTTCTCATCCCCATCATAAATTTGAAGTGTGCTAAAATGCTCGTGAGTATTTACTAATGCAATTTTTTTAGGATAATTATACCAACAGCCTTTATCGAAATCAGAAATTTTAAATTTTTCACACTCACCTGTAATTTTGTTTATATCACGACTAATAATCGTATCACTACCACCCTGACCATTTATAATATCCAAATTATTTTGTAAGCGTTCGCAGAATTCCTCATCAAGTCCGTTAATCTCACAATAAACATATTCTTCCTCAAGAAATCCAACTGCTGGCTCAAAAAATTCCTCGAAATCAGGGACATCATCTATTGAAGAAAGTGCTTTTATTCTATTGCAGGCGTAGTACTCTTTGAAGATTTGTGGTTTTAATGTTTTAATCATCATCATTATCTTTGCACCTCTCTTATTTCCTTTTTCATCGGGCTTGTATTCGGACTTGAAAGTTCATTATAACGTGGATGCTTAGTTAGGTCATAGACCTTTGTGATTATAGGCTTTCTGTCACCTTGCTTGAACACATATATTTCATTTTTAGTTTTATACAGAACATCATTAAGTGGTCGGTTAAGTCTGGTTGCTATATCGTTGCAGGTTTCAACATCGTTACTTCCTAAAAACACAAGATTGTTGCATGAGCTGACAATTGACGTATAATCCACATAATTCTTTTTTAATTGCCCGAAGGATTGAAGAATTATTGAAAACGAAATATCTCTGCCACGGCTGGTTGCAATCATACAGTCAAGTGACGGTATTTTTAAGTTTGCACCCATATCATCGAGAATTATATGTACCGGTCTTGATAAGCTACGTGATGGACTGTTGTCGGCTATACTATAAATCTCGTGAAGGAATTGTGAAAAGAATATTGAAACAAGCTTGTCTTTTGAGCGGTCTGTATCAGAGCATTTAACATAAAGTATAGTTTTCTCATCGCAAAAGCTTTGTGGATTCAATGTATTTCTACTGGTAAGGTTAATAATTTCTGGAGTGAGCAAACCACAAAATTCTGCAGCGAGACTTATTACGATACTTTTCAGAGTTCTATCCGCGGCATTTCTTATCAATTCATATTGCGAACGACACCAAGGGTTATTATCAGGAATGTTTTCGAGTATTTTATCTAATTTTGTTTTTTCCTGAGGATTAACATCTGATGGTATAGCAACGCGTAGAAGTTTTTCAATTGATTTCATATTTTGTTGGGCTTCAGGACGATAAGAAACAAGATAACTGGTTAATGCATTACATAATATTTCCGCTGTAAGCGGCCAGAAGCTATCTCTACAATTATTTCTCTGATCTGCTACTATTATTCTTGAAAACTTAATGACATCATCCTGTGTTTTTATAAATGATAACGGATTATAGAAAATTTGCGATTTCAAGGGATTATCAAAATCAAGCACCTTCACCTTGTAGCCTTTGTATTCCATCATTTCGTGGGTTATGCTATAAAGCTCACCCTTAGGATCAAGCACTAAAAGGCTTTCATTGTTTGCTTCGCAAAGGTTAGGGATTACAAAACCGCGGCTTTTACCAGTGCCGGGTGCGCCGATTATAAGATTGTTTGCATTTTGCTTGTAGCCGTTATTAAAAAATGTGTTTTCTCCCAAAATAATCATATTGCAATTCCTCCTGTTAATAAACTGTTGAGTTCTTCTGCAGTTGCGATTTTATCGACTAATCCGTTTTTCAAAGCCTCCTCTGCATTCATATATGTATCTTTACCTGTAAGCTTTCGTATTGATTTAATCGGTTTGCCAGTGAGCTTCGATAAAAATTTATCTATATCATTTTTTGTTTTAATTAACGAATTTGCTACTGATTCAATTTCACTGCAATTTCCACCGGGTATTCCGCCCGCAATAAGTGGTTGGTGTACCATTACCTGACTGTTTGGTGAAACGAATCTGTGACCCTTTGTGCCTGCCGCTAAAATTACTGCCCCCATACTTGCAGCTATGCCGAGTGAAACTGTCTGAATGGTGCAGGGGCAGGCTTGCATAACATCTATAAGCACCATACCGTTTAAAATGCTTCCGCCAGGACTGTTGATTAAGATAGTTATTGGTTCATTTGGATTTTCCATAACAAGAAGCGAGATTTGTGCAATTGTTGTGTTAACGGATTCTACGTTTATTTGTGAGTCAAGAAAAATTATCCGGTTTTCAAAAAGCTTGGATTTTAATGTAATTGAGTTTGTTCCGTTTTTTGTTCTTTCTAAATAATATATATCACTCATTTTAATTTCTCCTTTATTTTGTCATACTGTTTAATTGGATTGTCAGATGAGTGCCTTGATTTTTGTAATTCCCCCTAAAAATTTAAACGTGTATATTCGAATAATCAAGCATAGTGTGGCTAATACTCACCTTGCCCGTCGTCGCCTTATTGAGTGCCACTCAACATTTACCAAAACTGTTTGTCGCTCTTGTAACAGTCAGACTATTACCGTCCTGGCGCAGTTATTGCATGGCTCGAAGCAAGTTTTTCGCTTGATTTTGCGCTATTCAATTTTCAAGGTTCACGCCTTCTGCAAAGGCAAAATTTATGTTAATGTGGTATTTTAGGGTATAAAAAAAGAAACGAATTAAAATACCACACAAATAACTGTTTGATAAAAAATCCGAAACTATACTTTAAAAATGCGAAACCCAAAATAACACATTTATATTTAATTTTCTGAAAAAGGGCGCAAATATAGCACGGAAATTTACCAATAAAATAACTTAGATTAATTACCGAACTATTTTTTGCGTTCTTGATAGTGGATTATTCCACGCTTTTTTGAAAACTAAAGTGTTTTTTGAAAATTTTTAAAATATTTTTTGTGCCCCCTTTCTCTGTTCTCATAATTATAATATCTACTTTTTCAAAAAGTTAACCATTTTTTAAATATTTTAAAAAATTTTTTTATTCATTTACTTCCAAGATATATTCCCATTGCTTAATAAATTCTTCTATTGTGTCTTCATAAGCTTTTGATTTAGTAAACATTTCGTATGGAGAATACGTTAATTTTTTATTACCTTGCCTTAATTCCATAATAACCGTTTCAATAAAATCTCCACCCTTTACTATATATCTGTTGGTATCAGGAAAGCTTTCATCTATAATTTCATTCAGTGTGTCAATAAAATTATGTATATCAGACATAAAATCAACTCCATTTTGTAAGTCTCACAATATATAATATCTGCTATTTAAAAAAGTTAACCATTTTTCAAAAAATTTTTCTAAAAAATTTAAATGCGTACCCGATTTTAGTCGGATACGCTTTATTTTATGCACCTATTTCTTCACCTAAAAGTTGACGTTTGTAATCTTTAAAAGCATCTACTTTTTTAGAAATTGCAACCTTTGAAACATCGAAGTATGTAGCATAAACATTCTGCTCAATGGGTAAATTCAAAGTTTTTTCTAATTTACTTTTACCAAAAATCCCGATATTTTTTAGTTCTTTATAATATTTTAATTTTCCTGAAAATATTTCTGAAAGAGTGCGAACTTTATCTTTATATATATAATCTAAAAATTCAGTTGAGCAGCTTTTTTGTATCAGTTGCTCATAGTTCATTAAAAGCTGCAAAAAGCCTTCACCTTTTGTAAGGTAAACCATATCACCCGTATAAAAACTTTGAAAATAATCCAAATGTGTCTGGTTTGTGCTTTTGGTCATATCTTTGTGAGCCTGAAACTGAACAATACAGCCAACGAAAAGTGCAAGCTTCTCATTAACATTCTGGTTACTTTCAACGTACACTGCCGTCCCTTCAGACTCATCACACACTTCATACATTTCACTTATATCTCTATTTTTATAAATCTTAATGCTTTCATAATACTTTTGTAATTCTTTACAAGAAATTCCATGTACAAACGAATAAAAATAAGCCATAAAAGGAACTATGCCCTCTTCTTTTTTGTAAGGGTTGTATTTAGAAAGATTTTCAACGAAAAATTTTATAGAAACATCTTTGACTATTTCTGCCCTTTTTGCATCAGTTGACAATTTTTTCAGTTCACCTGTATGAACAATATACTCAAGATTATTCATAAATAAAACGGCAATTCTTTCTCTTAAAACCAGTTTTCTTGCTGTATCTTCTTCGTTATAATATTCTATGGCGAGGTCATCGATTTTTTGTAAATCTTCTCTTTCGTATGCCATAAATTACACCTCACCTGCAATAAGTGTTCTGATGAATGCTTCTGGGTCAGAAACCTTTGAGTAAGCTAAAGCATCACTGACTTTATCAAGATAGAAAAGTGACGTAACGTCAAAGAGTCTTCTGTCCTTAGTTTCGTGGTCAATTTCGCCATAAGAAATACACTCAACCATAACGTTCTTTTTGTTTTTTGTGCAGTAGTTAAGTGCAATCATCTGAACAATCGGCATTGGTTTCGGACCTGAAGTAATATCGACAAAAAGCGTATCATTATCTGACACTGCAGAAATAATGTCACCGAACAAATCGAGATGATTGTCAAGTGTTTCACCGAATGGTGTAAGAAGCACTTTTACATTGTACTTTATATATCTTCTGTTACATATATTTGACAATTCTTCTTCAAATTCTTTTAATTGGTCACGGCAGTTAATATAAAGTTCTTCATCGTTATATTTTTGCGAACTTGCTATTGCAAGTATTTCTATTTCTTCGCCATCTTCTGTATAGTTATCTATTACAGGTATTATAGGATTGCGTGTGTAAATAACGTTTTCAAGTTTTTTTGAATTTTCACTTCTGTAAACGCCGGCTTCGGTTCTGTCTAATCTACGGCGTGAAATTGTAGTAATAAATTTTTTCATAAAAATCTCCTAACAATATAGATTTTTTAATACAGAATTCAATTTACCATCTGTAAATTCATCAAAATCTTTAATGATTTTAATGCCCATTTCGTTTGCTCGTTCTGCTATATACTCAGCCTTTTTGCCCATTTCATCTATTGAAGGTGCAACAACAACCTTTTTAGCACATTTACCGCCGAAGCGATTTGCAACTGTGCTGAGCTTATATAGCTCATCCACTTCAACCTCGCCATTTTTACACGAAACAAATACAGGAACAAGACCTTTTACTAACAAAACGTCAATTTCATTTCGTACAGGACGTCTGTCTTCTATTTCTTCGTCATTCCAATCAATCATAACACCTGTCAAAGCATCAGTGTAATAAGGTGAACCATCCTCATTCTTTAAAGCGGTAGCTTTTATCATTATAAATAACTCCAATAAAAGTCCTGCCTTTGAAAGACACTCTTTAATATCGTTATTTTTATATTTGTAAGAAAGAGTATGTTCAGTAATTACTAAATCTTTTATAAAACCACAGCTTGAAAGCTTTTTAAAAAATTCTTTTACGTAGTTATCGTTAACACCTTTATTGTTAAGCGAGTTTTCAAGAGCATTATAATTAATTTCTATACTTAACAAATCATCATTTTTATACACCGTATTCTGACCAATAGAAGAAATCATCATATTCCAGTAACGGTTATTTTTAGTGCAAAGCCCCCACAGGACCTCAACGTCACTTACAAAGTCAGGTGTAAAATCCCAGATGTGAGTTGTAAGTGGCTCTTCAGTATCATAAATAATTCTGCCACCAGAGCATCTGATAATTTCGTTAAGTGACAGCTCTTTAAAGCTTGTTTTTAATATATTGCCGTCTGCATCACAATCTGAAAGCTTACCATTACGCACGTTGAAGCGATGGAGCTGTACTTTGTCTTTATTTCTTTCATAAACAATGCCTGCGGCAACTAAATATAAATCGTCACCACCAGATAAATCGAAAACACACTCTTTTTCAGCTTCTACAACGCTTTCAAGAACTGTAGTTATGCTAAGAAGGTCGTTTCTGTTTGCAGTTTTGCTATCAAATTCTACCAAAACACCCTTATTTGAAGCAATCTCGCTATAATCTTCGATAACTCGTTTTAATTGCTTACTGTTATAGCCTATGTAAATAATCTTTTCGGCACCCTCTAAAAGAAGGCTGACAGCATTTTCAATTGGGTCTGAGTCATAAAATTCAACTATTGTCATTTTTGCACCTTAATATAATTTCTTTCTGTGATTGCGATAAAGGATTAGAACTATAATTAAAAGAATTATAAGGCTTAAACCAGCACCAACGCCCCTGACTAAATTCCAATCAAGCACCCAACCACAAATATCGTTTATAACACCTATAAACCCTAACAAAGAGAGAATAAAAAGAATCTGTGTTCTTTTTTTATCACTCTTAGTTGTTTCTAACTCAAGGCAAGAATTAATTTGATTCTCTATTTCTTTTCTGTGAACCTCGATATATAAACAATCTTTAAGTAAAGCATAAAGTTCAATTGCTTGTGGCTTTGCAGAGATTTCTCTTAAAAGAAACTGGGCATTGAATTTAATATAATTCTCTTGAACATTAGCTATTTTATGATTTGTTTTGTTTGCAATAACTGCGCCTAATTCTTCTTCAAATTGCATAAGCGTAGTGCGTTGCATCAACACAAGAATTGCAATTTCAACATAATAGCTTAAAAAGCTATTAATCGTAAAATCAGGCACACTTCCTTTAGCGACCGAAATCAATGCTTTTGATGAAGCACCATAAATATTACCATTTTCAATCCAACGCTCATAAATATGGTTTTGCATTGTTTCTTTTAATACATTTTTACTTTTACAAGTAACACCAGAAAAATCCACGAAGGTTAATTCGTGAAGCTTTCTTGCTACATTATCTTCAGCAAGAATCTCGGTGTCAGTTGAAGAAGTAATATAGTCATAATTCCCATTTTTATATTCTGCCGCTCGACTCATAAATTCATCATCTTTTAAAAAGCAACAAACAAACATCCTTTCATCAAGAATAGGATTGATGTAAAGCTTCTTACCATTTAATGAGTTAGCTTTATTTATAGTAATTTTATCAGAGAATAAAAATGAGATATGATTCTCATAATCTTCGCCATTCAAAATAAATTTTGATTTATAAGGCATTTCAAATTTAATTTTATCGTCCGTTAAATTTTTTATATCTATATCTACACCAACAAATTGAGTGAAAAGTCGACTACCCCAATTATTAATTTTTAAAATATCGTTGTATTCGTTATATCTGGTATTTTTCACTTCATAAACAAGAGCTGCTGCTCCTGTGTTAAAAATTTTAAAACGGATAGCATTAAGCTCAAGCTCATAGTTTCGAGTGATATCTTTTTCAGTTCCAGAAACTATAAATTTTGCACCATTTAGTTTTTCGGGCTTCAGAATATAATTCCACACGGGCTCATCTGTATCAGATTCGTGTTCGTTATAAATAGCTCTTCGGGCTGATTTAGTAAAATAATTACCCAAAAGCATTGATTCTGATTTATTATCAGTAACAAAATTTTCAGTTTTATTCACAATATCAATAAACTCTCTACGCTTAATATCACCAACACCCCAGGTAAAAGGAAAGATAAACGTATGATAGCTTATTACATTTTCTTTTGTTTCTTGTTCTATTTTATTATCTGTCATAATAAAATTAACTCCTTGTTTCAACATAATTCGACATTTTAATAATTATATAAAATCCTGATGTGGATGTCAATAAACCGACAACAGTTTATGTTGTCGGTTTTTTGTTTTTTATAAAGATTCGGTGTGTAGTGACGTCGTTCTATACCAGAAATGTTATGGGAGAGCTTTTTAGTTTTAGACACCTCTCGGTGTGTAGTTTTTTCGAGTGATGAGTGCAAAGTGCTGAGTGCTGAGTTTCGGAAGACTTACGCCTTGATTTTATTGCTTCGCTAACCCGACACTCGTTTTTTCATTTTTTGTTTTTTACATATCTCGAATTTTTTGTTGGCGACATTGGGTCTGCCTTTTTTTAATTCCGAATTACGCATTACGAATTCCGAATTAACCTCGTGTAGTGACGTCGTTCTGAAAACAAAAATGGCAATCATTATATCGGTTTTAGACACCTCTCGGTGTGTAGTGACGTCGTTCTCGACCTAATCAACCGACAACAAGCAGAGATTGTTTTAGACACCTCTCGGTGTGTAGTGACGTCGTTCGAAGAAAAACTCACATCAGATGAACAAGGATTGTTTTAGACACCTCTCGGTGTGTAGTGACGTCGTTCTGGTCTGTAGTTAATCCATCTGTTAATTACAGTTTTAGACACCTCTCGGTGTGTAGTTTTTTTGAGTGCTGAGTGCTGAGTTTCGGAAGGCTTACGCCTTGATTTTATTGCTTCGCTGACTTCTCATTTTTCTTTTTTCACACTTTTTGGAATCCAATTCATTGTTGCGGGCGACGAAAGGTCTGCCCCTACTTTTTATTCTGCATTCTGAATTATGCATTCTGCATTGTGATGTCGAACGACATCACTAAACCCTCTCGGTGTGTAGTGACGTCGTTCGTAAACATAGGAGGTAAAAAGTTATGAGAAAAGTTTTAGACACCTCTCGGTGTGTAGTTTTTTTGAGTGCTGAGTGCTGAGTTTCGGAAGGCTTACGCCTTGATTTTATTGCTTCGCTGAACTGAGACTCGTTTTTTATTTTTTCTTTTTTACATACTCCAACTTTTTGCGGGCGACATTGGGTCTTCCTTTTTTAATTCCGAATTACGCATTACGAATTCCGAATTAACCTCGTGTAGTGACGTCGTTCAATAATTTTTTAGGAAGTGAAAAAGCATGATGTTTTAGACACCTCTCGGTGTGTAGTGACGTTGTTCGCCAAAGACAGAAGGCTTAGTTGAGCTTAAGGGTTTTAGACACCTCTCGGTGTGTAGTTTTTTTGAGTGCTGAGTGCAAAGTGCTGAGTGCTGAGTTTCGGAAGGCTTACGCCTTGATTTTATTGCTTCGCTAACTTAACACTCGTTTTTTCATTTTTCTTTTTTACATATTCCAACTTTTTGCGGGCGACCAAAGGTCTGCCCCTACTTTTTTATTCTGCATTCTGAATTATGCATTCTGCATTGTGATGTCGAACGACATCACCAACCCTCTCGGTGTGTAGTGACGTCGTTCAATGAGAAAAATAGATGAAGACGGCTTACTTGTTTTAGACACCTCTCGGTGTGTAGTTTTTTCGAGTGATGAGTGCTGAGTTTTGGAAGGCTTACGCCTTAATTTTATTGCTTCGCTGACTTAACACTCGTTTTTTCATATTTACTATAACATATATTTGCAAAATGTCAAATTTTGATATGCAGATACAATAATACAAAAGCGTTTTCATACAGCTTGTAGTTTTAAAACTACAAGCTGTATTTTCAATTTTAATCTGTTAACTTCATAGACTCTTTTGGTTCTTCTGAAAGCTCGTGCATATCAAAAAGCTCTTCAATTGAAAGATTTTTGAAGCGTGGAAGATTGTAAGCAAATGGAGCACACAATGCTTTAACAAAATCTTTGCAGTAGGTGTTTGAATGATTTTTGATATTTTCCATATACCCAAAAATTTTTGGATTAAATGATACTTCAACTTCTTGTTGCTCTTTCTTGTTCCAATAAACATATTTAGGTTCAGCATTTTCTGTTATGTATGGTATCCACTTCCTAACGGCATTTTCTCTACACTTTTTAAACTCTTTATACAAAGCTTTTTGCATAAGATAATGGTAAATTTGGAAATAAGAGGTAATACCTGTAACATTCTCAATACCATCCATATTTCTAATTGTATTAAGATGAGCAACGTTGTTTCGGAATTGATTAATCATAGTGTTATCAGCACAATCTAAATTTTGTTTAAGATATTTGTAAGAATGAACTTTGTTAACCAATTTATGTGACAAATATGAAGAAGCCGATTCGTCCAAACCATTACTTTTTAAAATACTTTTTATTTCGTTTTGGACTTCAGTTTTTGTTGTGCCAGCAACATTACATAACGAATCATAAATTTCATTCGTTAAACCTTGATTTTTCTTTTCAACAACTTTTGAAACTTTACCTTTAAAGTCACCAAATGTTTCTATTACATCTTTATTACTTCTTCTGTTATCTCTTAGATATTTATAACTACCACGATTCCTATTCTGTAAATCATCAACGCCAAACAAAAGCACTGTTGATAAATCACAATAACCTCTTTTTACATCATAATATGCATCAAATAGCATTTGAGAATCTCGTTCTAATGAATGGAACGCCATAACATAGCGAGAATTAACGTAAACAAGGTTTTTTGCTATCTGGTAGAGAATATTGAGGTAGAGCGACATAATAGCAAGTTGTTTTTGCTTTTCAACATTATCTTGCTTATCTCTTTGCTTTACTGTTGCAACCTTGGACAAATTCATACTTTTAATAATATCAACAAGTCTTTCAATTTTTTCTTCTCGGGTAGCATTCGTAATTTTATTGGTAACACAAATATTGTAATATCTGTCAACTTGAGAATCCGGGACATCTTTAAAAGCAAATTTTAAGAGTTCATTATTCTCTGTGCATTTTCTTATTTTTTTCGGATCAGCATAACGAACAATGTAATTAAATCTTCTTGATTCAATCACGTTGTTAATAATGAAGTTGCGAAGACCTGTATCAGGAAGTTTTTTTCCTGATTTGAAATAATGATGTTTATTTAACAAACGATCATATTCCTGTTGTTCATCATCTGTTCTCTTTTTCCAGTCTTTGCTCTCAAGTTCTTTAAGTCTTAATACTTCAAACAAGTTGTTAACAGTTTTATCGTGATAACCAAGTAACTGTGAGGCATCTTCAAAAGCTGATTTTCTGATTTTACAGTCACCTGTCATTCTTGCAAAACTATTGATTTCACGAAGTTCTTCAACAATCTTGCAAGTATAGTTTTCAGATTTATTTAAAGTTTTTTCTTTTAACAAATTAGAACTATTGAAAAACGAATAATTTTCAACAAACTCAACTTTTTTACCACTTTGTTTTTCTAACACGGAAAGTAAACTTGCGATGTTATCAAATTTATTAATTAATGTCGTAAGCAAATCGTTTATTTCTTTACCATCAAGGAATAATGTTACAAGATAAATAACCTTTGAAAAATCGGATACTTTATCAGCAGAATTCAAACTATTTATCTGCATCTTATAGTATTCTTTTTGT
This sequence comes from Oscillospiraceae bacterium, assembly GCA_015066465.1. Lineage (GTDB taxonomy): Bacteria > Bacillota > Clostridia > Oscillospirales > Acutalibacteraceae > DTU089. The sequence goes on from SVOI01000047.1 coordinate 17,684, forward strand.
TTTTTATCTGTTATTTCATAACTCGTATTTTCAATATTATGTACACAACTCGTCATTGTATGAATTTCTCGTCCTAATTCACTTAACAAACAGACAGCTTCGTCATAATATAATTTAATTTTCTCATCATTTTTATTTTGGGTTCTGAGTTTCTCAACAAAATCATTTATTTTATCAGGTTTATTCATATAATAATGCCAGATTATAAAGTCATAAAGTTTATATGCCTTAGGTCTGATTGCATTATTTGAAATTGTGTCTGCACAAAGCGTAGAATTTGAAATTTTCAACATATATTCACGCAACGTTTTTATTGAAAAGCCAATATTCTTATAATTTTTTCTTATTGAGAAATCATAAAAACCGACTACCAATTCACCTTTATCTTTATCGGTAGTTAAATTAAGTGATTTAAACAAAATACTAAAATCTCTTTTGCAACCTTTATTTACAAATCCATTTGCATCAATCTTATCTATTTTTTCTTTATATAATTGATTCAACACTTCCTTTGAACCAACTTTTAACCTGTTACTAAGATTATATAAATTAGCCTTTGCCCAATCTCTGTTATCTTCTTCTGTAAAATGTGTAGAAACATTACGCACTTCATTAAGCATACCAAGAATGTAATAAATTTCTTTTTCGGTACGCATTACTTTTTTGTTACCTTCATCTTTGAAAAAAGCATTACCAAAATACGCAATTCGTTCATTATTAATTAATTGTTTCAAAAAATTATCTTCGTAATCGCTTTTCTCTGAGCAGTATTGTTCATATTCTTTACTTGTCGAAATACCACCTGCACCTATCATATCTATTGGCTTTTCTGCCGAATTTTCTCTACCACGCTCGTGAATATTATCGAGTGCATAAACAATATTATTGGTGTGTACAGCAAGTATTTTCTTAATATCTAAAATGTTATGTATAATCTGAATATGAATATTATCGTTAAACGTTCTACCAAAGAAGTGTTTTTCGAGAATTGATTTAAAACCAATTTGGGTCTCACCCGGAATAATACTTTCAACTTTTGTCGGATTATCAGCTAAACCTTTTACATTACTTCTTTTATTTGTAACGACGTACTTTTTTTGGTTTTCGGTTTCTGTGAGATTTATTGTTTTATCATCATCTGATTTTAAAGTTTCAATATCAGCAGCATTACCGCGACCAAATGAAGTAATTAAAACATTACCATCATCAACAGCAAAAACAGATTTTACACCAGCCGCTTTAACGTTGGTGTGTTTGTTTTTTGTGATATGTTCTTTTTTGGTTTCACCATTAACTTTTTGAGTTTCTTGTAATTCTTTTGTAAATTGGTCAAAAGTTTTAAACTCATTTTTTTGAATTTTAGCTTCTTTATGAGTTTCATCTGTTATCACTTCAACATTTATAGCGCTAAAACGCTGATTTTGTTTTTTGGGCTTAGGATTTTCATATATTTCGAAACGCACCTTAGCACCTTTCACTATTTCTTTTGGATTTTTAACATTTTCCATATGAAAAAACAAATTATTTGTTTCTTTATACTCAATAAATCCATATTTCCTTTCTTGATCAAAGTTCATTATTACGCTTTCAAAAACTTTATTTTTTTCAACACCCATTTTTATACCCCTTTATTTTAATTTTTACAATTTTCGACATTAAATGAATTTTAACACCTGTAAAATATCTTGTCAATAAAATTCAACAATCATTTTACAATAATATAATCTTCGTTTTTTGAAAAAGTTAACCATATTCTAGAAAATAATTTGATTTTTTATGCGTTTTATGTTAAATTTATTTCAATAAGCAAAGGGAGAACGATATGAACTATTATATTTCAGACTTACATTTTGGGCACAGGGCGATTATTGATTTAGATGAGCGTCCGTTTAATGACGTTACCGAGA
>SVOI01000048.1 GCA_015066465.1 Oscillospiraceae bacterium
AGGTGTGATAATGGAAAAAAGAGAACTTGATATTAAAATGACCGATATGGCAAAATCAATACTATCATATTGTATGGCTAGAACCTCTAACCATTTTGAAGCCGAGGATTTAGCACAAGATATTATAGTGGAGATTTATAAATCTGCTGATAATATTCGTAATGCAGATGCTTTTTACGGCTTTATGTGGGCAGTTGCAGGTAATGTATATAAGCAATGGTGCAAGAAAAAAGCTAAAAACAAAGAGTGTGAAATTACGGATGATTTATTTAATGTTGCAGAGCTATTGGATGATGAAAGAGATGACTTGAATCTTTTGAGACGAGAATTAGCACTACTTTCCGAGAAATATCGTAAGGCGGTTATTTTATATTACATTGAAAATAAATCCTGTTCGGAAATATCCAAACACCTCGCAATCAGTGAAAGTATGGTTAAATACCTGCTTTTCAAATCAAGACAAATTCTGAAAGAAGGTATAACAATGGAAAGAACATACGGTGAGCAAAGCTATAATCCAAAAGAGTTATCCATTCTATATTGGGGTAACGGAAAGAATACATATAATTCCGTTTATGAAAACAAAATCAGTCAGAACATTCTTTTTGCGTGTTATAACGATAAGCTTACAGCAGAGGAAATCAGTATTGAGTTAGGTATTGCCTTGCCTTATATTGAGGATATCCTAAAGCAATTGGTCGAGTGTGATGCACTCGGTCTTGACGGCAGAAAGTATTACACTAACATAGTAATTTTTACAGCAGACTGTGCTGTAGAAGTTGCAAATAAAACAAAGGAATTCAGAAACAATATTTCGGATGCACTTGCTGAAATTATAACAAACAGAAAGCTTTCAAACTCGCAATCTTGGTTGACAGTTTGTTGTATTCTTTACAAAGCAATTTTTGAGAATTTACAATCAAAAGTAAAAATAGAACTTCCCGAAAACAAGTTTGGTGAAAATTGTATTATCTGGGCAGTTGAAAAAGCAATAGATTCAATGAGAAACAAAGGCTTTGAGTTTGGTGTATCAAACACAGAAAACGAAAATGGGGACAGAGTACAGTTCTTTGATTTTACCATTAACGGAGATATGGTACATCACAGTTTTTATTCCTCAAAAAGCTTTACAAATGTTTTTATTGATATTGCGAAAGGTAAAACCGATTTTAATAATGAATTCGAGTATGTTGCTGTTGCGGAACTCGTAAAAAAGGGCTATGTTTTTAATGATAACGGTAAACTTACAGTTAATGTTCCTGTGTTCACAAAAGAAGAATTTGAGCAATTTATGAGTCCGTTCAACTCTACTGTTGAATTGGTTGAACAAAATGCTAATGCAATAATGAACGAGGCAGCAAAGATAATTAAAAACTATATACCTGTCCACTTGAAATCTCAGGCTTATCAGATGGCATATTTCAGAATTTTTGAGGATGCAATTTCAATGCCTGTTGGTACTCTTGTAGAAAATAACATTTTGTTCCCCTATAATGGCAACGGGGTTTTACCTACAACCTATATAATTTTGAAATAAAAAGATTGAGGCAGAGAGTTTTCACTCTCTGCCCATTTCTTTATGCCTTGTTATTGGCTTTATTTGCCTCTAATTTGGCTTGTTCTTTTTGCCATGCTTCGTACTCTTGCCTGCCTTCTTCGCTTTGAAAAAAGGCTTGTATTTGTGGCAAGAAGTGCCTTGCAAGAATTTCTAATTCATGTTGTGGAATACCGTTTCTGTTTGCCATAAGGCAACACGGCTTTTATTGTATCACATTCCTTTCTTAATTTAATAATCATATTCATCATCAAAGATGAAATCTTTGTAATCATAATCATCTTGAAAATATTTTTTATAATTATAATCTCTGAGTATTTCTTCCATATCAACTCTGCCTTTTGTACGATAAACATTTCGGATAGAGTCTTTCCGAATCTCATCAATATCAGTATCGGAGTTCTATCGTTTTTTAAAGTTTGTATTCTCTTTCTGTCACATCATCAATACTATTCTTCTGTTTTTTCAGAAGTTCATTTTTATAATTCATAATACTGACTTTTACTTCAATTGTGTTACTTGCATATTGAATATAATCATCAAGCTCTTCATAATTTGTTATTTTAAAAAAATTCAGAATTTTGTTCATCACTTTTGCATCATCGTTTTTGATTGCAACTTTTATAAGATTCCATTTATTCTTTTTTAATTCTTCTGGGATTTTTTTCTCTCTTAAAACAGATTCGTTTGTGTATTTAATCAATGAATACAACAAGACTGAACTAGCTATGTCTCTATCTTCATCGGGAGTAAGTTCGTCGAAAAAGCAGTTCCAAATTTTTTCAATAACACTTCCTTTAAATTCTGTCACGTTTTCTGGCAAAATAAATTCCTTTAAACCGTTACACCCTGTAAAAGCTGTTGGTTTTATACCCATTACGCTATCAGGGATATTGATTCTTTCAAGCTTTTTACAGTTGGCAAATGCACGACCACCAATATATTTTATGCTGTACGGTAATCTGATCGATGTAAGACTATTACAATTCTCAAAAGTTCCTTCGCGTATTTCCTCTACTCCAACAGGAACATTTATTGAAACCAGGTTGGTACACAACTTATACGCTCTGCCTTTTATTGTATCAACACTACTCGGAAGAACTAATTTCGCAAGAGTTGTTTTTTTAGAAAACGCTTTGCTTCCAATTGTAGTTACACCGTCAGGAACAACTACCACTTCATCTGAACCTTTATATTCTCTAAGTTCCCCATTAACAATTATAAAATCACTTGCATTGCTCATTTCAAATCTCCTTTCATATTTTAGAGAACATACTCTTCATCTATTTTGTGTTTTTCTTTATCTTTGCTTTTTTTAGAAACTATATTGTTCTGGTAATCTAAAAGAGCTGCTTTGACATTCGGTGAATTTTTGGCAAATTCAAGATAATCTGAAAGTTCCTGAGACTTAGTTACTTTATAAAATCCAAGTATTTTCTTCAAGGCTTCCGGGTCATCGTTTGTTATTGCATGTTTTACAACTTTCCATTTACTACGATTTAATTCTTCCTGCACACTTTTATCTTTTAAAACAGATTTCGAAGCATATTTTAATAAAGAAAATAAAATTGCAATTTCTGACTGTTCATGGTAGGACCATATACCAAAAAAATTGTTCCAGACATCTTCAATAATACTACCTTTAAATTCTGTTATAGTATCAGGTAAAATTATTTCTTTAAGTCCATCACATCTGACAAATGCATACTGCCCAATATAGCACACACTATCAGGAATATTTATTTTTTCTAAATTTAAACAATTTTTAAATGCATTGTCTTCAATACTCACAAGACTGTAGGGCAAATTAACAGTCGTAAGATTTTTACACTCTGCAAATGCTTGTTTTTTTATTCTTTCAACTCCAACAGGAATTTTAACTGACAATAAATTTGCACTATACTCAAAAGCACCGACCCAAATACGTTCTGGGAATAGTTTGTGTTCTTTAAAACTACCATCAATCTCTACAACTCCATCAGGAATTATTACATTTTCGTCTGAGCCTTTGTATTTTTTCAGAATACCATCTTCTATAAAAAAATCATTGTTTTTCATTGCATTACCACTCCCTTAAAATCAGTCATCCAAGCTGATAGTTTCAATTTCTGCAATAATTTCTTTTTGTCTTTCGTGGAAAAGTAGTTCTTTGTTATGATTAAAATATTCTTTACAACCATAACGGCTTATAAAATGCGAACCATAATAATTCATTGTGAGCTCTGTAACAAGAATAAGGACTTCCTGACCTTCTCCAAATACATCTTCACAGAATTTAAAGGCTTCAGAAAGTTTTTTACCAGCAACATCTGCACGCTTTTTTAATTCATCACGTTGTTTATTAAAACATTCTTTTATGAATTCAAAAGCTTTATTATTGTCATTTTGGTTTTCATTTATTAAACCTTTTGAAATGTTTTCAAGTGTCGATATTGTTAATTGGTATTTGAATTCATCTTCAGAAGAAAGACTTGAAGCACTTTTACCTATTGAAAGCATCTCTTGATATTTTGTTATCTGCTTTTTTAATGATTCAATAGCGTCATTCTCTGATTTTCCAAGTTCAAACTTTACAACAGTCAAAGAGTTTAAAAGTTCTGTAAGCGAAAGCTCGTTTTTATACACATTACGAACCTCATTTGTTATAGCATCAAGAAGAAGTCCAAGTAAACTGAAACGTTCATCAAATTTTGCATTTTTAGCACGCATTTTTACACTGTCATCAGCTTCACCTGTGAGAATGTTGTCAATCTGATAATCAGATTTATATTTATTAAATAAATCATAATAGTTAGCAAAGCTTTTTGCTATTTTTTTATTTTGAATATACTGCGCGATAAATTTTTCTGTTACTTTAATGTCATTCTGCTCATAAAGGTGAATCATATCTGATAAGTCTGACCAGCCACGAGCAGTAACAAAGCTTTTGCCGTCAACCGTGGTTTCTATTTTATAGAAATCACTTTTTTTAATATCAAGATATGTAACAATTGAAGCGTGAACACCTTTTTTATATGCATACTCTTTCCACACTTCAAAATCAGGTTCAACATCAATTCTTTTAAGCCTGTCCCAAGTAACAATGTCGAATTCACGGACTGAGTTGTTATATTCAGGTGGGTTACCCGCAGTAACAACAATCCAGCCATCAGGCACTCTGTGTCTGCCGAATACTTTATATTGCAAAAACTGAAGCATTGCAGGGGAGAGAGTTTCAGAGACACAGTTAACCTCATCAAGAAAAAGAATACCCTCTTTTTTACCTGTTTTTTCAATCATATCGTACACAGACGCAATAATTTCTGACATTGTATATTCTGAAACGTCATACTCTTTGCCGCCGTAATTTTTTCTTTCAATAAACGGAAGGCCTATAGCAGACTGTCTTGTGTGGTGCGTCATTGAGTAAGAAACAAGGCTTACACCAAGCTCTGCCGCTATCTGCTCCATAATGGCAGTTTTACCAATACCTGGTGCACCCATTAAAAAAACGGGGCGTTGTCGTTCAATTGGTATAACATAATTACCAAATTCATCTTTTGTAAAATATGCCTTCATGGCATTCTGAATTTCATTTTTTGCTTCCTTGATATTCATAAAAACCTCCTTAAATCTCGTTTTTCTGTAATACTAACTTAATCGCCCAGGATGGTACATCAGGGTTGTTATTATTATCATCTATAAATACGATTGCTGTTTTGTAGTGAGGCATTTGTGCTGGAAAATCGCCATCGCCATCAGTAAAATAAATAAGACCTTTAAGATTTACAAACTCTTTTTCTGCAACCATTTTATCCACTAGATTAAATACGGGTATGAAATCTGTACCACCAAGACCTTTGATTTTCATAGTCTTTAAATAATCATCAAATTCTTCTTGTGTAGTGATTTTCACATGCTCCTGAATATCGGCATCACATTGAATAATGTGAAGATTTATTTTACTGAAAAAACTTTCGGTGCTTTTTAGTATGTTGTAGGTTTTTTGCACAAAGGTTTGCACTAAATCACCCGAAACCGAGCACGAGGTATCAATAGCAATAACAAATTCTTTTATTCTTTTTACTTCTTTATATTCAAGCGGTTCAACAAGTGGCATTTTATCATAGAGCTTCAGCCCATAGGTGTAAAATATATAGTCAAATTCATCGTCATTGACCTTCATTGTTTCACCTAACACAGCAAACTTCTTTAAAAATGCGGTGTAGTCATATTTTTCACGATTGACCGCTTTAAGATTTTGTATAAGCCCACCCGCTTTATCACCATGCTGTTTTGAAAAGGTTTCAAGGTCAGTCTGCATTCTTTCGGAAACTTCATGCCATTTTTCTTTTAAATCGTACCTCGAATTTTTATAACTTAGGTTATTACCTGTTATCTTTTTGCTTAATTCACTATTCGATGTACTATTCCCCTCATCATTGTCAGAAATATGTTCACTTTCAGAATTATCTTTTTCATTGTTGTCAGAATTATCTTCTCTTTCAGAACTATTCTTTCCATTCTGAGTTTCATCTTCTTTTCTTGCTATACTGAATTTTTCTGTGATTTTTTCTTCACTCATATACCAGGTTTCGTGATTATCGGCATAAAAGCAACCACGTAGTTCGGCTGCTTCACGTTCGTTGAACTCATCGGTTAAATAATTATAAATTTTCTCGGCGGTAAGAAGCCCTATTTTTCCCTTAAATTTATTTATTTCTGCTTGTTGTATTCTTGCACGACTTGTAGTCACTGTCTTTAAATCAAGCTCATTTATAGCGTTTTCTACTGCAATATCACAAGCTAAATCCCAAAGCACTCTGTTAAGAGTAGGACTCATAAACATATGACCAAAAATGCAGTGCATAACAATATGAAGAAAATCTCTGTTAGGGGCATCTTTTTCCTGACGGTAGCTTTTTAAAACATGTTTGGGATTATATATTAAAAACTCACCGTTTGTGAAATATGTTGACTCTTCACAGGAGAAGTACTGAAACATACTGAGTGCCATATCAAGAAATCTTAAATTAACTAAAAGTGTGCTTCGTGATAAATTTATAACTTCCATTGCCAGTTTATTAAGTTCCTGCTTCTTGTATTCCTTCACATTTCCACCCCTTTATTCAGATTTATCCATAATATCAATTGCTGTTTCGATAATATCAACAAAAAACCATTTTATTTCCAACACAAATTTCTTTATCTTTAAAATTATCATATGAAATCACCTCTTAATCAAAAGCTGGAAAGAATCTGCCTTCAATAGCATCATTTGTGATATTTATTTGTTGCATACCACACCACTTACAGATAGTTTTATATAAATCTGAATTTACAGAAATAGAGTTATTATTTTTCAACCTTGCCTGAATTACATTTTCACCTTCAATCTCAATCGAGGCAATCATTCTTTCATCCATAAGCACTGTAACAACTGGATTTCCACACGGATACCACACGGACAAACAATTTTCCAACTCCTTGCCAGCTTTTGTGTATTCATTTTTAGTTCTCAACCATTTGAATGTATAGCGTCCTATTGTTTCTATTCTGGCATTTGCTGGTACTGGGTGCATTGGCACAGAAAACCCTGGTTCGCTGAATTTACTATTAAATATTTCTTCAGCGATTTCTGCCGCACTTGACCATTTTTTCCTTTCGCTATTTTTAGCATATTCACTTAAAGAACTGTATTTTATAGCATAACTAATCAGGAAACCTAATATTTTTGAAACCCGTACAAGCATTTTTTTATCTGCTACACTACCGAAATCATCAAAAAACGGTTGGCAGTTATGATAGTGAATATCTACAAGCTCTGAAAACACACATTCATCGCTCAAAATATTTCGTAAAACATTCACATCTTTAAAAAAAGCATATAGCTGTTCGCACTCTTTTATGTAAAAGAACAAACCACTTCTTGTTGCGAAAAGTTTTTTTATAGATTTACAAGCTGGCAAAGTTGATTCTTTAAGTAAATTCATTGCCATAAAAGGATTGCGGAGTTGCTCTGCTAATTCTTCAAAACTTTCATCCAACACGTTTTTATTGCTTTTAAACGGAATTGCATCATAAAAATCTTTTGGGAATCCGTTATAATAGGTTAAATTTACAAACATCTCAAAATCAAGCTCTTTTAATTCAAATGGAATTTTGTAACCACTGATTTCTTCAAAGTTTTTAACTAACACTCTTTTTAAATTTTCGTTCTTTGAAATTAAATCAACTAACAAATGACCATCCAGCTTAAGTTCATTATTTGTTACAACTCTTGAAACAACCTTTTTTTCACTTATCAGTTCAATGTGAACTTTACCACTTTCAAAATCAAAAACAAGTTGTTCAGACATTGGGAATGTTACCAATAACTCTCCTATATTCCAGTTTATATCCGCAATTTCACTTAAGGTTTTCAACTCTCTTTTTACAATCAATTCTTTATCAGTTGTTTCTATAAACAACTCGCAGAAATCTTCGCTTTTCTTTGAAACAAATCCACAATTTTCACAAAGATATTCATCTGAATAAGTTAAAAGTTTTTTGACAGACATCGTTACAGCGTTTTCTGTAAAAAGATTATTTTCACTGTTGAGCCACTCTTCAACCTCCTTTTCACTTCTGAGTGGCTCGTTATTAACGTCTTCGTAGATTTCAGGCAAGTATATTCCTGAAAAATTTTCACAATGCGGACATCTGATTTTATGCCTTGTAACAAGTGCATTTTTGTCGTTCTTTTTTATCTGTGATATATAGTTTTTACCCTTGTTTTTAAATACCTCCTTAATATTTTTTAATTCAATTACTTCTTCATTTTCTATAACTCTATATCCTAACGGGATTTTTAAACTCATTATCATTTAATTAACACTCCTTATATTTTTGTTTTTATTCACCTGCCTTTACTATATAAACTGATATGTACAAAATTTGTCCCTTAGCAATTTATATTAACAAATCCCAATCATCAGCATCACAGTTTGCAGGGGCTCTTTGTGCCCATTCACCTTTACCGTATTTCTGGAATAATTTGTATTCGAGTTGTTGACATTTACTTGCAGGACAACACTGCCACGAAACCATTATTCTGTCACGGTTCTCTGCTGTTACCGACCAGCTATTATTATTTCTTATCTGATTATCATAATTGAGGTTATAGTATTGCCTGAGTCTCCACGAAACACCTTCGTGGTAAGCCGCTCTGCCACATTTCATTACTCTGCCATCAAGGTAGAGTACATAAACACCGGGTGTATTCTCAGCCATATAAATTGCTGTGGATAACGGAATTTGTTTACGATACTGGAAATCTGTTGGTTTCTTCTCTGTACCTGTTTTATCCTGGTTGAATTCTGAGTCAGTTTTTCTGTGGCGTTTTTGTGATTGTAATGAACTCACACCGGACATAAGTGGTGTAACTACATTTACACATTTAGTTATAAGATTTGCGATACTTTCAACTGTATCTATAGCGTGTAAATTGTTTTGTGACAATTCTCCTTTAAAATTGTTGTTCATATTTAAAATAGCTCCTTCATTAAAATTTTTAACTGAATTTAAATTTGAAAAATTATTGTTAAGCATAATTGTTTCTCCTTCGTAGTTTAATTTTTAATAAAATATGTTTGAGTCAGTCTTTGTTTTTTAATAATGCCATAATAACTGAACCTGCAGTTACTAAAACAGTACCAATAATTTGTAACATAATCATTCTCCTTTCTTTGTTTCATTTTTTGTTTTTTTACTATCTCGGATTTTTTCAACAATTGGGTGAATTGCTATCATGCCTGTGCCCACTGTTGTCATAATTTCTGCTACAGTTGTTAAAGTTGCTGCTGTTCCTGCTGATATTGTAAAAAAAGTTAACATTCTTTTTACCGCCTTTCTTTTATTTTGTGATTTTATTTTATCATTGTTCATTTTGGGTTTTGTAAAACTGATTTACGCCGCCTGATATTTTACTGAGTCAAGTGACAGAATTACGAATCCGTCTTTCTTTATATAAAGAACTGTGCATATAGCGTTCACTCCTTTCGGTAAGTATGTTTTATAAATCCATCCAGATTCACCGTTTTCTAATTTTACGAATGTACCCTTCTGTGAACTTCCTGTAGTTGTTACATTTACGCTATCATATTTTTCTAACATTTTATTTGCTCCTTTCGTTTAATCTTGACGTTATTTGCAAATCTTATCTTCTGACACAAATGTACCACACTTATTTTACGTTGTCAAGTATTTTTACGAGATAAAAATACTTGTCTTTTTTGTTGAATTTGCACAAATAATTTTCCTTTGGCAAAATACTTGACAAAAACAAAATACTTTGTTATACTACTGCTGAGGTGATATTATGTCAGATTCATTAAACAATAGAGAACGACAAATTAAGGTGTTACAGCAAAATTTAGCTTCTATACGAAAAATTGCTGGATGGACAACAGAAGAATTGGGAGAAAAAATCGGTGTTACAAAGCAAACTATAAGTAATTTAGAAAACAATAAATCACCGATGAACTTTACGCAGTACATTGCAATCCGAGCTGTGTTGGATTGTGAAATTGAAAACAGAAAAAACGAAGACGATATTTTAGCTAATGTTGTAGAACTTTTATTGGATCATTCAGATGAATTGGATGAAGATAGTTATAAAAAAGTAACCGAAAGCATTTCTACTGTTGCTGCTGCTGCCGCAGGTGGAGTTACAGGCACAACGCTTGCAGGTCTTTTTACAGGATTAGCTTTACCTGTTGCAAAAGTAGCTGGAGGTGCGTTGTTAGGTACGGCAGGTATTGCTTCTTTACCAGGAGTAGTAGCTGGTGCAGCGGGAGCCGTTGGAGCGGTCTGGTTGAAAAAACTTATAAACAAAAAAAATCAAAAATAATATGTTTTAAATAATCATAACCACCAGTTTACTGGTGGTTATGATTATTCCACTATTCTTTATTCTTTCTTATCTATTCTCTAAAAAGCGACTTTTCCAGATAAAAGATAAGAGAGAAAAGTTATAATATCAACCAACAATGATAGTAATAATCCAAACAATATCTTTTATTTCTGCATCTGTTTATGTATAATTTAATTAGCAAAAAACTTAATGAAAGGATGCGGGAAAAATATGAACACGAAAACCAGTATAGGTGAAAGAATTGCCTACTATAGAAAAATTAATACAATGACACAGGAGGAGCTTGCCAGAAGGTTAAATATTTCTACCCAAGCTGTTTCAAAATGGGAACAAAAACTTTCTTCACCGGATATTATGCTTTTGCCCGAGCTTGCAAGCATTTTCAACATTACTATAGATGAATTATTCGGAAAGAAAGTTGATAGGGAACCCGTGTTTAATTTAATTGATAATGTTCCGTGGGACGATGACAGAAAAATACGATTTGCAGTTTATCACGGAAAGAAGCTTATGCAGCAATCAACATATGAACTTCAAAACGGAACAAATAAAATAAATGTTCATTTTGACTATGGTGATGTTTATAAAATACACGGTGTTTGTAATTTGAATTTATAAAATTTATTAGTAGAAATTACATCAAAAATCCTCGTTCGTAAGAACGGGGACTTTTACTTTTTCGTCATTCATAAAAACGGATTTTAAATGAATAATGAATAATTGATTTTATGGTAATATCTGTTATAATGAAAATTAGCAAAATTTTGAATTCACCACAAAGGAGCACGCAAAATGATTTTTTATCACGGTTCATCTGTCGGGGGACTTACTGAACTCAAGCCATTTTTATCTGAGCACAAGAAACCGTATATTTATTTAACGAGCAACCCTGTTGTTGCTTTGTTATACACCGTAAAACCAGTGCCAAAGCCTTTCAGTTTTTATCCTTACGGCTTTAGTGGTGAAAAGGTAGTTTATAGCGAATACTATAAAAACTGTTTTGAAGAGATATACAAAGGGAAAAAGGGTTATTTGTATGAATGTGAGATTGTAAAAAATATTGAAAATCCTACAGCTATTAATTGTGCATATACTTGTGAAGAACCGATAGAAATCAACAGATGTATTGAAATAAAAGATGTGTATAATAAATTTATGGAATATAAAGAAGTGGGCTTATTTGAGATAAAGCCTTTTGAAAAAATATCAGAAAAAGAATTGAATTTTGTTTATGATGATATAAAAAGAACGATTAAACAATATGATTTGAAAAATAATCCAAAAAGTCCAATGAGTGAATTTATAAAAATGCATTTTGCAAAGGCTTGGGTTGAGTAATCTTAATTTACAAAAACTTAAATCTGTGTTATAATCAAACGGAAAAACTTTGAGGGAATCGAGGCGATAAATTGCAACCCGCTACTTACATACCAATAATTTTTTTATTAATTATATTATTTATTACTCTAAAAAGGCGGAAAGCTGTAGTCGCCAGAAAAATTATAGAAAAAAGACGTAAAGGAGATAAAAAAGAAATGCTCGAGCTTGCAAAAAGATTTATTAATAAAGAATGCATCATTTATACTTTTGAGAATCATCAGCTTACAGGTGTAATTAAAGAGGTAACCGATGGTGCTGTTTTAGTTGAGAAAAATGGTCAGCTTGAAGCTATCAATTTAGATTATATTTTAAGAATAAGAGAATACCCTGTAGATAAAAAGGGTAAGAAGAAGTCTGTTATATTTGATTAAAAGTTTTATGGGATTGGGAATAAAAGGAGATTGATTTGTTGTGAAGCGTTTAGTTAGTTTTGTTTTATTTATAATTGTTTTGCTTAATATTATGACTGCAGGTGCTTGTAAAAATGAGCCTTATGAGGAAGAAACTACAACGAGACCAGTGTTTACTGAGGCAGTAGAAACACCAGAGCAAAAGGCTGCAAGAGAAGCTTATAAGAAAAATCCATTGGATTATGTAATGTTTTCAAAATCGACAGGCGTCAGAGAGATTTATTTTCCAAGAGAAGAAATACTAAACTATAAATCGCAATATCCACAGTATGTTGGTACATATTTTAAAGACCAGCTCGAAGGTGAAGATTTACTTATATATCAGTGTTATCTCTATGCTATGGAGAATTTCTTTACAGGCTTTAATCTTTATGTAGAAAATAATGATAGGGATTTTTCTTACATTCGTATGGCTTTTAGTTTTGATTCTGCATTACTTGAACAAAACTGGGGTATAGGTGAAACCGAGTGGGATTGGCCTACCGATTATATTGGCGAACCAATTTTTGTAAAAGTAGAGCATTTTGTTCAGGATTATTGGGATTTGCGGATGGAAGCAGTAGAAAAGGGTAAACAGATAGTTGCAGATATTCCAAAATCCTGTGATACTAAGTTGGAGCAAATGAAATATCTTTATCGTTATGTGTGTGATAATGTTGAATACACCGATTATAAGGATGAGGGTATACCAACTTATCTCTATGACGCTATGTGTGAGGGTAAGAGTAATTGTGACGGATATAGTAATATGTTGTGTCTGCTTTTTAAACTTATAGATGTAGAATGTTACGAAGTCAGTGCTGATAATGTAAAAGATAATAAAAATCCTACGCCAGAAGAACTTGAAAACCCTGGTGGACATACGTGGGTGGTAGCAAAGGTAGATGGTGAATTTTATAATTTTGATGCTACCTTTGAAGATACAAAGGATATTTCTGTTTATAAGAATGATTTTATGTTTTTTGGTTTTTCGGATGAATATGTCCCATATAAATACTTTAATTGTGACGAGTATAGACCTAAATGTACAGCTAATTTAAAAATAGATTAAAATTAACGGAGAGAACAATGAACATCACAGGCGCAATTTTTGATTTTGACGGAACAGTTTTTGATTCTATGCATATATGGAAAGGTGTAAAATTCCAGTTTTTTGACAGAATCGGGTTAGTCCTTAACGAAGAACAACGAGAAGAATTCAAAAAACTTTTTCTTTTAGATGCAATAGAGCTTGCAAAAACACGTTTTGATTTAAAAATGACAGATAAAGAGCTTTTTGACGAGTTCTTTACACTTATAAAAGAAAAATATCTTGCAGATACAAAGCCTAAAAATGATATAATTGAATTTTTAGAAAAGCTTAAAGCCAAGGGTGTAAAAATGGGTATTGCCACTGCAACAGGCGAACCAGCTCTTATTGCAGTTCTTGAAAAATTTAATATGCTTCATTATTTTGAGGAAATTTATTCAACCTATACTGTTGGTGCTTCTAAAACAGAACCTAAAGTTTACGACGTTGTTTTAAATGAATTGGGCACTGAAAAGGAAACAACCTGGATTTTTGAAGATGCTTTATATGCTGCAAAAACTGCAAAAAAAGCGGGCTATAACGTTGTTGGTATTTACGATAAAAGTGAATTGGAGCAAGATGAATTGAAAAATCTTGTTGATATTTATATTCATAATTACAGTGAGCTCAATATATAGGGGTGTAAAATATGAAGAGGAGTAAGAATAATATTGTATTAAAGATTTTAGCAATAATAGCTGTGGCGGTTGTCTTGTTTTTTGGCATAACTGCAGTTATAACAAAGGTTGGTGTCAATAAAAATTTAGAAAATATTAAAAGCTTTGAAAAGGTCAAAATCGAAAATCAGTTAGTGCCTTATAAAGATGAAAATGGCTATTGGACCTTTACAACTGACAGAGATTTTAAAGTAGTTCAACTTACTGACGTTCACATTGGTGCGGGTTTTATGAGTCACGGTAAAGACTTAAAGGCACTTAATGCAGTTGCCGCTATGGTAACGGCAGAAAAGCCAGACTTAGTAGTTGTTACAGGCGATATTGCTTACCCGATACCACCTCAGGCGGGTACAGACGATAACTTAGCTTCTGCAACGATGTTTGCAAGTCTTATGGAGCAGTTAGGTGTTTATTGGACAGTTACTTTTGGTAACCACGACACAGAAAGATACAGTGATTACAATAGGGCAGAAATCGCAGACTTTTATGAAAATAGTGGTTTCAAACATTGCCTTTTCAAAAGTGGTCCTGAGGATGTAGATGGTTATGGAAATAATATTATAAATATTAAAAATTCCAAAGGTGAAATTACCCAGTCAATTTTTACATTTGACAGTCACTCTTATTTAAGACACGACATTTTAGGTTTTGGTCACGGTTATGAAAATATCCGTGAAAGTCAGGTTGAGTGGTACAGAGAAAATATAGAGAAATTAACTGAGTATAATAAATCAGTTTCAAATATGGAAAATCCTGTTCCTAAATCAACTGCATTCTTTCACATTCCGTTAAAAGAATATCAGGATGCCTGGTATGAATATTTAAATAATGGTTTTAAAGATACTGAAAACGTGAAGCATATTTATGGTGTTGCAGGTGAGAGCGGAATAATCGTTTTCCCTGGTGAGGGTGAGGATACGCTTTTTGAAACAATGGTAGAGTTAGGCTCGACAAAGGGTATTTTCTGCGGACACGACCACGAAAACAATTTCTGTGTTGAATATAAGGGAATCAGATTAACTTATGGTATGAGCGTTGACTACTTAGCATATATAGGTATTTCAAAACGAGGCGCACAGCGTGGCTGCACAGTAATTACATATTCACCTGATGGTAGCTTTACAAGTAAAAACGAAAACTATTACCAGGATAAATACGTTTCCACATTTGAAAAAGAAGTTGTAAATATGGAAGAAATGACTCAACTTGCAGAGCTTCCTGAAGAATAAAAAAATATCACTGCTTGAATTTTTGTTCAAGCAGTGTTTTTTATTTTGTTTAAATTTTCTATAAGTAATGAACCGAGAATAATAAAGAAAAGTAAAAATACAGGGAAAAGTGAAATTGAAATATGATTTGCAATAAGTCCAAAAATTGGTGGCATAAACGAAGAGCCAGTATAAGCAAATGCCATCTGAACACCTACTACTGCCTGAGAATTTTCTTTGCCGAAATTCTGAGGTGTCGAGTGAATAATTGCAGGGTAAATAGGGCCGTTACCAAAGCCTGTTATAAAGATACCAACAAGACAAATAAGTGTATTGCTGATTGGTAAAATCATCATAATAAGTCCAATAATAGCAATCGAAAACCCAAGTCTTATCATTTTTTTATCGCCTAATTTATCTGCGAAAAAGCCTGTTATTAATCGGCTGACAGTCATTCCTAAATAAAAGAGTGAAGCGTATTTTGCGGCTGAATCAACAGAAAGACCTTTGCCTAAAACAAGAAAACTACTCGTCCACGAAAAAGCAGTTGCCTCTACGGCACAAAAAGCTAAAAATGCAAAAAGCACGCTTTTTACACCTTTTATTTTAAAGATTTCTCTGAGTTTTTTAGGTTCAGGGCTTTCTTCATCATCTGTTGCAAAATTATTCGTTTTTATCTGCTTCCATAACGGAAGGCTTATAAAAAGAATTACTGTGAGAAATATCTGAATAAATCCAACGGTTCTGTAGCCGTTTTCCCATTGTTCATTTTTTGAGAGCCAGAAGCTCATTATATAAGGGCTTATACTCGCACCTACACCCCAGAAGCAATGAAGCCAGCTCATATGCTTTGATGCAAAGTGAAGTGCAACAAAATTGTTGAGTGCCGCATCAACTGCACCAGCCCCAAGACCCAAGGGAATAGCACAAAGTATTAAATGCCAGAATTCAGTACAGAAAGAAAAGCCTAAAAGTGCAGTAGCGGTCATTCCTACACTTACAGAGGTTACAAGTCCTGCACCAAATTTACTTGTAAGCTTGTCTGAAAAAAGACTTGCAATAATTGTTCCACCAGAAATAGTTATAGTAACAATTCCTGCAAATGAAAGAGGAACATCTAAGGTTGGTTGTAAAACAGGCCACGAAGCACCAAAAAGTGCATCGGGAAGCCCAAGGCTTATAAAGCCTAAATAAATTATTGCTAAAAGAAGAGTAAACATAAAATCACCGTTTTGTATATTAGCATTTTGTTTTCAAAAATGCAAGTCGTCAGGTCAGTGGTCGGTTGATAAGTTGTTAGTGCTATAACAATGAAATTACCCTATCATTTTTAGTTAAAGTAACTTTAAAAGCTGGTTTTTTATTGATTTATATGGTTGTATGGGGTATAATGGAAAAAATGTAAAAAGGAGAATTGTTATGGGTATTTTTGATAAATTCAAGAAAAAAGAAATAAAAGCAGAAGCAGAAAAGGGAGAAGAACGAAGCAAAAAAACAGTATATCCAAAATTTTTATATTCAGAGCAAGAATTGGATGAATATGAAAAATTTATCGAAAGTCAATTTGGTGAATTTGAATCAGTTTTGCACGAAATTTATTCTCCAGATATACATTTAGATATTCTCATCATTCCCCCGAATGAAAAAAGCAATTACTACAAACTAATTACTATGGGTGCTGGTGCATATAAAATGAATGTTCCTGCAGAGCTTCAACAATATCAGTTTGAAAGAGCCGAGTTTATGATATTTTTACCACCAGATTGGGATATAAAATCAAGTGATGGTAAATTTTATTGGCCTATAAAGGAACTCAAAAGTACAGCGAGATTGCCAATAAATTGTAATACATGGCTTGGCCTTGGTCACACAGTATCTTCTGATGCAGAAAATACACCTTATGACGAAAGCACAAAGTTTTGTAGTATGTTATTACTCAATGGTTTAAATCAAGATTTTGAAAAGATGAATTTAGAAATATCTGGTCTTGGAAAAATAAATTTTTATCAGCTATTTCCACTTTATGAAGATGAGTTGAAATATAAACACGAGAATGGTTTAGATGCATTGTGCGAATTATTTGATGATGACGATTTATCTCCAGTGTTAAATATTAAAAGAAAAAAACAATTGCAAAAAATAAAAAGAGAGAGTTAAAATTATGTTACAACAAGAATTAAAAAACAGAAATTTGCCAGAGCTTAAATCCCGTGAAGAAATGATTGAAATTTTACAGGACGAGATTTATGGTAAAAAACTTCCGGAGCCAGAGAAATTAGAGTTTATAAAAGAAGATGAACCTATGGTTCCACGCTTTTGTGCAAACAAAGCGAGTATATATAAGGTTATTGCAAAGGGTACTTTGAATGGTAAAGAGTTTTCTTTCCCATTTTACGAAGTTCTGCCGAATGATAACGAAAAGCACCCGTTTTTTATTCACGTGAATTTCAGAGATGCTAACCCTGACAGATATCAACCGACAGAAGAAATTATTGATAATGGTTTTGCTGTCTTAACAGTTTGCTACGAAGACGTTACATCTGACGATGGTGATTTTACAAATGGAATTGCGGGTAATCTTTTCACAGATGGTAAAAGGAACGAAGCTGATTCTGGTAAAATAGCAATGTGGGCGTGGGCGGCAAGCAGAGTTTTAGATTACGCTGAAACACTTTCCAGTAGATTAGATTTAGAAAAAAGCGTTGTTTGTGGGCACTCAAGACTCGGTAAAACGGCACTTGTAGCGGCTATGTATGACGAGAGATTCAAGTTCAGTTATTCAAACGATTCAGGTTGCAGTGGTGCCGCACTTGCAAGGGGTACTACTGGTGAAACAGTTGAAGATATTTGCGATCGCTTCCCGTTCTGGTTTTGTGAGAATTATCAGAAATACTCAAAAAATGAAGGTGCTATGCCATTTGACCAGCATTATTTAATTGCTTCAATTGCACCAAGATATGTGCTTATAGGTAGTGCAAAAGAGGATGCCTGGGCACATCCACAATCTGAACAATTAGCTTGTGTTGCGGCTTCACCTGCATTTAAAAATGGCTTTGAGTGCGAAAACCGCTTTGCTGAAGT
This sequence comes from Oscillospiraceae bacterium, assembly GCA_015066465.1. GTDB lineage: Bacteria > Bacillota > Clostridia > Oscillospirales > Acutalibacteraceae > DTU089. Next base: position 18,274 of record SVOI01000048.1, read on the forward strand.
TGGTGACGAATTTTTTAATGGTGATATAGGTTACCATATGAGAAAGGGTACACATTATTTTAGTCGTGAAGATTGGCAGAAACTTATTAAATTTGTAAATAGCAAGTCATAAAAAATGAGAGTTGTATGCTTAAAAGTGTGCAACTCTCTTAATATTTACAAATTCTTATATTTATGATATAATATATACTGAAAAATTGTGTGGATTGTGAGGGACAATATGTTAGA
>SVOI01000049.1 GCA_015066465.1 Oscillospiraceae bacterium
GTAAGAAAAGCATACCAATTGGTAAGAAAAGAAGCACTAAACGAGCGATTGAAAGTTTTGTACCTATAAATGCAAATTTGATTCTGTCGATTTTAGGTTGCATTACTACGTGCTCTGCTTCTGCCTTATCAGCGTCTTCAGCAAGTCTTTCCTGATGGTTGTAATACATAAGGTTAACACCACAACCAGGACAATCTGCTTTGAAGTCTGTAAATTTAAGTCTATATCCACATTTAGGACAGTTAGCCATAACTTTATCCCCTATCTATAAAAATACTATATCATCTTGACTATTATATCACAGTATTTTTACATTTTCAATAAAAATTACAATCTTTTTAAGATTTTTTTATGAGAAAACTAAATCAGTTTAAAAAATCCTCATTGAGTGTAAGACCAAAGTCCTTTGCGAGTTCTCTGAAGCCGTCATCAGTAATACTCTGTTTAATGCCACCCATAGACTGAACTTTTACATAAATTTCTGCTGCTTTTTCTATTGTATCCATAAGACCGAAAGTAAGGTCAAAGTCAATACCTGAGCAGAAAACACCATGGTGTGCCCAAAGAATTGCATCGAACTTTTTCATAAGTTCAGAAGAAGCTATAGCGATTTTTTCGCCACCTGGAACCATCCACTCTACTACACCGATACCTTGAGGGAAAATAACAGGACACTCTGTCATCATCTCCCAGAGTAAGTGAGTAATAATTTTTGAATCAAGTGGTAAAACGAATGTAATAGCAATAGCGTTAACAGGATGAGCGTGGTAAATAACTCTGTGTTCACCGTTAGTTGCTGTAAGCTTTACTGAATGATTCATAAGGTGAGCTGGTAATTCACTTGTTGGTCTGCCACCAGCTACAAGACCCCAAACAATTCTGTAATTTTTTCCTGTATCATCAACCTCAACAATACAGATATTTTCTTCAGTAGCGCTCTTTATGTTACCAAAGAATTTACCGCTACCTGAAACTAAAAAGTATTCATTTTTAAGATTTTCAACAGTTGCACCAATAGGTGTGAATTCTTTTGAAAAATCGAGTAATGCTTTTACACTTTCGATTTCTTCTTTTTTAATTCTGTATGAAAGATTACCGCCGTTTCTTTCGTGCCAACCTCTTTCATAGCCTTCGTTAGCCATTTTTACGTAACCTTTTACAAAAGGTGCTTCTAATACTGAATTGTACATTTTTATTAACCCCTATCCTTTAATACTTCGTTTTCATATTTTAATACTTCATCGTACCAATCAAATTTAGATGGCACATTGTTACGACTGCAGAATTCTTCCCACACATCGAAAAGTGGAAGTGTTTTAAACTCTTCTGAAAGAGCAAACATTTTTGTAAAATCGCCTTTATCCTGGCATTCTTTTAACACACCGAATGGTGTAAGAAGTGCTGCTAAAAGTGCTTTTTGAAGATTTCTGAAGCCTATTACCCACGCAGCTACACGATTGATTGATGCATCAAAGAAATCAAGACCTATGAATGTTCTGTCTAAAGCATCGCAACGAACGAGCTCTTTTGCCATTTCTTTTAATTCATCTTCAAATGCTACAACGTGGTCACTATCCCAACGCACACCACGTGTAACGTGAAGTGCAAGGTTTTCTGAGAACAAAAGGAGTGACGGAATTTTATCTGAACAAACCTCTGTTGGATGGAAGTGGCCATTATCAAGAAGGCACATTACATCATTTTTTGCCGCATAGTTCATATAAAACTCGTGTGAGCCTACTGTATAAGATTCTACACCTATACCAAACACCTTTGATTCAACTGAATCAACAAGATACTTTTTATCGTATTTAACAGAGAAGATTTCATCAAGTGAAGCTTTAAGGCGTTCTCTTGGACCAAATCTGTCTGCAGGAACTTCTTTGTAGCCATCAGGAATCCACACATTATTAAGACAAGTAATTCCTAATTCTTTACCGATATATGCACCGATTTCTCTCATTGCTTTACAATGGTCAATCCAGAAGCGTCTTACTTTTTCATCAGGGTGACTTAAAGTAAGCCCATCTGCAGCCATAGGATGTGAGAAAAGAGTTGGGTTAACGTCTATTCCTAATCCACGTTCTTTTGCAAAATCAACCCATTTTTTAAAATGCTCTGGTTTTAATTTATCACGAGAAACTTTTTCATCTGTAATTGCATAAATTGCATGAAGATTAATTTTATGAGTACCAGGTATGAGCTTTAAAGCCATATCAATATCTTTCATTAACTCTTCTGCATTTCTTGCTTTACCTGGGTAGTTACCAGTTGCCTGAATACCACCTGAAAGAGCCTCGTTACTTTCAAAACCGTTTATATCATCGCCTTGCCAACAATGCATTGATATTTTTGTTTTTCCGAGTGTTTCTAACGCTTTTTCTGTATCAATACCAAAAGAAGCATAAAGCTCTTTTGCACTTTCGTATCTTGAATTCATACTTTTTTCACCTTATTTTTTAGAAATTGCAATTCTTGCGTGTTTAACAATATTTTCTGCATCAAGTCCGTAAAGATGTAAGAGTTCAACTGCCGGACCTGATTTGCCAAATTCATCGTTAACACCAACACGAATAACTGGAACAGGACATTCTTCAGCAACTGCTTCTGCTACTGCGCTACCGAGACCACCAATAATGTTGTGTTCTTCTGCAGTAACGATGCAACCTGTTTTCTTTGCAGCTTTAATAACTGCATCTTTATCGAGAGGTTTAATTGTATGCATATTGATAAGCTCTACAGAAACACCTTCTGCTTCGAGAGTTTTTGCTGCTTCAATAGCTTCATTTACCATAAGACCTGTTGCGATAATTGTAACGTCAGTACCCTCTTTTAAGGTTACTGCTTTACCGATTTCGAATTTATAATTTTCGTCAAAAACTCTTGGCACTGCAAGACGACCAAAGCGCATATAAACAGGACCATCGTGCTCTGCTGCTGCAAAAACTGCTGCTCTTGCTTCAATATCATCAGCTGGGTTAATAATAACCATACCTGGAATTGAGCGCATTAATGCGATATCTTCACAACACTGGTGACTTGCACCATCTTCACCAACTGAAATACCAGCGTGAGTTGCACCGATTTTAACGTTAAGGTGTGGGTAACCTATTGTATTTCTTACTTGTTCAAATGCTCTGCCAGCGGCAAACATTGCAAATGTACTTGCAAATACTGTAAAGCCAGTTGTTGCAAGACCACCAGCAAGGCTCATCATATTTGATTCTGCAATACCAGTATCAAAGAATCTTTCTGGAAACGCCTTTTTGAAAGCACCTGTTTTTGTTGCAGCTGCTAAGTCGGCATCAAGAACAACTACGTTTTTATTTTTTTCACCAAGCTCTACTAATGCTTTACCGTAAGCATCACGAGTTGCAGTTTTAATTACTTCAGCCATTTTTTACGCCTCCAATTCCTTTAACTTTGCATCAAGTTCAGCCATTGCTTCTTCATATTGTTCAGCATTTGGTGCAGAACCGTGCCAGCTAACCTGATTTTCCATAAATGAAACGCCTTTACCCTTTGTGCTCTTCTGCACAATAGCAGTTGGCTTACCTTTACATTCACGAGCTTTTTTGAAAGCGTCTTCAATCTCATCAAAGTTATGAGCATCAATCTCAATAACATTCCAGCCGAATGCTGAGAACTTTTCAGGGATTGGATATGGTGAGTTAACTTCTTCAACGCTACCATCAATCTGAAGGTTATTGTTGTCGATTATAGCAACTAAATTGTCAAGTTTTTTAGCAGCGGCATACATTGCAGCCTCCCAAACCTGACCTTCCTGAATTTCGCCATCGCCTAAAATTGTGTAAACTCTGAATTTATCACCCTTAAGTTTTGAGCCTAAAGCCATACCACAAGCGGCAGAAATACCCTGACCGAGTGAACCGGTGCTGATATCTACACCCTCTAAATATCTCATACTTGGGTGACCCTGTAATTTTGAGCCAACCTTACGAAGAGTTTTAAGGTCTTCCACTGGGAAGTAGCCACGCTCTGCCATAACAGCATAAAGTGCTGGTGCTGCATGACCTTTTGAAAGAACGAAACGGTCTCTTTCTTCCATAACTGGTTTTTGTGGGTCAATATTCATCTCTTTGAAATAAAGATAGGAAATTGTTTCTGCGATTGATAACGAACCGCCCGGATGACCAGATTTTGCATTAAAGGTACCTTCAATAATACCCTTGCGAACCTTTGTTGCTACAATAGAAAGTTCTTTTTTAGAATTCATATCCATTGTTTTTCCCTCCGCTTTATATTAATTTTTTATATATTTATTTTCTATGTAATTTATAAAATCTGCTACTGCGCCATTATTACAATGACAGGTAACATATTCTACTAACGCTTTTATATCCTTTGGCGCCTGACCGCAACAAGCCGGATGGCTCACTGTTTTTAGCATAGGAACGTCGTTATAATAGTCCCCAATTGCGCCGATATTTTCTTTATCGATATTAAGAATTTCAGCAAGACGATGTGTCGCCTTACCTTTATCTACTTCTTTGGCTACAATCTCAACTGTTAAAAGTGAGCTTCTGAAAGCGTTGCAAATGTTCTTATTTTCTTCTTTATTAAAAAACTCAAGCACTTTTTTTAATGTATGTGGTAAACCGAAAAAGATAATTTTGCCCCATTTACCACGTGGAATGTTTTGGAAATCTTTACAGACTGTATTATCTAAATTGTCAACCGCTGACATTACGTAACCAAAAATTTTGGGTTTAACGTGGTAAATCATATCGTCAGTAAAAATTGAAACCTCTGCTTGTTTCACTAAATAAGCACATTCTAAAATCGCTTTTTCAGTTTCTTCACTTACACCAGTAAAGCTCAGCATTTTATTTGTTTTGAAATCATAAATACCAGCACCATTTAAAAACATTGCCGGTGTTTCAATACCTAATTTTTTATAATGTGGAGTTAAAGACTGTAAATTTCTGCCTGAACAGAGAGTAAAATAACCGCCGTTGTCTACATATTCTTTTATTTTTGTTTTGTTGATTTCAGGTAATCGTCTTAATTTATTATTAAGCGTACCATCAATATCAGAAACTATCAGCCACTTACTATATTCTGCCGACATTACTTTATTCTCCTTAGAAATTCTTTAAAATAATCTGGTAAATCCGATGAAAACTCAAGATATTCCTTTGTTATCGGGTGTATAAATCCAAGCACTGCAGCGTGAAGGCACTGCCCCTCTAACCCGTAAGTTTTTTTAGGATTACCATAAACGGCATCACCTGCAACAGGCGTACCTCTGTGAGAGAAGTGGACTCTTATCTGATGTGTTCTGCCAGTTTCTAACATTACTCTTAAAAATGTAAAACCATTAAAACGCTCTAACACTTCATAATGAGTTATAGCTTCTCGTGAATTTTTTGTTGTTACAGTTTGTTTTTTTCTGTCTACGGGATGCCTGCCAATAGGAAGATTAATAGTCCCCGTGTCATCTTTTATGTTACCGACAATAACTGTGCGGTATTCTCTTTTAAACGAATGGTCTTTTATTTGTTCTGCCAAGCCTACGTGAGCCTGGTCTGTTTTTGCAACAACTAAAAGCCCGCTTGTATCTTTATCTATTCTATGTACAATTCCAGGACGAATTACGCCATTTATTCCAGAAAGTGAGTCGCCACAATGATATAAAAGTGCATTAACAAGTGTTTTATCGTAATTGCCAGCCGCTGGATGAACTACCATACCCTTCGGCTTATTTACAACCAGTAAATGCTCATCCTCGTAAGGAATTTCTAATGGTATATTCTGTGGCTCTAAAGAAAGCGTTTTTGGGTCTGGGATTTCTATTTCTAAAACGTCGCCCAATTTCACACTCTCGCTTTTCTTTGCAACCTTGCCATTTAAAAGAACCTTTTTTTCTTCTAAAAGAGTCTGGACACCACTTCTTGTTAAATCATCACAAAGCTCAGAAACGGCTTTATCAATTCTTAAGCCGTTGACTTCTTCGGTAGCAGTAAGTTTAATCTCTTTCATCTTCTACCACCGTTTCGTCATTTATAAATTCCTGACTACTTACTTTTCCTTTTTTAGCCTTTTCATCTTTAATTATATCTACCAAAAGATAAAACATAAGAACGAATGCACCAACAGTTATTAAACAATCGGCAAAATTGAAAACTGCAAAATCAATAAACAGAGGTTCAATATAATCAACAACAAAATGTAGACGAATTCTGTCAATTATATTACCAATTCCACCTGCAATCATTAAAAGCAAAGTGAAGCTTACTAATTTCGACTTGTTTTTCTGTGACACAAGAAAGTAAACAGTTACAATAAGAAGAATGATTGAAACTACAGTTAACACTGCAGTGTGGGAAGAGAACGAACCAAACACTGCACCTGTATTTTCAACGTATCTTAAACGAATAAAGCCCTCTACAAGCTCGAAAACGCCAATAGGCTTTAAATATTCAATTACAAAATATTTTATTAATTGGTCTATGCCGACAAGCGACAAAACAAATATAATTGCACCTATTACTGACATTTTCTACTCCACTCTTATTATTGTTGCATTTTTATTTTCTTCTGAAGAAACCTCTTTTTACAGGTGCTTCATCTTCGTCATCGTCATCATCGTCATCTTCTTCGATTACTGGTTGTGAATTTCTGTTATAATCTGCTTCTGATTCTGATGCTAAAAAGTCAAGATAAGAAGAATCAACTGTTACTCTTCTGCTTGGTCTTTTTTCTGCAGCGTCATTTTTTATTGCATCGGTAAACGTAAATGAACCGTAATCTTCATCGTTTTCCTTTTCCATCCCAGCAAAATCATCAACAAACTCAAGACTGTCTGTATCATCAAACATACTAAGAGGAAGGTCTGTTTTTACAACTAACTCACCGTCTTGTGTGAGCATATCTTCATCAACCTCAATCAAATCTTCATTTGCTTCGTTTGAGAAGTATTGAACAGCCGCTTTTCTTTCATCTGTTAGGAAATCTTCAAGTGAATTTTCTGCTTCTTCTAACTCGGCTGCAGAAAAATCATTTTCTGAATCAACATTGATTTCAACTTTTTCTTCAACAAAATCGCTGACTTCAGCATCAATATCTGAATCAACAGCAAAAAGTGGTGCTTCTTCTTTTTCTTCCTGCACAAAGGTAATCTGATTTTTTTGTTCTTCAAATGCATTAGGTTCATTAGAAGAAATGCTTTGAGCCTCTTTAAGCTGTTCTTTTTCGCTTACAAGCTCTTTTACTTCATCTTCTACTGTGTTTTCAATAAAGCTTTCTTCTGTTTCGCCTGTTTCGTTAATCTCGTTTATTGCTTCTTCAATAGCCTGATTTTTCTCATCGTTAACTGTAGGCTTGTCGCCTTCTTGTTTTTTAGCTTCTTCTTCAGCTAAATCAGGTAGTCTTGTTATAAGCTCGATATGAGATTTATATTGATTAAGAATGCTTGATTTGAACTCAGCAACTTCCTTTTTGAGCATTTCAAAATGAAGTGATTCGCTTGTCATTGTTCTTGTAGCGGCACCCATAGCATCTTTAGCGGTAGAATTTGCTTTAAGTAAAATTTCACCAGCTTCTTCTTTAGCCTTTTTGATAATCTCCTGAGCCTTGTCTCTTGTCATAGAAAGAAGGAGTTCTGAGTCAGCAATCGCCTGTTTTTCTGCATCAGATTTAATCATAGCCGCTTCACTTTTAGCCGCTGCTAAAACTGCCTCTGCTTCGCTTTCTGCATCTGCAACAGAGTTTCTTGCATCTCTGACAATGATATCTGCTGCACGTTGAGCACTTACCACTGCACTTTTGATTTCCTCTTCTTCTTTTTTGAATTTTTCAAGACGGTCAGCAAGAAGACCTACACGTCTTACAAGCTCACCATTTTCGTGAAACATCTTTGTATAGTTTGCCGCAACTTCAGCAAAAAAATCATCAACATCGTCTGCTTTATAAGCATTTCTGCCTGCGGTTTTAAATTCGTACTCTTTCAATTGTGATGGTGTCATCATAACTTTTTACCCACTTCCATTATTTCTTTTGGTAAAATCAAATCAGAAAAACATTCCTGTATTTTCAAGTTCATCTATTAAATCGCCTGAAATATCAACATTATAAGGAGTTATAATGAATGTGTTATTTGCAACTCTTTTAAGTTGACCGCCGTTGGCATAAGCAACACCTGAAAGGAAGTCAATAAGTCTTTTTGCAATATCACGGTTTGTACCCTCTAAATTAAGCACAACTGTTCTTTTTTCATTGAGATTATCTGCAATTTCAACTGCATTTTCAAATCTCTCAGGTTTTGATAAAACAACCTGTAATTTTGCTGTTGTGTGAATATTAACTATTTTAGATGGGTCTTCTTCATCATCTCTTAATGGTTGAATTCTTCTGCCAGTTCTCATATTCTGTCTTGAATCCTGACGATAACTTTCTTCACGAGCAGGTCTTTGATTCTGGTAAGCAGGTACAACATCCTCTTCTACCATTTCTTCATCTTCAAAGCCTTCGTATTCATCTTCGCCCATAATTTTGTCAAATAAATTTTTAATGTTCATTTTTATTCCTCCGTAATGTAATTGTTACAGTTATTTATAAATTCTTGCTCCATAAATTAAAGAGCCAATTCTTACCAAATTTGCACCACACTCAATGGCTTGAGTATAATCGCCCGACATTCCCATTGAGAGAATTTCCATATTAAAGTTTTTATAATTTTTTTCTTTAATATCATAAAAATATTGTGACATCGTAGTGAAATACTTTCTTAATTCATTTTCGTCGTCACATATAGGTGGTATTGTCATTATACCATTTACAGTTAGCATAGGCAACTCGGAAATTTGTGACATCACTTCAAAAAACTTACTTTTGTCGAAGCCTGTTTTACTCTCTTCACTACCAATATTAACCTCGAGAAGAATTTTCATATTAAGCCCGTTATTTTGTGCCTGTTTTGAAATTTCCTCTGCCAAGTGAAGACTATCAACAGATTGAATCATATCTACAAGTGGTACGATTTTTTTTACTTTGTTGGTTTGAAGGTGACCTATAAGATGTTTCTCTACACCATCAAGATGAAGTTCATCTTTCTTAGAGAGAAATTCCTGAACCTTATTTTCACCTATCAAATCAATGCCACAGTTATCTATAGAATAATTTATATATTCTACGGGTACTGTTTTTGTTACAGCCATCAATTTTATATCTTCGTAATTTCTGCCTGATTTAATTGCAGCGACTGAGATTTTTTCACGTATCAGTTTGATGTTTTCAGATATGCTTTCGCATCTTTTTTCATCAAACGAGCTTGTTGTCATATAACTCAACCCCCTTTGTAACGACCTCGTCGTAAAGTCTTATATAACCTGATTCACCCTCAGGATTATCTACTATTGAATATTCACCATCGTTATAAGCAATATGAACCTTTCTGAAGCCGATAAGATTACCACTTACAACGTAAACGCCAGTCTGCCCATCTACATTACGTATAGCAGAATTTTTAATTCTGTAGCCTGTAAATTCTTTTGTAATTATCTGTACGTCTTCAATTCTGAAATTCGCTAAAGACTCATTCATTAAATTACATTTAATTATAACAAGTGTTTTATTACCTGTGCGGTCACCTAACTTATAAATTGTTCCTCTGAGTTTTTCAACACCTGAATAAGGAAAATTCAAGTAAAGTTCTTCGCCATCTTCTAAATCTATTGTTTCATCTGAATCTATTGAACAAAGCACATACCAATCAAAGCTACCCATTGTTCTTCCTATTACTTCTTCTTTTACTTCTTTGGGTTTTGATTTAATAGCTTTTTCAACATCCTCACAAGTTAATTCGTCAATTTTATTAAAATCGATTGTTTTTTCGTAGCCATCTGCACCAATTAAATAGAAACCTGCTCTTTCACTTTTAACCTCACTGAAAGCAGTTTCTTTTGCCTGAAGCGTAGAAAGCTCTTGTTTTAGTTCATTAATCTTTTCATTTAAGTTAAGAACCTCACCAGTTGATATTTGACGGCTTGTAACATAATTCTGAAAGTTTTCAGCGTGCTCTAAGGCGTTCAGAAATTCACCCTTGTCAAGACAATCGAGATAATCAGAAAGCTTACCTTCTATTTTTTTGCTCAATGCAGAAACATCAACAGTCTGAATATTTGCCTGACCCGCTAAAGTATTATAATGGTCTAATTCTTTAGTAATTTCAGATACTCTTAAGTATGTATTTGCATCTTCATTTGTTTTGAAAATCATTGAAATTGTGTCACCTTTTGCAACACGCTCCGCATTTGTTGCAAACGAAATTGTTGTACCTTTAGCGGTATTCACAATATATTCTTCATCGCGGACAACAAAGCATTTTGTATTTATTGTTTTATAAACTGTTTCGTTTATTGCAATTTGTGTTTCAATTCCTGATTTTGAAATTAAAACAACCTGATAAATTAAATATGAAAGGATAAAAATTGCGACAAGTCCTAATGCAACTAATCTTACTCGTCTGTCACGCATTTTCATTCTCCTTTCAAAAATTTTTCTGCTAACCTTTCGGCTTCACTATAAAGTAAATTTATATCCTCATAAGTATCGGGGTAAACCCAGTTTATTTTTTCGTTACGATTAAACCACGTTAACTGCCTTTTTGCATAACGTCTTGTTGATTGCTTTAAGTGGTCAATACATTCTTCTAAAGTTTTTTCACCCTCTAAAAATGGCTTTAATTCTTTGTAGCCTATTGCATTGACTGCTGTTTTTGAAGCATATTTTTTATAAAATTCTTTTGCCTCTTCTAAAAGTCCATTGTCACACATTATATCTACACGCTTGTTTATTCTTTCATAGAGTTTTTCTCTGTCTTTATAAGAAATTCCAATATATAAAGGTTCATATTCACTCTCATTTTTATGTGACTGTTTATTTTGCTCAGTTAAATTCTTACCAGTCGTGCGATATATTTCTAACGCTCTTATAACCTTTACTTCATTATTAGGATGGATTTTCTTTGCTGCTTCGCTATCAACTGAAAGTAATTCATTATAAAGCTTTTCTATGCCGAATTCATTTAACTCGTTATAAAGCTCAGCTCTTACTTTTTCTGAATTTGCATCTTCAAAAAAAGTTGTGTTATTTATAAAAGAATCTATATAAAGACCTGTGCCACCTACAATTACAGGAACTTTACCCTTTTTGGTTATTTCTGTTACAGCCTTTTTAGCATCCTCACAAAAGGAAGCCACGCTGTATTCTGTTTCAGGACTTACAAAACCGATTAAATGATGCTTAATGCCATCCATTTCTTCCTTTGTAGGCTTGGCGGTTGCAATATCCATACTCTCGTAAATCTGCATTGAGTCACCTGAAACAACTTCGCCATTAAACCTCTTTGCTATATGAATACCAAGAGCAGTTTTACCAGAAGCGGTAGGACCAACAATAACAATTACCTTTGTTTTTTCCATTAGTTAAACTATCCTTTTAAATTGCTTTTCAAGGTCACGCTTACTTACTTCAACCATAACAGGTCTGCCGTGTGGACAATAACGTATATCGTCCCTTGAAAGTAATTCCGCAACGAACTTACGAAGCTCGTAATCGGTTGTTGTATTACCCGCTTTAATTGCGGCTCTGCAAGCCATTGAATGATAAATCCAGTCTAACTTTTCAGGCATTACTGTTTTACCATTCATAGAAAGATAACTTGCTAATTCCATAGTTATAGAAACAATATCTTCATCTACAAGTTCTGTGGGACAAGCGTTGACTTTAACACATCTGTCACCAAAATCTTCTATATCATAACCCGCTTTATAAAGCAACTCTTTATTTTCAAGTATTGCATTATATTCATCAGGCGATAACGTAACTGTAACAGGAACTAAAAGCATCTGCTGAAAAGAGGTTGGTTGCGATTTGAATTTTTCAAACAATATTCTTTCGTGGGCAGCGTGCTTGTCTATCATAAGCATCTTATTTTCTAATTCAACGAAAATATATGTCTTGAACGCTTCACCTATAATTCTGAATTCAGGAATTGTTGCTTCTTCAACAACAACAGCTTTTTCTTTAACATCTTCAACAATTACAGGTGTTGTTTCTAACTTTTCAACCTTCTCTACTGAAGAAGCAACAGAATTTATAATAGAAATATTGAGTTTCTTTTCTTGCGGTTTTACATATTCAGTTTCAAGAAAATCAATAGTTTTTTCTTCGTTTGATTTTAAAGTGAGTGTTGATTTAATTTCACTCGGTTTAACTGTTTCTGGTTTTGGTGCAGTTAAACTTGTCTTTATTGTTTCAACTGGAGTTTCTTTTTTTATCTGGAATTTTACTTCCTGCTTTGGTTCACTTTTTTGTTCAATTTTTATTTCTTGTTTTTCTTTTTCTGGTGCTTCGTTTAATTTTAACTGCTCACCTTTTACCACTTCAGGCATAAACGCCTTTGCAACTGAAAACGATGCTTTAGGTCTTGTATCTTGGGTGAGAGCGTTTAAAGCACCTTGATAAACTGCATCAAAAATCTTCTTTTCTTCAAAAAATCTTACCTCTGTTTTTGCTGGATGAACGTTAACGTCAACTGCAGAAAAAGGAAGATTTATAAAAATAACACATGGTGGGAATTTGCCAACCATAATTGAGTTTTTATAAGCAGTTTCAAGTGCAGTAATACACATAGGACTTTTAATAAATCTGCCATTTACAAAGAAGTGCTGACCACTTCTGCTACCTCTGCCACTTGTTGGTTTACCAGTAAACCCTGTAACAGAAATACCATTCGCTTCGTATTCAACAGGAAGTAAGCTTTCTGTATATTCTTTGCCGAACACGGCATATATTGCTGATTTTAAATTACCATCGCCAGGGGTTGAAAAATTAAGCTTACCATCTCTTATAAATTTAAAAGAAATCCCAGGGTAAGATACTGCAATATTCTCTAAAATTGAAGCGATGTAGTTACCTTCCTGAACGTCTTTTTTCAAAAACTTCATTCGTGCAGGAATGTTGTAAAACAAATCTCTTACTATAAGCGTTGTACCCACAGGGCAACCAGCTTCAGTAAGTTCAAGTTCTTCACCGCCGAAGATTTTATAAGAAGTACCAACTTCTTCATTTTCTGTTCTTGTGAGAAGTTCGATTTTAGAAACTGCGGCAACTGAGGCGAGCGCTTCACCACGGAAGCCAAGAGTGCCAATATTATCTAAATCGTCAGCAGAACTGATTTTACTTGTAGCGTGACTTAAAAATGCTTTTCTTACATCTTCTTTATCAATACCGCAACCATTATCGGTTACTCTTATGTAGGTTTTACCACCATTTTTTATTTCGACAGTGACATTTTTAGCACCAGCATCAATGGAGTTTTCTAAAAATTCTTTTATTACAGAGGATGGGCGTTCTACTACTTCGCCAGCGGCAATTAAATCTGCAATATTTTTAGGTAACACATTAATTCTTGGCATTTGGAACGCCCCCTTTCGTAATAGCTTTATTTATATATTGATTATATGTTTTCTGCTTCCTTCTGAAGCTCGAAGAGTTTGGTTAATGCTTCAATAGGTGTAAGTGTATTCACATCTATATTTTTTACTTTTTCAATAAAGCTTTCTTTACCACTCTGTGAAAATGAAAGCTGCATTTCTTCAGGCTCTTCTTCGTGAATTTTTCCCTTTGGTGCAGAACCTAAGCTTACTCTTTGTTGTTCTTCAAGCGATTTTAAAATAACCTTTGCATTTTCAACAACAGTTTTCGGGATACCGGCTAATTTTGCAACTTCAACACCATAGCTACCATCTGCGGCACCTTTTACAATTCTTCTTAAGAACGTAATATCGTCACCACGTTTTTTAACTGATGTATTGTAGTTCTTTACACCATCAACTGTGTTTTCAAGCTCTGTCAACTCGTGATAGTGTGTCGCAAAAAGAGTTTTTGCACCGATTTTCTTTTTATCTGCTGTGTATTCTAAAACTGCTCTTGCAATACTCATACCATCAAAGGTAGAAGTACCACGACCAATTTCATCAAATACAATAAGACTCTTGCTTGTTGCATTCTTTAAAATATCTGCAACCTCGGTCATTTCAAGCATAAATGTCGACTGACCTTGTGATAAATCGTCAGATGCGCCTACTCTTGTGAAAATCTTATCTACAATACCGATTTTAGCACTTGAAGCTGGAACAAAGCTACCGATTTGAGCCATTAACACAATTAAAGCAACCTGTCGCATATATGTAGATTTACCAGCCATATTAGGACCAGTTATAATTGCACTTCTGTAATCGCCACAATCTAAGTGTGTGTCATTAGGAACGAATGGTGCACCACCCAACATAAGCTCAACAACCGGATGTCTACCGTCTTTTATAATAACGTCGTCTGACGTATCAACTGTTGGTCTTACGTAGTTATTTGTAACCGCTGTGTAAGCGAGTGAGCAAAGAACATCAAGCCTTGCTACTGCTTTACCTGTTACACGAACTCTTTCTAATTCATCGGCAATTTTTGAGCGTATTTGTGAGAATAATTCAAACTCAATTCTCACAATTCTTTCTTGTGCCCCTAAAACCTTTGATTCGAGTTCTTTTAACTCTTGTGTAATATATCTTTCGCAATTTGCGAGAGTTTGTTTTCTTATGTAATGCTCTGGTACTAAATCTTTAAATGAATTAGTAACCTCTATATAATATCCGAATACTCGGTTATAGCCTATTTTAAGTTTTTTGATACCTGTTTTCTCTTGCTCTGACTGTTCAACAGCTGTTAAATAGCCTTTGCCGTTCGAAACGATATCGTGAAGAGAATCAAGCTCTTCGTTATAGCCTTTTCTTATCATTCCACCCTCTCTTACTGTGAGTGGTGGCTCATCAACTATTGAAGCATTTATGAGTGAATTGATATCTTCCAATAAATCAATTTCATCATAAATTTCATTAAGCATTTTTGATTTAACACCTTTTAAAGATGACTTTATGCCTTGTAATTTATCAATAGTAAGGCTCAAGGTACGAAGTTCTTTTGCATTTGCTGTGCCGTAAACAATTCGTGTCATAATTCTTTCTAAGTCATACATATCTGAAAGAAGTGACATTTCAGTATCTAAAAGAATTGTGTCGTTAACTAATTCTTCTACGGCATTCTGTCTTGCAGAAATTAACGAAAAACTAAGTAAAGGTTGTTCTACCCAGTTTCTTATAAGTCTTTTACCCATTGCAGTTTTTGTATGGTCTAATACCCATAAAAGACTGCCCTTTTTCTCACGACGAATTTGTGTTTCGGTTAACTCTAAATTTCTTCTTGCGGTTAAATCAAGACTTAAAAATTTATCGGCACCGAAAAATTCAACTTCGCTTATGTTTTCTAATTTTGTTTTTTGTGCATTCTCTAAATAATTGAGCGCTGAACCGAATGCTAAAAGAAGCGCATTATTTCTGTTGAACTCCTCATAATCTTCAGACTCTTCACTGATATGAGAAAGAACCTTTTCTTTACAGATTGCTTCATCATAATCACTTTCGCTTAAAACTTGTGTTCTTGCAGAAAGTCTGTCATTTAAAAATTTTGTAACTTCTTTAATTGAAGAAGCGTATTTGTTAAGGAGCACTTCACTTGGATTGAAACAACCAAGCTGATTCATAAGACGTGCCGCATCTGAACCATCATTAAATGAATCAAGGTGAACTTCACCAGTTGACACGTCAACAAATGCTGCACCGCAGGCTTTATCGGTAATGTATACAGATGCCAAGAAGTTGTTTTTACCCTCATCTAACATACTGCTTTCAATAACCGTACCAGGTGTTACAATTCTTACAACGTCTCTTTTTACAATACCTTTTGCAGTTGCCGGGTCTTCAACCTGTTCACAAATCGCCACCTTGTAGCCACGTGACACAAGCTTTGCTATGTAACTGTCAGCGCTGTGGAAAGGCACACCACACATTGGTGCCCTCTCCTCCTGACCGCAGTCTCTACCGGTGAGGACCAATTCGAGCTCTTTAGATGCAATTTTAGCATCTTCAAAGAACATTTCATAAAAGTCGCCTAACCTGAAGAATAACAGAGTATCAGCATAATTCTGTTTTATCTGAAAATATTGCTCCATCATCGGAGAAAGACCAGCCATAGTACACCTCAACAACGCTTGATTTCTAAAATGTTTTTAAAAGATTAGTGGCAACCGCCGCAGCTTTCACAGCTACCGCCACAAGAATGCTCGTGAGCTGGTTCGCAAGTTGCTGGGTCTTGTCCATCAATGCAAAGAGCAAGAATACCCATAATTTCGTTCATCATATCGTCAATAGCAGTTTTTGCTGCTTCAAACTTAACCATATTGCCGTTAAGCATAACTGCACGATAAAGTTCTTCGAATTCTTTGCCATAAGCTTCCATCTTGCTTTCGTCTGCTTCATCGCCTTTTGAAGCCTCTTGTTGATAATTCATCTGAACAAGGTTGATTTTACCGATAAGGTCGTTTAATTCCTTGTCATTGTCATTTGCTTTTTTAGCTTCGTCAAAAGCCTTGTAGCGTTCGTCAGCTTGTATTGCTGCACCTAATTGTCTTGTAAGTTCGATAACACTCATTGTTATACTTCCTTTCTTTTATAAAAAATTTCACAATGAAACATTGTTTACAATAAGGTAAATGATTTAATAATACACTTTCGTTAGAACTCTCCACCACGCTTACGCGTGGTCCCCCTCTCTTCGCAAGAGAGGTTGTTATTCTTTCGTAATTTCTTCTTGAACCTTTAAAAGCTCCATAAACCATTTTGTTTTTTCTTCTTTTGAAACTGGGTCTTCTAAAGAAGCTGCCTTTGTTCCTTTACGCTTTGAATAGATGAAAGTGAACATTGAGCCATATTTTACTTCTTTTATAAGAGAAACTGTATCTAAAAATTCTTCGTAGGTTTCACCAGGGAAGCCGACGATAATATCGGTGGTTATATCTACATTAGGAATTTTTTCTTTAGCGTAATTTACTAAATCAAGATAATGCTCTCTTGTATATTTTCTGTTCATTTCTTTAAGAATTCTATTATTCCCTGATTGAACAGGTAAATGTAAATGACCACAGAAATGCTTTGAAGAAGCTAAAACGTCAATAAGCTCTTTTGTGCAATCTTTAGGATGAGAGGTCATAAAATCGAACGTATAATCAACCTCAATTTTATCGAGCCTTCTTATAAGCTCAGAAAAGTTAATTCCATTTTCTAAACTCTTACCGTAAGAATTAACGTTCTGACCTAAAAGAGTGATTTTTTTATAGCCCTCATTTATTAAGCTTTCTGCTTCTTTTAAAACGACGTCTGCTTCACGGCTTCTCTCTCTGCCTCTTACGTAAGGCACAACACAATATGAACAGTAATTGTCACAGCCATACATAATCGGAAGCCATGCATTTTCGCCACTGTCACGTTCGTTTGGCATACCTTCTGCAATTACGCCATCACTTTCTTCTGTAGAGAAAACTCTTTTCTTGGTTTTGAACACTCTAAAAAGTAATTCTGGTAATTTATGAAGAGCGTGAGTACCGAAAACAAGATTTACATAAGGGTAACTGTTTTTGATTTTTTCAGCAACGTGTTCTTGTTGCATCATACACCCACAAAGACCAATCACAAGATTTTTATTATTCTTCTTTAAAGTCTTTAAGGCGCCTACGTTACCAAAAACTCTGTCTTCAGCGTGTTCACGTATTGCACAGGTGTTATAAATTATAATATCTGCTTCTTCTAAGGTTTCGGTCATAACGTAGCCCATTTCTATAAGCTGACCTTTAATGTGCTCACTATCAGCAACGTTACCCTGACAGCCGTAAGTGTGAACAAACGCTTTGGGTGTTTTACCCTCAAATCGTGATTTAACAATATTCTTTACTTTTTTCTTATATTCATTTTGCTCCGCCATTTCTTCTGCGGATATAAAAAACTTATTTTCCTGCAAACTATTTAACTACCTTTCAGAATGATGCGGTGTTAAGGAAGCCTAAAATATCAAGGTAAACCTTTTCGTTATCATCTTCGTTTAAAATTTCGTGGCGCATACCTGGGTAAACAATCACTTCTGGCTCGTGACCGTAAGCGATTAAGCTGTCAGCACAAGCGACTGGACCTCTACCACCCATACCAATAGGGTCATCTGCACCAGATATTATGAGAATTGGAAGACCGACTCTTACTGATGCAGGCCACAACTTATCACTCGCAAGAAGTGCTATAGAGCCTAAATCTCTCATACCCGCAACTGTAAGTTCAATTCCACAGAGAGGGTCGTTTTTATAATCTTCAACATTCATCTTGTTATAGCTTAACCAATCTAAATCTGAAGTTCTGTCTTTAATTCCTAAAGAAGAAATTTTGTTTAACGCTCCACCCATAATAGCGTTACGTGTTCTTGTGCCTATTTTGGCAGTTAACTCTCTTAATGAACCGA
>SVOI01000091.1 GCA_015066465.1 Oscillospiraceae bacterium
ACTTTCCCTTGTTTTCGCTCATAAGGGCAAAAACAAGGGAAAATACATTAAATATGAGTATGAAACTGCTGAAAAATCCAGTAAAATCAAGGGTTTTCAGAGAGTTAGTTAGATAAATTGGAATTTGGAGAAGTATTTATTATGGCTATGTGGAATTCAACACTTTCTGAACGCATAAAGCCTATGACTAAGGTTTTGATATTGTTCAGAATGCAACAGAAACCAAAAAGGCACTTAAAGAGAGAATTGATTTTATGAAAAAGAATTTCTGACTGAACGCCAAATAAAATTTTACACTAAAAACAGGTGACTCGAATCTCTGATTCAAGTCACCTGTTTTATTATAAAATATTCTTATTCACTTATTTCTGGTACAACAACACCAGTAAACACGCTATAGATTGTTTTGAGTATTCTACGGAAAACAGTAACAAAGTCAAGTGGTGGAAGATTCATTTTATCTGTTCTGTTAATGAGATCATCCATATTGCCATCATCACAAACAAATGCCTGTGTAAGTGTTGTGCCACCTGCACCGTTAAGCTCTGCACGAACGTAACAGCTTATATCATCAGAATGATTCTGAAGCTTGATTGTTGACATACATACACCATTTACAGAAATTTCATCTGTCTGAATTATAACGCCATCTGCAATCCATTTTATAGTATCTGTGTTTTTACCAACGATTGTAATAGTATCATTAACATCGTCAACTGCTATACTTGTAACTGTAGGGTATTCCATAGTTGTACCGATTCTGTCGCCCCAATCATATCTGGAAACTGCAAAAAATGTGCCGTTTTCCATAGCTGTACGTACGTTAGCTTGAGAATATTCTGGTAAAATGAAATCCATAAAGCAAGTGTCAACGTCTTCATAAGTGTGGGCATCGTTGTTAGCAAAGCCCCAAACGTTTCTGCCTTCTGGTATAATTACTTTAAGAAGTTCATCCCAAAGAACACGGTCACTTCTTGTTGGACGGTCAAAAGCATTGTAAACCTCAATACCAAGGCAAGATTTATAAAGACGTAAAGGATTCGCAAAGAACTGAACATTACCAGGGTCAGTTGCAATCTGATAACCAACTGTCATTTCGTCACCGTTAGGTGTGAGCATAACGTTGCCCTCTTCATCGTAAACAAGCTCGCCATTTGCAGAGCTGAGCCAGTCACCAGGATGGTTAATGTGTGAAATACCGCCTGCTTCTTCAATCATACTGATAACTGTAGTAAAATCGCCCTCATCACCAAGGTAGCCCTCAGTTCTGTCATCATTCATAAAGTAACCATTTACGTGGTTCTTTTGTAAAACAAGCATATTACCCTCAATAGCACCTGTAAGACACTGTAAACCAGTAGATTTAGTACGTGTTGTGCCATCAGAATATGTACCATTAACAATAGATTCATATTCTTCAGTTGTAAAGTGAGCTTGTTTATTACCGATTAAAGGATTGTATTGATAAAGAGGAATAAGAGTTGGTTGTTCATCCCACTCCTTACCAATAACACCGTGGTCTGCAAGACCAAGAATGTCAAAATCCTGGCTATAGTGTTCTTTAACCATTTCAGTTAAAGGAATAGTCGCATCACTGTAAGTTGAGTGAGTGTGAAGGTTTGTTTTGTAGTGATTGCTATCATTACCAAGAAGATGCATTACACTTTCATAAGGGTTTGTAATTTTGTAAGTAGTTGTAGCGGCACTAACAGAAAGTTGCACAATGCTGAAAACTAATGAAAGTACCAATACAAGAGATATTATTTTGAAAATATTTCTTTTCATAGAACCCCTCCCTATATAATCAAAGAATATTATACCATAATATGTAATATTGTCAATGAATTAAAGAACAATTTCTTTACCTTTTTCAGCAGATTCATAAATTGCACAAAGAATTTTTATCATATCTACACCCTGAGAAGGCTTGAAAACAGGCTCTGCACCATCTACGAGCACGTCTATGAAGTTACGGATATTTTTCTTATGACCATTTGTATCTACGTTGCCACTTGGAATAATATCTAAAAGTTGACCATCTTCTTCTGTAAAGAATTCAACTTCGTTTTCTTTCCATTTAAGACCTGCTTTTGTTCCCCTGAGTTCAACAAAACGATTTTCTTCTTTGATGTTTGATGCCCAACTGAATTCAATCTGAAGAACTGCACCGTTATCAAAGCGAATCATACCCATAGCAAGGTCTTCTACGTCAAACGTACCTTCTGCATTTTTATCGCCGAATTTTGAATTTTCGGAGTCGCTTGTGTCGTTGTCAGCAAATTTTGTATATGTATTTGCACTGACTGCGACTGGTGTAGGGTTGCCCATAAGCCATATTGCAAGGTCTATCATATGAACGCCAAGGTCAATAAGTGGACCGCCGCCAGACTGTGCTTTAGTTGTGAACCAGCCACCTTTACCTGGGATTCCACGACGTCTTTGCCAACCGCATCTGCCACAATAAATTTCGCCCATTCTTCCAGCTTCTACAAATTTCTTTGCATATTGTGAAGCAGTAACGAAGCGGTTATTTCTTATAACCATAAGCACCTTACCAGCTTCGTCTGCAGCATTTTTCATTTTAAGAACCTCAGTTACATCAATAGCATCTGGCTTTTCGCATAACACGTGTTTGCCCGCTTTAAATGCATCAACGGCAATTATAGAATGAAGATAGTTAGGCGTACAAATATCAACCGCATCAATGCTTTCATCTTTAAGAAGCTCTTTATAGTCGGTATATACCGCTGCATCAGGGTAATATTCATTTTTTAATGCAACTGCTCTTTCTTCAATAATATCGCAGAAAGCCACAACCTCTACTCTTTCATCTTCACAATAATTCTCAATGTGACTTCCCTGGCAAATACCACCATTACCAATAATTGCAATTCTTAATTTTGACATAAATTTTCCTCCTGTATAGAGATAATTCATTTTTTATTATATCAAAGAGAAGAAAAAAGTAAATAGAGAAATTAAATTATTGAATTTTTTACAAAGAATGGTATAATGAAAATATATTTCTATAAGGAGAAAGTTTATGGAAGTAAGATTTATAAAACCCGAAGAAGCAATAGATTATCTCAAAATATCTGCCGCATCATTTATATGGAAATTCAATGAAAATGAAGACACAAGTGTAGAAATGCCTGTTATTGCCACGTTTGATAACGGCAAACTTATTGCCGGTGCAGAGTTTTTTAATTTTAAATGCAACTATTGTG
>SVOI01000050.1 GCA_015066465.1 Oscillospiraceae bacterium
TTTTGTTTTTAGTTAATGCTCTTTCTACTAAATATTTTTCTCTTTTTTCGGTACTTTCGGGTTTTATCTGGGGTTCTGTTTTTGTAATTCTTTCGCCCTTTAAAATTTCATCAACAGTAACAGAATAGAGTTCTGCAATTACGGGTAACATCATAATTTCAGGGCAACCATCGTCACATTCCCATTTACTTACCGTTTTATTAGATACGTTCAATTTGTCAGCTACTTCTTGCTGAGTGTAGCCGTTTGCTTTTCTTAATGCGGCAAGAAAAGCACCCATTGTCTTTTTCTCCATAAGTAATGGTTCTCCTTTTAAAAACTGCAGATTTAACGCTAATCTGTAATTAAATTCTCCTATAAATAGACAAAAAACACAACTCACTAAACGTGGATTTTCTCCACTAATCGTGGAATTATGTTACTACAACGATAATTTTAACGAGAATTCAATAATGTGTCAATAGAAATTAAAATGTTTTTATTGACAGTAAAATTTGCTTTGTATATAATAAATTTATAAGATTTAATAGTTTATTGTTTCAGATAAATCGTCTGAATGATAATAAATCTTTATTTTGGGGTGTTTTAAAATGTACAAAATCAGCAATTTTACAAACAATGATGATGTTACCATTATCGCAGAAAAAGGACCTTTTCAGGTCATTCAGTACAAAAGAGATTTAAGTGTTTCTCCATCTACTGCAATGACTGCTTATTTTTGCGATGAAATGAACATCAGAAAAAGACAGGTTATATGTGACCTTTCAAAATCAAATGGTATTACTTGCCAGGCTGGTGCTATGCAATGGACTGTTGGTAATGTTAATGCAACAACAGGTGTTAAGGGTGCAGGGGACTTTATAGGTAAGCTTGTTAAAGGTAAGGTTACGGGCGAAAGTGCTATTAAACCTGAATATATAGGAGATGGTACTTTAGTTTTAGAGCCTACATACAGACACATAGTTTTAATTGATACATCTGACTGGAATGGTAAAGTTGTTCTTGATGATGGTTTGTTTTTAGCTTGTGATGCTTCAATAAAACAAAAATTAGTTGCGCGTTCTAATGTTTCTTCTGCAGTTCTCGGTGGAGAAGGGTTGTTTAACTTAGCACTTCAGGGTAATGGTGTTGCAGTTCTCGAATGTCGTTGTCCACAAGAAGAACTTATTGAGATTACATTAGAAAATGATGTTCTTAAAGTTGACGGCAGTTTTGCAATTGCGTGGAGTGATTCATTAAACTTTACAGTTGAACGCTCAGGCAAAACTCTTGTAGGTTCTGCTGCATCTGGGGAAGGCTTTGTTAATGTTTACCGTGGTACAGGTAAGGTGCTTCTTGCTCCTGTGGATAGTACAATCGGTGGTTTCCCTGTGTCAAGTACAGCACCATCTGCTCCGGCTTCTGCAGGTTCAAAAACTGCGGGTGCTTTAGGTTCACTTTTAGGTGGCATTGCAGACGCACTTGATTGATAAAGTAATCACTCACAAAGTGTTAAAGCACTTTGTGAGTGTTTTTCTTTTCTTACGAAATCTTAATTTGATTTTGTAGCCACTCTATGTTATCATTTAGAGTAAGTAAAGGTGGTAATGTAATGTCAGCAAAAATACTTTTGGTTGAGGATGATATATTTCTTCGTGACGGAATAAAAGAAGCGTTAAAAAAAGAGGGGTATTCTGTTTTTACAGCAGAAGATTGCAAAACTGCAAAGTCAGAGCTTGTAAAAGAAAGCCCTGACCTTTTAATTCTTGACGTTATGCTCCCAGATGGCAACGGGTTTGACCTTTGCACACTTTTCAGGTCGCTTAACAAGAATGTGCCAATACTTTTTCTTACCGCCTGTGATGATGAGGTTCAGATTGTTCGTGGACTTGACTCAGGTGCAGATGATTACGTTACAAAGCCTTTTAAATTACTTGAGCTACTTTCAAGAATAAGAGCAATTTTAAGGCGAAGCAATAACACAATTCTTAACTCAAGTGATATTACAATAGATATAAGCAATATGACCGTAAAGTGTAAAGGGCATACTGTTTTTGTAACGCCTATTGAATTTCAGATTCTTTCTACACTTGTGCGTAACAACGGTGTTATAGTCACAAGAAGTGTGCTTTTAGAAAATATATGGGACAGTGACGGAGCTTTTATTGATGACAACACACTCTCTGTTCACATAAGCAGACTTCGTGAAAAAATCGGCGCAGAGCATATTAAAACAGTTCGTGGTATCGGCTACAGATGGGAGAATTAAAATGACAACTCTTGAAATTATTTTAATCTGCATTATAGCCGTGCTGTGCCTTTTGATTTTAACGTTCACTATAAAATCAATAAAAACTAAAAAGCAAATAAATGCTTTGACTGAGAGTATAGAAAAGTATTTAGAAAATGGAGAGTTAACAAAATTCAGTACAGAGGATAATAATTTTTCATCATTACAAAATGCAGTTTGCGATTTAGAGAATGCTTTAGAATTACAAAAGCATAATACTAAAGCAGAAACACAAAGAAATTCAGATTTTATTGCAGATATTTCTCATCAGTTTAAAACCCCTATTGCTGGGCTTAAACTATATATCGAAATGGATAACGAATTAAATCCAACTGACCATACAGAAAAAGAATTACAGCTGATTGAAAAAATGGAAGAGTTAATTGGGAAGCTCTTGCACCTTGAAAAGATTAAAACTGATGCTTACACAATGGATTTTGCAACTTGTGAGGTAAGAGAAATTGTTAGTAGCATTATAACTGACTTTAAGCCGATTTTTGCAGAGAAGGAATTCACTGTTACAGGTAGCAGTAAAATGCGTTGCGATAAATCGTGGCTGTTTGAAGCGATTGGTAACGTAATTAAAAATGCGTGTGAGCATACTAAAGATGATGGAAAAATTGACGTTATAATTGAAGATAGTGAACAGTCAACTATTGTAACTGTTTCTGACAATGGCGGTGGAGTTGAAACGCAAGAAATTCCTAAAATTTTTAACCGCTTTCACAGAACTAAAAATGCAAAGCCTCAAAGTGCAGGTATTGGTCTTGCAATTACAAAGGCAATTGTTGAAAAGCACCACGGAACTATAAGTGCAGAAAACACAGAAAAAGGTCTTAATATTATTATGTGCTTTCCACATTTAGATGGGTATGTAACTTATTAAAAATTAAGAAAGTGGCTTTAATCTTACGAAAATGTAAGATTAAAGTCACTTAAATTTAATGTTAGTGTTTTACAATAGATTTACAGTAAATTATAAGGAGAATTTTTATGAGTATTATTGAATGTAAAAATTTAACAAAGGAATATTTAAGCGGTGAAAATGTAGTAGTCGCTTTAAACGACGTTACAGTAAGCTTTGAAAAAGGTGAATTTGTAGCAATTACCGGCCCTTCTGGTTCTGGTAAATCTACATTTTTACATTGCCTCAGTAGCCTTGAGAATGCTACAAATGGCGAGGTTATTTATAATAATGAGAGTTTAAAAAGCTATAACGATAACCAGCTTTCTATTTTAAGAAGAAGACGTTTTGGTTTTGTTTTTCAGGCTTATAACTTGGTTGAGGAATTAACAGGCTATGAAAATATTCTTTTACCTATTATGCTCGATAAGAAAAAGCCGGACGAAGAATACCTTAAAAAGATTATAGATATTTTAGGAATTGAAGACAGACTCTCTCACCTCCCCTCTGCCCTTTCAGGTGGTCAGCAACAAAGAATTGCAATAGCACGTGCTTTAGCTAACAAACCAACAATTCTTTTTGCCGATGAGCCAACCGGTAACCTTGACGGTAAAAGTGGTAGAGAGGTACTTTCGCTCCTTAAATATGTAAGCAAAGAATTAGGTGTAACACTCATTCTTGTAACTCACGACTTAAATGTTGCCGAGCAGGCAGACAGAGTTATTACTATCGAAGACGGTGCAGTAATTAAAGACAGTAAAAATAATGCTGAATAAGTAGAGTGAGTGTGTTCGAACCAGATATGGTTTAATACAGTCACTTTTCCCTGTAACATCGTTAAAACTCTTGAAATACGTCAGTATTCCTGCGAGTTTTGCCTTGTTACAGAAAAAATTGCCAAGTATTAAACTTCGCAGAACCTGAAATGTCCGAGTTTATGTGCATTTTGGATTACATTTACGAAGGTATACTGGCGTATATCAAGACAAAAAAATACAAAAGGTGAGGGAAATCGGACATTTAAGGCATATTTGGTTCGAATACACTCACTCTAGGTGAATAATATGAAAAAGAAAAAGCTTACTTATAACTCCCTTGCATTAGGAAACTTAAAAAACCGCAAGAAGCAATACACACTTCTTATTATCGGAATAATTCTTTCTATGACGCTTTCGTCGAGCTTTACATTTTTTGTTTCAAGTGCTATAAGCTCAGCTTTAGAAACACATAATTTCCTTTATGGTAAGCAGTCAGAAATTATGATTAATACTGTAACCAGTGATGAAATTGAGAAATATCTAAACGAAACAACAGAAATGCACGGCTATGCACATATTGTAGGAAAGCTTACTTTGGAAGATGGCGAAACGAGTATAGGCTCTTATGTAGCGTGGTTAGATGATAACGCAAAAGAGCTTTATTATCAAAGCATTATTGAAGGCAGAATGCCTACTGCAGAAAATGAAATAGCAATTGAAAAAAGTGCTTTAACAAGACTCGGTATCGATTGCAAATTAAATGATAAAATCACGTTTGATTTTTATGTTCAGGATGCAGACCAACAAAAAGAAAAAGCAATAAAAAAAGAATATACTCTTGTAGGTATTTTAAATGATAAACGCTCAAACATAGAAAAGCAAAGTTGGGTAACAGATATTCGCATTCCTGCCGCCTTTGTTATGGATAACACCGAAGTGGAAATCGGCGGCAAAGAAGCGTTGCATTGTTTTGTTTTAGATAATTCTGATGCACTTATGCAAGATTATATTGGATTAACAAGACCTTTGAGAAAAAGTTATTATGGTGCTAATAACGATGGTATGGGTTGGTACACTACTGGCGGTTATGAAATTATGTACACCGTAGCAGATACCTTTGGTATGAATGCCCCATATTTACTTATTCTTGTATTTGTTGCAGTTTTATCAATTGCCGCAAATATTGGTATAGTCAATGCATTTTCAACTAACTTAAAAGAGCGAAAGAAACAAATAGGTCTTTTAAGAAGTGTCGGTGCTACAAAACGACAGATTATAAAAATTTATGGAAAAGAGACATTTATTTTATGTCTTATAAGCACTCCTGTAAGTATTTTAATTTCTGTTTTAGCGGTTACTTTAAGTGTCGGCACATTTGGTGAAAACTTTGTGTTTAAACCAAGCTGGTGGGTGTTACCTTTAAGTGCCGTAATAAGTGTTTTAATCGTTACACTCTCATCATTTATTCCTTTGTTTTCTGCTTCAAGAATTACACCAATGCAGGCTATAAGAAATATCAGTCTTAACAGAAAAATTAAAACTAAAAAAATAAAAACTCAAAAAGAATTTGATACTCCGAAACTTTTAGCTACAAGAAATATTAAACTTTATAAGAGTAAACAAGTTTTAACAAGTGTAATTCTTGCTATTGCAGTTTTTGGTTCACTTTTTGGTTTTTCTTTAGCTGGGGGAATTGAAAAACAAAACACGTCACTTAATGCAGATTATGAAGTTACTTCTTATATGGAATATGGTTCAAGAAGAATCGCTAATTACGATTGGATTCGTCTTGGAATTTCTGAAAACGAAGTTCAGGAAATTCTTTCAAATAGTTTTGTAGAAAACATTCAGGGAAGAAAAGAAACTAACGGATATATTGAAGTAGAAGAACTTACAGATTATTTAAAACTTTGTAATTATGTAACAGGCGTTTACCCTGCTTCTGTTGATGGAGTAAAAATAACAAAAGAAAACTACGAAAAATATCAAGAAATACCTATAGAAAATACAGCGGTTATTGAAAAAGCAAATATCACTTCCCCAATACTGCCGTTAGATTTTATCGGTTTACCAGAAGAGCATTTCAAAAATGAAAGCGGAACTGTTTTAGAAGGTAAAATAAATATAGATAAATTAAACTCTGGTGAAGAAGTAATTTTAGTTTTACCTAAAACATTAGAACTTAATACAGATTACTACACTTTTGAAGGTGAATATAGTTTTTCTGACCTTAACGTGAATTCAAAATCTGCTGATGTGCCCGATGAAGAAATAACTATATTAAAAACAGCAGAATTAACAAATGAATTTAAGGTTGGCGACAAAATTAAATTAGGCTGGATAATTTCAAATACTGGCGAAGAACCTATAGATTATGGGGCAGAAGGGACAGGAGCAGAAGCAACTGTAACAAAAGAAGACTTTGACCACGAAAAAATAGAAAAAGAAGTTACTGTTGGTGCAATTATTTACGAGTATTCAGGTTTACTTATAACATTGTTTAACGGGCATTGTAACCCTTGTCTTATAACTACAGTTGATGGCTTAAACACTTTTACAAAAAATGTGCCTTACGAGTACATTGAAGTGGACCTTAACACTGAATGTACCGAAGAAGTGAATAAAGAAATGACAAGTCTTTTTGACAGGATTTTTGCAGGTAAAGATGCAATGGTTGAATCATTGTACGAAAGAGAAAAAGATAACACACTTACAGTGAAAACAATGTACATTATAATAACGGCTGTTGTAATTTTACTCTTTACAATGTGTGGCAGTATGATTAACAATGCACTTACCGCAAGAATAAGAGAAAGTAAAAAAGAAATTGGCACACTACGTGCTGTTGGTGCTTCCAGTAAAGAAATTTCTTCTTCATACATTCGTCAGGTGCTTTCTGTTTTAGGTGTTGGTACACTTACCGGTGCTGGTGCTTTTGGCTTATTCTTCGGTATTTATACTCTGATTATTATAAGCTATGGTCAGACACAGGATGATTACATTATAACGTTCTGGCAGACTCTTATAGGAATAGTCTTGCTAATTGTTTTCTGTGTTCTTAATGTTTATTTAAAAGTAAAAAAAGAAATGAAACACAGTATAGTTGAAAACATAAGGGAGTTATAAAATAATGCGGAATTCGGAGTTCGGAATGCGTAATGAGCTTCGCAAAATTTATACTTTATTCTTTATGGGAAGATGGTGAAATTATGAAAAAGAAAAAGCTTACTTATAACTCCCTTGCTATGAGCACTCTTAAAAATCGTAAAAAGAGTTACGCTCTTATGATTATAGGCATCGTTTTAGCAATGATATTTTCTTCGGGTGTTCCTTTTTTCGTTTCGTGTTTGCAGTCTTCAAGACAAGAAATGCAATATAGAAAACTTGGTAAGCAAACGACAATTATCACTAACGCACAGAACTACGAATTAAATAAAGGAACCGAAGATGGTTCTGTTGTTGGTGAAATTGGTTACTCTCATATTATTTCTTATGCTTGGAATGAAAAAGAAGATTTTTCTGATGGTACAATGATTGGTTGGCTTGATGAAAAAGCAACTGAACTTTATTATCCGATTGTTTTAGATGGCAGAATGCCAGAGAAAGAAAACGAAATTGCTATTGAAAAAAGTGCACTTCAAAGAATGCGACTTGATACAGAAATCGGTGAAGAAATCACGTTAAAAGCATTGGTTTGTAATGGTGATGAGTTTTTAGAAGAAGAAAAAGAAGTTACCTATAAACTCGTTGGTATTCTTCACGATAAAAAATTGAATTTTGAACGTTTTAGTAGCAATACTGTAGAAAGAGCCCAGAAACTACCAGCCGCATTTGTGGCGGAAAACACGCAGGTAGTAATTGGTGGCAAAGAAGCATTAGTTGCATTTTTTAATGAGACATGGATTCCCGGCGGTTATATTTCAAATATTTCTTACGATGACCGATTAGATAGCACTGACCTTCATGCAAACTCTATGACGGACAGTTACACAAAACTAACCTATGATATTGCTACAATAATTTTCCTTTCGTGTTTACTTGCGTTTATGTCTTGTTTTGGCATAGTTAATGCATTTAACTCTAATTTAAAGGAACGAAAAAAGCAGATTGGTATGTTAAAGGCTGTTGGTGCTACAAGAAAACAATTAATTTCAATTTTTGGTCGAGAAGCATTTATAATTTGCCTTTTTACAACACCTTTAAGCGTTGCTGTTTCTTTTGGTGCAGTTAAGCTTTTTGCAAAAATAATGGGTGAAAATTTTATATTTAAGCCTAATTTCACAGTTCTTATATTCGGTGCATTGTTAGGTGTTGCTTGTGTTATGCTTTCAGCAATTATTCCACTTTTCAGCGTTTCAAGACTTTCACCAATGCAGGCTATAAGAAATATTGAAATGATGCGAAAGATGAAGAATAAAAAAATCAAATCAGAAAAATCTTTCGTTGTTTCAAAGCACCTTGCTAAAAGAAAACTCATTTTTTCTAAAGGTAAAAGTTGTGCTATTGCTTCAGTGATTGCTTGTTCAGTTATAGTTTCGGGTTGGGCAATATCTTGCCTTGACATTATAATTGACTATTCATACGATTACTATGATGTTGATTACCAAGTCCGAAACCAAGGGGGCATTGGTTCAGCAAATGGTTTCATTAATGATTTAAGCTATCATAATATTGAACAACCTTTAAACGAAAATAAAAAATATGAAACACTTGAAATACCACAGGTAACAGATGTCTGGGGAACAAAAACTGCCAAATTTAACATTGTGTTCGAGGGTGAGGTTCCTGAATATTTGCAAGTGAATGAATATACAAATCGTTTCGGAGTGAGTTCGCGTTATATAGATACCGCCGATGTTTATTATGATAATTTAGTAGTGGTAAGCGGTGAATATGAAGAATACCAACATCCTGAATTATCACAGGAAACTGTTAAAGAGTATTTTCAAGCTGGACCTAACCAGGATTACATCTACACTAAAGATGTCGCAAAATTCAAGGAAAACGAAGAACTTTTTAATATTGAAATCACGGGGCAAAGTCCAGAACTTTTTGCTACTAACGAAATAACAGAAGATAATTTAATTGATGGCGAAATAAATATTGATAAATTAAACTCAGGTGAAGAAGTAATTATTTATGCACCAGAAAAAATAGGGTTTATTTTTGAACCAAATTCTTATGGTGGTTATTCTGCAGGTATTTATAATTTATCAGAAAATGCAGAACTTGATGACGATATGAAGATTGATATAAAAAATAACTTAATCGCTACAGCAGAAAATCCATTTAAGGTTGGCGACACGTTAAAACTTTCACTTATTTGTGATGACGGTAAGGGTAATATAACAAGAGAAGATAAAGAAGTTAAAATTGGTGCTATTATCGGCAAAAAAAGTTCACATGGTTATTTCGGAATATATACAACGCTTGAAGGATTTGATACATTCAGTACAAAATTTAATTACGAACAATTAGAAGTAGTATTAAATGAAGAATGTACTTTAGAAATTGATGAAATGATGGAAACAGAGCTTTCAAGTATATTCCCAGGTAAAGATATTCTTTCTGTTTTTGCAGTTCACGAAGCCGAAAAACAAGAAAAAATTAACTGGATTACTTCTATTGCTTCATTTATTCTCGTTTTCCTTTGTGTTTCAATTTCACTTGTAAATAACTCTATAAGTGCACAAATTCGTGATGGTAAAAAAGCGTTGGGCACACTTCGTGCTGTTGGTGCTTCTGAAAAAGAACTTGTGTCGTCTTTTGTTACACAAATACGTTATATTTTACTTTTAGGCTTTGGTATAGGCTTTATGTTTTATTTGTGTACTAACTCTATAGTTGGCAGACTTTTTACAGGAGAAAGTACTACAATTACTGTATTACCAATGATTTTAATGCTTGTTGTTTTAGCATTGACTTCATATATAAATCTAAAAATCAAAATAAAATCGATTACAAAAAACAGCATAGTAGAAAACATCAGGGAGTTGTAAAATATGAAACGAATTTTAATATTTTTAATATGTCTTTCACTTCTTGTGCTCCCTTGTGTTGCTGCAGAAGATTCTTTGGTAATAACCGAGGCAGTAACACAGAGTAATATTACAGTACCTGCTGAAAAACCAACAGAAGCAGTCACAGAACCCACTACTCAGAAAGCGGAATCTACAACAGAAAAAACTGCTCCTGTTGTTGAAAAAGAAGAGGTAGAAGAAGTCACAGAAGATAACTCTCAACCTCGTCTTATGGTAGTAAGCTATGAAATAGAAGATGGATTTATAAGTCCTGAAGAAACCAAAATACTTACTATAACCTTAAAGAATATGCATTCTAAAAAGCAAGTAAGTAACATTAAGCTTTCTGTTTCAGAGGATTCTGACGAAATAAGACCAACGGGAATGGGCACAAAGTACGTTGACTCAATTGGTGCTAATAAATATTACACATGGTCAGTCGAATTAAAAGCAGTCCACACTGCGACTATAGGTGAACATAAATTAAGTTTTACTTGTGACTACGAAGACCAGAACGGTTCAGGCTACAATGCAGATGATACATTGAGAATCGAAGTAAGGCAACCCGCACTTTTAGAGTTTGACGGTGCAAAGCTACCTGTAAAGGTTGTTCAGGAAGATACTGTAACAGTAAATATAAATCTTATGAATACTGGTAAAGCTCCTCTTTATAACTGCAAGGTTGATTTTAAAATTGATGGTCTTGACTCAGGTGGCAGTAGCTTTGTAGGAGAAATCGCTCCACAGGAAAGTGCAACTGCAAGTGCTAATTTAAGAGTTGATTCTGAGATGATTGGTAAAACCACAGGCACAATTATTATAACTTTCGAAGATTCTTTCGGTGAAAAGTTCGAACTGAAAAAAGACGTTGAAACTAAAATTGAAAAGAAGGTTATAAAAGCCGAAAAGCAAGAAGAAAAAGAAAAGAAAAACCCTTTGTGGTGGTTATTCCTTTTAGGAGGTCTTCTCTTAGGTGGCTCTCTTGGTTTTGGTATTCCATTCTTTATTAATTCAAATAAGCAACGAAAGAAAGATGAAGAAAGGTTATAAAACAAATCCCCAACAAAACAACTCGCTTTGTTGGGGAGATTTTTTATGAAATTGTGTTATTTGCTTCTCTGCTATCGTCGCAAATAGCAATATAAGTTCTACCAGTGTTGAGCTTTAATTCTTCGCCCTCACTGTCATAGAGCTTTAACATATCTGTGCTGTCGCCCTTTTTCCAACTTATATCTTCATAAGAGCCGTTAGAAATATATCTGCCTTCGCCTTCACTTAAATCGAAATCAACTCTGTTCTTTGTGTCGCCAGCAATAGCAGAAATATTTGTGTAAAGAATAACAATGTTTTCGAAATTCTGCTGTGTTCCGTTGCTATCCATAAATGGATTACCATTTAAAGAAGAGTAGTAAACGTTTTCTTGCTTGTCATAATCTAAAGTGTAGGTGTAACCGCTTGAGAATGAAACTGTTGCAGTAACACAAGAGCCATCTTTTAAAACCTTGTCGCCATCAATGTTAAACTGGAATGCATCTGTGTAGCCATCTTTAAGGGTTGTTCTGTACTCTTTATCTTCAATAGCCTTAGTAACCCATTCTTTTGTAGTGTAAGCAGTGTGCTCTGAGTCAACGTTTCTTGACTTATCGCGTGAGAAGTAGCTACCATCAACATAGCCATTAATGTTATCAATATCGTGACTCTGGAGTTGCTGTTTTGCATAAGTGCTCTGACCGAAGTGTGTAAAAATTGCATCGTAGCCCTCAGCTAAATCTAAGAAGTAATGTCTTGTGCTTCTTACAGGACCAATTTTATCAGGTAAACGTGAAGCATCTGCATACATTAAAATCATTCTTGTGATGCCTCCTTCAGCAACCATTTCGAAAACGATGTCTGAAGATGTAAGACCCCATTGTGGTCTTGCTTGTGAGTGGTTTTCAACAACTACCATAACTGGTCTGTTGCCAATAAGCTCTTCGTTGTAGCCAGCTTCACCAGTTAATGGGTTTCTGTAAACTACAGGTGGTTCAGTTGTAATAACTGTTGTAGGTTCTGTTGTGGTTGGTTCTTCTTCTTTTCCACCACAGCCAGAAAATGCTGTTACAATAAGTGTGAGTGCGGATATTAATGAAAGTGTTTTCATTAAACGGGTTTTCTTGAAATTTGCCATAATAATTTTTCTCTTTCCTTTTCTTTTTATAACCAGAATTGTACCATTTCTGAAAGATATAAAAACAATTCTGGATTTCGTGTATCTATTGTAACATCTGAAACTGAAAATGCAAGAGCAAATGAATAAAAAATGCTAAAAAATGATGAACAGAATGTTAAAATATTTAAAAGCTGTTTTTCGCCTTTGCTTTCTGCATTTTCATAAAGTGCAAAAATTATAAGAATTACTGCACCAAAGAATATAAAACCAAAGTCACTTACATATCTCTGTAAAAGTCCACCAGCCTGAGTATTGAAGAAAACTATAATAAATCCAAATAAAATCAGAAGTATGGTGTGACTTAAAAGCTTCTTTTCCTTCAAGGTGTTTTTTGCTTTACTATAAAGACCTAAAAACCACAATATTGGTGTTGATGTAATAAGACCACCAAAGCAGTTTTCAACAATAGTTTTGCCTACATAGTTTGTTTTAATAGTTACCTTTTCTAAGAATGGGAATTTTGCAGAAAATACTGGTGGTTGGAATAAATAGGTGAAAAAACCAAGACCTGTTCTTCCCATATTAAAACCGCGCTTTGTAACGTCGTTTGTAGTGAGTTGGTAGTTTGAACCAAAGTCAAACGGCGAACCAAAACGAATGTAATTATAAAACATAAGTCCACTCGCAACAGCAATATAAGGCAAAAGAAGTAACGCTAATTCTTTAACACCTTTTTTAGTTTTAAATTCTTTTTCAATTATATATTTTTTAAAGAATAACGGAATTGCAAGGAACGTTAAAAGTAAAAGCTGTGGTCTACAACCAGCTACAAGCGCCATACAAATTGAACCTAAGAAAAATCTTGAACTTCTTTTTTCTTCGTTATAGATTCCCGAAAGCCAGTTATAAATACCAAAAACTGAAAATGTCATACCAGTTATAATTGGTATTCCGTAAAAATCAGGGCGTTTAACTAAAAACATTAATCCACACGAAATAATTGACGTAACAAGTACTAAAAGAAGTGTGCCAACCGAAATGTTTTTAAACTTCTTTTCAGCTATAAGAGTTATTAGCTTATATGCTCCTATTGAGAAAGCAACGGCAAAGATTATTATGCCCAAAACAGTAGGGAATGGGGCATTGAAAATTAACCTGAATGGTAAATACATCAAAAGTAATGGCACAATACCAAAATAAACGTAGTAGTGACCATCAAAATACGCCACGTCCCAGCGATATTTATCGCCAGTCTGTTGTGATTTAAGAGCTCTTAAAGTTGTGTCATACGGGTTCGAGAGCTCTTTTAAAGAGTCGGGAACATCGTTGTTATCAATATACGTTTTGCCGTCAAGAATTGCACACGCTAATTCGTCATACATATTATGATTCTGCATAGGTAGTCTTGTTAATTCAATACCATTAGCAGTAAAATTCAGACCTACGAACAATGGATTTATAACACTTATAATAGCAAATACGCTACACAAAACACAAAGTGCGAACGTTGCAAGAATAGTGTAATTTTCTTTGTTTGATTTGAGTTTCATTTTGTAAAGCTCAGATTTTGGTGAGAATAAATAGCAGAAACCTAAAATAGCAAACACCACGAGAATTCTTACAATTGAAAATTCAAATGGTCTTTTAGCATTCAGGTAAATACCCTCTAAAATTAAAATCTCATCTTCTTCTAAACCAAAATCAACAGTAAGGCCACTTACAATTCCTGAAGCGTGAATATTTATATATTGACTCTTTTTAACCTCGGCAGAAAGTATTCTTTCTGGTGTTTCAAACGTTACTAAATTTGCTTCATCGCTGAGTTTTATTTTTACAGGGGTGTTTTCATATGGTGAAGAAATAACGTTAATATAAATATTTTCTACTTCAGTCTCAATCTCGGGGAAGTAAACAGTATTATTATCGGCGGTCAAAATAAATTTATTGCTACTGTCAGCATTATAGCTCATATATTGATTTAATGAAATTTCTTCATTACCACGTGTATTATAAAAATTCACGTTGAAAATTGTGAACTCTAATCCTAAAGTGAAAATAAGAAAACTCAAAACTACAAATGTAAGTTTTTTTGAACTATTAAAAGTTTTAGCTTTTCTATAAACAAAAAAGGCTACAAGTGAAAAAATCACAGTTCCTAAAAGCATAAGAATAATCATAATAACTCCTTACAGGAAATATAATGTAATACATTTATTAAAACATAAAAGTAGTGAAAAGTAAACGATTACTAAAAATTGTAATAAATTTTTTAAAAATTATACTTTACAAAAGGATTTATCTGTGTTATTATGAACCAAACAAATGTTTGGAGTTGTAAAAATGGAGAGAGTTATACTTCACTGCGACTGCAATAACTTTTTTGCTTCCGTCGAAGCGGATATGAATCCTGAACTAAAAAAGTATGCTTTTGCAGTTTGTGGTGACCCTGAATACAGGCACGGCATTATTTTAGCCAAAAATGAAAAGGCGAAAAAATATGGAGTAGAAACTGCCGAACCAATATGGCAGGCGAAGCGTAAGTGTCCAGATTTGCTTTTAGTAAAACCACACTACAATAAATATAAAGAATATTCAGAAAAAATATTTGATATTTATTGCAGTTATACCGATTTAGTAGAGCCGTTTGGAATGGATGAATGTTGGCTTGATGTAACGGGTTCACAAAAACTTTTTGGAAGTGGCGAAAAAATAGCAAACGAGCTTCGTGAAACAATAAAAAAAGAAGTTGGTGTAACTATTTCTGTGGGGGTTTCATATAATAAAATTTTTGCAAAAATGGGGAGCGACTATAAAAAGCCTGATGCAGTAACAGTTATAACAAAAGAGAATTTCAAAACGCTTTTATATCCTCTTAAAGCAGGTGAGCTTTTTACAGTGGGCAGAAAAGCCACTGCAAAGTTAAAAACACTCGGAGTTGAAACAATAGGCGATATTGCAGAAATTGGTGAGGACGTTTTGGAAAATCTTTTAGGCGTTCAGGGTAAGGCGATTTTTCAATATGCTAACGGCTACGATTACAGTAAGGTTAATCATTTTCAATATCGTGATGCATATAAATCAATAGGTAACGGTATGACCTTTAAGGTTGATTTGAGAACTATGGCAGACGTGCGCACCTGTGTTTATTTTCTTTCAGATAAAGTTTCAGCAAGGCTGAGAAAGCACAACGTTCAATGTGCAGGGCTACAGGTGGGAATAAGAAATACTAAAATGAAAACTGTAATGCGTTCGTGTTCTCTCGATGCACCAACAGATTTAGCTTACGATTTAGCAGAAGAAGCAATTAAGTTAATAGAAGAAAACGTTGATATAGAAAACGAGCCTATAAGAGCGTTAAGTGTTACGGGTACAAAGCTTCTTGACTCATCAGGCGTTTTCAGTCAGGCTTCGTTTTTTGATATTGAAGAGCACCAGAAGCACGAAAAAGAAGAACGTTTAGAACTAGCAAGAGATAAAATAAGAAAAAAATATGGACTCGAAAAACTCACCAGATGTTCACTTATGGAAAATGATTTTGGAATTTAGGTGATTATTTTGAAATGTTCAGTTGCAGACCTTCGCTCAAAGGAAGTTATTAACGTAGATGACGGCTCAAGAATTGGTTGTGTTACCGACGTTGAAATTGACACTTGCACAGGCTGTCTTGTGAGTATAATTGTCTTTTGTGGCCACGGCGTTTGCGGTTTTTTAGGCAGAGGCGAAGAAATTGTAATTTGCTTTAAAGATATTGTTGTAATAGGCGATGATACAATTTTAGTAAGACGTGGGGGAGTGAGGTTGTAAATGCAGAATGCATTTACAAAATTAAGAATTTAGAATGCAGAATTCAGAATTGTGGGTCTGCGACGTTATTATAATATTATAAAAATTAAAAAGTTCTATCATTTTCAGTTTGTAAAATGATAGAACTTTTTTGATAACTAACGCCTAAAACCTAACATCTAACCCCCGAATATACCAAAAATTACAAAAACACGCCCAAAAGTTACATTTCGGTACTTTTTTTAAAACAAATTGATATTATGTAGATGAAAAGAAAACGATAAGGAGTGTTCTTTATGACAAATAAAATAAAACAAATTTTAGGTGGTATCTTTTCATCAGCAATTATATGGTTTTCAGCAATTCTATTATCGGGTAAAATAGTTTCAGGCGATGTTTTAGATTTAGGTTATTCAGATTTAGGGTTAGGTAAAATTTTCTTGTTGTTGTTTTTAGGTTACAATATTTTTATAGCACTTTACTCAATGAAGCATAATAAAAAATTATTTTTCAATAGTGCGTTTATTGCGGAAATAATTCCTTTATTAACATTTATTCTTGCTTTACTCTGCAACTTCATAGCAATAAACGAAAGTGTTATTTTAGGACTTTCAGTTCTTTTCTGTACACCGGTGGTCAGTGTGTTTTATAGTTCCCCTGAAAGTGAATTTTTAACAGTATTAACCTCAATAATTGTATTCGCTTCACCAATTGTAAGTCTTATTATTTATAAATTTAAAAGAAA
The DNA here is from genome assembly GCA_015066465.1 of Oscillospiraceae bacterium. Classification (GTDB taxonomy): domain Bacteria; phylum Bacillota; class Clostridia; order Oscillospirales; family Acutalibacteraceae; genus DTU089. Next base: position 16,629 of record SVOI01000050.1, read on the forward strand.
AGGGTGATTTTATGAAATTAGAAAAAATTAAAAATTTAGTTTTAGGTTTAGGTAAGGGTTTATCTATAGTTTCAATTACTATAACAATATTAGGTGCAGTGGTTATGGTTTTTTCAGAACTGAATCCTAATTATTATTTAGGTGACTGGTTAAATGAAATTATTACATGTTGTTTAGAAATTGTTATTTTCTACGGAAGTGCATTTGTACTACCAGTTATATTTGGTCTTGGCGCTATACTTACAGGTGTAATTGCTTTTAAAAATCGTAATATGAAAGAGCTTCTTGATTTAAGATTTTTAATTATTATAGCAGGTATATTCTTACCGTTCGGTTCATTCTTTTTACCATAATTCTTTTAAAGGGGTGATTTTATGAAATTAGAAAAAATTAAAAATTTAGTTTTAGGTTTAGGTAAGGGTTTATCTATATTTTCAATTATTGTAACATTATTAATTGTATTTCTTGGTATTCTCTCTGAAATCTTTCTTTATAATGATTTTTTTGACTCAATCAAGTGGTTAATTGAATTCATTATAACTTGCTTCGGGATTTGTTTTTACTGTGGAAGTGTGTTTGTACTACCGTCATTATTTGGTCTTGGGGCTATACTTACAGGAGTAATTGCTTTTAAAAATCATAATGTGAAAGAGCTTCTCGATTTAAGATTTTTAATTATTTTAGTTGGCATACTCTCACCACTCGGATTATTTTTGCTGTCAGAAAATTTTTCAGGGGTGTTTTTATGAAAACTATAGGAAAAGTAAAGCAATGTTTTATAGGTGCTATTCCTGTAATATTGTTGTGGGTTTTAGCGGCTGTTTCACAAGATGAGGTTCTTGTAACACCGATTTATGATACCTTGGAAGCAACTACGTTCAAAAATTTTGATGTTGTCTTATATCCGATTATACCTCTAATTTCATTAGGTGTTATGTTGATATGGCTTTTTTCTTCTGCAATTATCGGTAAAAAATATGATTTGAAGTATATGTATTACGCTACACTTATTAGTGCTGTTGTTCCTACTGCAACTTTTTTGTTTGGCTTTATGTTTTCAGATGACAGTAACATATTAGCCTGGATGTTTTGGTTAACAATAGGATTAATTTTGATACCGTTCGGATGTTTAGCCAATTATTGTTTTGAGGGTGCAAGCGATTTTTTCTTTTGTTATCTTAACGTGGATTCTTATCCGGAAATTTTTGCATTGATTTTGGTTGCTGTTATGCCGGTTTCACTTGTGTTTTTTAAAAAATGTAAGAGTAAAACGGCAGTGGTTAGCGAGGAATCGGGAATTAAGAATTAGGAACGAGGATATTATAAAAATAACTACATTCTTTCATTTTAGATTTACTGTTTGCACAAGTCCAGTAAAAACGGACAATAGAAAAAAGAACCCTCCTATGGTAGAATAAAACTATCATAGGAGGAATTTTTATGTCCAGAGAGTATCGACACATAAGTGAATATGAAAATGAAATAT
>SVOI01000005.1 GCA_015066465.1 Oscillospiraceae bacterium
AATTATTTCTGACTCAGCAGAAGCAAGAAAGCTTTTAAAGGAGCTTATAGATAAAACTGGTATTATCCGTTCAGTTGCTAAGAAAGAAGAAGACAGCGTTTACTCAATGTACTACGATTATTCTGAAGCTGTAAAGAAAATTCCAAGTCACAGAATTCTCGCAATCAATCGTGGCGAAAACGAAGAATTTTTAAAAGTTACTGTTGAAGTTAATGAAGACGAAGCAATTAAAATTTTAAATAACCTTTTCATTACAGAGGGCAGTTCTTCAACAGATTTCTGTAAAGAAAGCGTAAAAGACAGTTACTCACGTCTTATTTTCCCATCTCTCGAAAGAGAAACAAGAAGTAATTTAACTGAAAAGGCTGATGAACAGGCTATTAAGATGTTCGGTAGTAACTTAAAGCCTTTACTTATGCAACCACCAATTAAAAATAAAACTGTTCTTGCAGTTGACCCTGCTTACAGAACTGGTTGCAAATTAGCTATTGTTGATGGTAACAGTAAAGTTCTTTTCACAGGTGTTATTTACCCAACACCACCACAGTCTAAAATTGCAGAATCTGAAAAGACAGTTTTAGGTCTTATTGATAAATATGAAATCGACTGTATTTCAGTTGGTAATGGTACTGCAAGTAAAGAAGCTGAAATTTTTGTTGCAGATACTATTAAAAAAGCTTCTCGCCCAGTTACTTATATGGTAGTTAACGAAGCAGGTGCTTCTGTATATTCTGCTTCAAAATTAGGTGCAGAAGAATTCCCTGATTTCGACGTTTCTGTTCGTTCTGCAGTATCTATTGCAAGAAGACTTCAGGACCCTCTCTCAGAGCTCGTTAAGATTGAGCCAAAGAGCATTGGTGTTGGTCAATATCAGCACGACGTTCCACCAGCAAGACTTAACGAATCACTCACAGGCGTTGTTGAGGACTGTGTAAACTCTGTTGGTGTTGACTTGAATACAGCATCTGTTTCACTTTTAAAATACATTGCAGGTGTTTCTTCTGCTACTGCTAAAAATATTGTTGCTTTCCGTGAAGAAAACAGTGGTTTTAAAAGCAGAAGCGATTTAAAGAAGGTTAAGGGCTTAGGTCCTAAGGCGTTCTTACAATGTGCAGGTTTCTTAAGAATTCCTAATGGTAAAACTCCTCTTGATAACACTGGTGTTCACCCTGAATCTTATGACGTTGCTAAAAAGCTTCTTTCACTTTTTGAATACTCAGAAAAAGAAGCAACCAAAACTGGTGCTGATGGATTAAAATCAAAAGTTGAAGCGTATGGTATTGAAAAGGTAGCAACTGAATGTGGCACTGGCGTACCAACTCTTATTGATATTATTGGCGAGCTTGAAAAGCCAGGCAGAGACATTCGTGACGAATTACCAAAGCCAATGCTCAGAACTGACGTTATGGATATGAATGACCTCAAAGAAGGTATGATTTTAACTGGTACAGTACGTAACGTTATTGACTTTGGTGTGTTTGTTGATATCGCTGTACATCAGGATGGACTTGTTCATATTTCTCAGATTTGCGACCGCTACATTAAGCACCCGTCAGAAGTATTAAAGGTTGGCGATATTGTTAAGGTTAAAGTTATGTCAGTAGACGTAGCTAAAAAGAGAATTTCACTCACTATGAAAGAAGTTGAACAATAAGTAGTGACAAATCATAAATAGTGTGCTATACTCTATTTTAGTTTAAATTTTGCGAGGTATTTAAAATGCTTGAACTCGATAACGCTTTAAGCCTTGTTGTAAAAGGTTTAGAAAGCACAACAAAAGAATTTGGTTTTAAGGTTATTTACCCTGATGGTGTAAGAGCTCCTGAAGCACCAATTTTCAAAGATAAAGATTCTTCTTATATCGCTTACGAAGGCGAAAAAGGCAGAATGAGAATTGTTTTCAAGAAAAATCAACTTGCTTTACATTGTGCTACAGTTGATGAAGACGATACACCTGATGATGATATGAAACGTGTTTCTCTTTCTCTTTTAGAGTTAGAAGAATATGACGAAAAAGACCTTTCATATATCTTCGATGAATTTTCAGAATCAATTACAAAAACATATTCAACAAAGCGCGAATTACGTGGCGATGTAAAAATGCCAACACCTGTTTCAAGGTCAAAGGCAAAGAATGGCACACAGTATTACGATGCTGTTACTTTAGGCAGTAAAATCGGTGGCATTTACCCTGAATTAAAAGAAGAATATAAAGCTAACGTTTCTGAATATGGTGAATTCTTACCAGAAGAATTTTTTGTAACTCACGGTAATAAATATATTGAAAATACAATCCGTGAAAACGACAAACAAAAAATGCGCAAGCTCTTTAATCTTCTTAATGAGATTTATGACGACGGTTCAAACGACACCCAAAGTCTCATTGGCGTTACTATATTAGGCACTATTTTAAGCGAAAACCCAGACCTTTTACCTAACGCTGAAGCTTACTTTGGTGACGTTATGAAAGAGCCTGTTACTGAAATCATTAAATATCTTTCTTCTCCACGAAGCAAAGGTGCTAAAATGAGACTTCAGAACCCACCTATTTACAAACCAAAGGCAAAAAAGAAAAAAGGCTTTTTACAAGAAATGATGGGAATGTAATAATTATTGGCGATGTGTGTTACACATCGCCATTTTTATTTTAATTAATAGATTTAAATAGAAATAACTTTATTGTCGAATTAATTTAAATGCAGAAGGCTTTTTCTTCACCCCGACTGCGTACAAAGGTACGCCGAGCGGGTGAAAAAATGACTAAACCCCTGAAACTTAAGTTTCAGGGGTTGTTCTGCGTTAAATTAATCGACAAGAATTATTCTTCTTTTTTCTTTCTTGTCAATACAAATGTTGCAGCAGCTGCTACACAAACTGTAGCTGCAAGAGCAATACCTGCATCGCCTGTACCTTCTGAGCCAGAAACTGAACCAGCAGAAGTTGTAGCGTTAGCAGCGTTTGTTGTCTGCTGAGCAGTTGTATCATCACCGTTAAATAAACCTTCAAAGAAATCAATGATTGCATTAAGTATATCTTCAAATGAATCAAAGTCAAGACCTAAATCCTGAAGCATTTTAAGGAAAGCATCACCAATTGAGAATGCACCATCAACAAGCTGTTCAATCATATCAGTAATTTCTGCATTACCAACAAGATTTAAAATTGCATCTGCATAATCTTCAAATGTAACACCGTTACCTGAAAGTAAATCTCTGATAACCTGAATAAGAGCATTTGTGCTTTCTGCATCTGCAGGAGTATCTGTAGTATCCTCTGCATTTGGATCTGTTGTAATTTCTTCTGGAAGATTTAAAGTAATAATCTGAGATTCAGCAAGAGTAGTTGTAACAACTTCGTTTTCGTCATTGCCATCTTCAGTAAGGAATTCGTTAATGTAAAGGTTGATTGTTGTAGTTGGTCTTGTAGAATCAATAACTTTAAATGTTACGTAGATTAAATCTGTAGCATTCTTCTTTGTAACACCACTTGTTGAAATGAAACCAAATGAATATTGATATTTATTTGATTTAAGACCGTGAGCCCATTCACCGCTGAAGTTTGCTTTAAAGTTGCCATCTTCATCAGTAGTACCAACAGGGCCAGCTTCTAAAACCTTAAGTTGTTCTGTGTCAAAATCCACAAACATATTAAGACCTACAAGTTTTGTAACAGCAGGGCTTTTAATAATGATTGTAAATGTTTCGCTCGTTACAGAAGTAACCCCCAAAGCTTCTTTATTGTAAGAACCCTCGATAACTCTTGTAGCAAGACCTGGAGTTGCCACTGCAAATGCTGTTGGCATAATACCAACTACGAGCATTATCGCAAGCATAACTGCGAGAAATTTCTTCATTCAAATCTTCCTTTACTAATTCTTTAAAAAACACGTAAAGTGTAACTACACTATAAAAAGGCATAGTTAGACACCTATAATTCTTAACCATTATATTACATTTTGGTAGTGAATGTCAATAGATATTTTCAGGAAAAAAAGATTATTTTCAATTTGTTAAAATTTATATTTTTATGTTAAATCGTACAAATTGTGTTTTTTTCGTGTTTTTTCGATTTTCGTACAAAAGATAGTGTATTTTTTATTTTTTCAACAATAATTTTTTTATTGCTTCAAGCGAATCAATTGATGATTTATCGCCTTTAAAATTCCTTAAATCGCCTGTAATATACGGTAAAAGACCATCATCATTGGAATTATCAAGTGCAACATACCCGAAAATTCCTAAAGAACAGCTCTTTCTGAGGTCATGAGGCATCATTTTAACGGTTCTGCCATTTATTACACGTTTTGTAAATTTACAAGCATTTTCACAACCGTTACATACAGCTTCACACTCAATGAATGGCAACACTATATTCTTAGCAGTTGGAGTGCGAGAAGTAAGAGCACCCGTAGGGCAAGAATTAACACAAGCACCACAAGAAACACAGTTACTTTCATTAAGAGGTAAATTAAATGCAGTTACAGGAACTGTGCCAAATCCTCTACCGAAAAGACCAAGGTTTTCTGTGTTTGAAACCTCGTTACAGGTTCTCACACAAAGACCACAAAGAATACATTTATTATTATCTCTTACAATAAACGGATGACTTTTATCTTTCTTATACTGTCTTGTTTTGCCACTTATAGCCATTCCCCAGCTATCATATTCTCTCATTAAAGGAAGAAGCTGACAATCATAAACAGAAGCACAGCCACATTCAAGACAGCGTGAAGCTTCTTTTTGTGCTTCTTCTTTTGTTAAAACAGGTGCTACTTCAGAAAAATTGTTTTTTCTTACATCTGCATTTTCTAAGGTTATATTTACTCTTTCACACTCAGGAGTACCATCTAAAACAGATTTATCAAAAGCTTTATTTTCTGCATACTGTGGCAACTCAGGTGTTAAATCAATTCCGTTAAGGTAACAATCAATACTTCTTGCAGCATTTTTACCACCAGCTATTGCTCTTACTGCAATATCGGGACCTTTGTTTATAACATCACCTGCTGCAAACACACCATCAACTGATGTTTTAAATGAAACTTCATCAGCCAGTATGGTCCCTCTCTTAGTGAGCTCTAATTCTTTAACGTCATCACTTACTACCTGTTGACCAATAGCAGAAATAATAGTATCGCAATAAAGAATTTCTGTTTCGCCCTCAATTGCCACAGGACTCCTTCTGCCACTGCTATCTGGCTCACCAAGCTCCATTTTTTGAAGCTTTATACCTTTAACTTTGCCATTTTCTGCAACAACGTTAAGCGGTGCAACAAGGAATTTGAAATTAACGCCTTCTTCTTTGGCATCTTTTATTTCATCCTTTTCTGCTGGCATTTCACTTTCAGTTCTTCTGTAAATAAGAGTAACATTTTCTGCACCAAGGCGAACTGCAGTTCTCACAGCATCTATTGCTGTATTACCACCGCCGACTACTGCTACGTTTTTACCTAAATCAACCTTTTCGCCGTTTGCTACTTTATAGAGCATATCTATACCGCCGATAACACCTTCTGCATTATCGTTTTCGCAACGAAGCGAGCTACTTTTCCAGGCACCAGTTGCAACAAAAACAGCGTCATATTCTGCCTTTAAGCCTTCAATTGTAAAATCTCTGCCCAATTTTTTATTGTAATTAAACTGAGCACCCATTTTATTGATATTTTCGATTTCTTTATCTAATACGTCTTTAGGGAGTCTGTAAGCTGGAATACCATAGCGAAGCATACCGCCAGCTTTTTCTTCTGCTTCAAAAACATCTACGCTATACCCTTTTAAAAGTAAGAAATAAGCACATGAAAGACCAGCAGGTCCACCGCCGACTACTGCAACTTTTTTGCCATTCTTCTCTTCACATTCTGGTATATAATCACTGTATTCATCACCAGCAAAGCGTTTAAGTGAACAGATAGAAACTGCACCCTCAAGGTGACTTCTTCTACAAGCATCTTCACAAGGATGCGGGCATACTCTACCAATAGAACGTGGAAGTGGGTTATCCTTTTTAATAACTTTAATTGCTTCTTCTGTTTCGCCATTAGCAATTAAACCAACGTATCCTTGGATATCCTGATGAGTAGGGCAAGCCTTAAAGCAAGGTGCCTTACAATCACCACTATGGTCAGAAAGAATTAATGAAAGTGCAACCTTTCTGCTCTTTTCAAGTGCTTCTGTGCTTGTTGTTACTTTCATTCCTTCTGTAACGGTAGTCGAACACGCTCTGAGTGGTTTGTTTATACCTTCAACCATTACAAGACAAAGTCCGCAACCGCCGTAGCTTTCTACTTGTGGGTTGTGACAAAGGTGGGGTAAATTTATACCATTATTGAGAATATTATCTAAAAGAGTTTTTTCTGTATCTGCTTTACACTCTTTACCATTAATAAATATATTAACAATACTCATTATTTAACCCCACTTTCTATTTTAATTGCACCGAATTTACAACCGATAATACATTGACCACAACGGATGCATTTTTCATTATCAATTACAAACGGCTTTTTAATTTCTCCACTGATTGCATTTTGTGGACATTTTTTGCTACAAAGTGAACAACCCTTACAAAGTGATTCATCAATAGTGTAGCTTATAAGTGCTGTGCATTTTTTCGCAGGGCATTTCTTATCATTTATATGCGCCAAATATTCATCTTTAAAATATTTAATAGTCGTAAGCACTGGGTTTGGCGCAGAATTACCAAGACCACAAAGTGCACCCACCTTAATGCTCTCAGCAAGCTCTATGAGAGTATCAATATCACTCTCTTCGCCCTTGCCGTCAACTATTCTTTCTAATATTTCAAGCATACGTGTTGTACCTATTCTGCAAGGCACACACTTACCACAGCTTTCTTTACTTGTGAAATCCATAAAGAATTTTGCCATATCTACCATACAGGTGTTTTCGTCCATAACGACCATACCACCTGAACCCATAATAGCACCTGTTTTTGCTATACTTTCATACTCAATTGGTGTAGATAATAAGTCTTTTGGAATACAACCACCAGACGGACCACCCATCTGAACAGCCTTAACTTCGGTATCATTTATAATACCACCGCAGATATCAAACACGATTTTTTCAATAGTGATACCCATAGGCACTTCAACAAGACCACCACGTTTTACTCTACCCGCTAAAGCGAATACCTTAGTGCCCTTGCTGTTTTCTGTACCCATTTCTGCGAATGCACTACCGCCGTTTTCAATAATCCACGAAACGTTTGCAAAGGTTTCAACGTTATTTATATTAGTTGGTTGCTTTCTGAAGCCCTTTTGCGCTGGGAATGGTGGTTTTGTAACAGGCATACCTCTGTTGCCACCTAAAGATGCCAACAATGCAGTTTCTTCACCACAAACGAATGCACCAGCACCCATCATAATTGAAAAATCAAAGCTGAAACCACTGTTTAAAATGTTTTCACCCAAGAGTTTTTTATCTCTTAATTCGTTAATTGCCAACTGTAAACGCTTAACTGCTAAAGGATATTCTGCACGAACGTATATAATACCCATTTTAGCACCAATAGCAATACCTGCAATCATCATACCCTCAAGGACTCTGTGTGGGTCACCTTCTAAAACGGCTCTGTCCATAAATGCACCAGGGTCACCCTCGTCAGCATTACAAACAACGTATTTTTCGTCTGACTGTGAATTCTTTGCAGATTGCCATTTAAAATGTGTAGGGAAGCCTGCGCCACCTCTGCCACGAAGTCCCGAAATTTTAATTTCTTCAATTATTTTATCTGAACCAAGCTCGAGTGCTTTTTTAAATGCATTGTAGCCACCAAAAGAAATATATGACTCTATACTTTCAGGGTCAACCTTACCGCAACCAGAAAGAACAATTCTTTTCTGACTGTTAAGAAAGTTAAGTTCTTCAGAAGTAAATTTATTCTCTTCTGGTAAATTACCATTTAAAACACTTTCTGCAAGAGCTTTCGCACTATCTTTATTAAGTCTGCCGTAAAGTGCGCTATTACCATTATCATCAATAACTTCAACAATAGGCTCTGCGAAGCAAAGACCATTACAACCTACTTTTTCAACAGAGTATTCAGTACCGCTTAATACTTCATTAAGTCCTTCAAGAACGAAATCCGCCCCCGAGGCAATACCACATGAGCCATAACCTAATAAAAATCTCATTTTGTTGCCTCCTGTTCTTTTATTGACTCTAATATCTCTACTACCTTTTCACTTGTTAATTTGCCGTAAGCTGTGTCATTTATCATCATAGCAGGTGAAATACTGCAACAACCAAGACAAGCAACCTCTTCCCACGAGAAAAGCCCATCTTCTGTAATATCGCCTGCTTCAATACCTAAAGTTCTTCTTAAAGTATCAGCAACTCTTTCGCCACCATTAACGTGACACGCTGTACCCATACAAACCATTATTCTATATTTACCAATAGGTTTAAGGCGGAAACCAGCGTAAAATGAAGCAACGCCTAAGATTTTGCTACTACTGATACCTGTTAATTCAGTAATGTATTTTACACTATCTTCTGAAATATAGCCTACAAGCACCTGAACCTCCTGCAAAATTGCAATAAGACTTTCAGACTGATTGTTATATTTTTCAATGATATTTTTAATTTGTGTCTTTAATTCGCAAGACATTTTCATTACTCCAATCAAAAATAGGATAACTTATATATTACTACATTTTTTTATTTTTTTCAACAAAAGATTAAAATTAACAAATACTATTTACTTTTCATCAATTTATAAGTAAAATAAATAGCGGTGATTAAAATGAAAGAATATAAATATTACATTTTTGATTTTGATGGAACATTAGTTGATTCTTCGGAGGGCATTTATAATTCTATTATTTTCGCTTTAAAAGAATTTGGCATTGAAGAAAATGACAGAGAAAAGCTTCGTTATTTTATAGGCCCTCCGCTTTTTGAAGCCTTCAAGCATATTTACAAAGTAAACGACGACGATGCAAACTGGCTTGTGGCAAAATACAGAGAGCGCTATAAAGTAAAAGGCTGTGCTGAATCCATTGTTTATGATGGTATACCTGAAATGCTTAAAGCATTAAAAGAAAAGGGCAAAAAAATTGCTATTGCATCATCAAAGCCGAAGCAATTTGTTGATGAAATCTCAAAACATCTTGGAATTTTTGATTATTACGATTATGTTTCTGCTGAGAGTTTTGATAAAACACATTCAAGCAAAGAAGATTTAATAAACAATGTTTTAGAGCATTTCGGCAATCCGCCAAAAGAAGATTGCTTAATGATTGGCGATAGATTTTACGATATAGATGGTGCAAAAGCCACAGAGCTTGACTCTGCCGGTGCACTTTTCGGTTTAGGCGAAGTTGAAGAATTAACCAAAGCTGGTGCGACGTATTTATTGAATGACCCGATGGAGTTAGCGGAGTTTGACTAATTCGGAATTCGGAATGCGTAATTCGTAATTATCGGAAACACTTCGCGTTTGATTATAATTATAACAGAATAAAATATAGTTTATCCTATCATTTAAAGCTGGTTTTAACATCAACTAAAAATGATAGGATAAATTCATTTCTAAATAATATTTAATTATAATAGCGTCGCAGACCCTTTAATTCCGAATTACGCATTACGAATTAATTACAATTGCAATTCTTTGAGTTACAAGTTTTAGAATGTGGGCACCCGATGCACTTTTCACCACGTTTTTTGGCTTTTATCACATAGCCAAGAGCCGCACCTAATACCACTACAAGAACTGCTATAATGATAAAGTTTTCCATATTTTACTCCTTAAATAAACTAAATTATTTTGTAGCTTTTTCTTTAGCCTTTAAAGAATACTGAACTTCAATTCTCTTGTTTGCTCTGATAATAAGAACAACAAGAACCGCAACAAATGCTAATACTGCAATTAAGCCACCTAAGAAGCCTCTGCCAACTGCACCAGTTGTAATAAGTGTACCAATCTGGTAAACAAGGAAACCGACTGTAAAGCCCGTGCCTAACTGAAGTGCAATACCACCCCAGAACCATTTTTTACTTTTCATTTCTGCACTCATAGCACCAAGTGCCGCAAAGCAAGGTGGCGTATAAAGATTAAACATAAGGTAAGCTAAAGCTGCTGAAGCTGTAAGACCCATTGTTGCGGCAACCTCTGAAGCACCGCCTTCTAAAACGAGTTCATCAACGTTTATGAAGTTTGTAATACTGAAGCACACAGCAAGAGTACCAACAACGTTTTCTTTTGCAATAAAGCCTGTAACAGCCGCTGCTGCTAATTGCCATGAAAGAACACCCACAACAGGAATAAGAACATAAGCAAATGGTGAAGCAATAGATGCTAAAATCGAAGTATCTGCAGTTTCTGCAATTTGAAATTTCCATGTGAATGTCTGCATAAGTTGTACTACCGTGTTACAAACAAGAATAACTGTAGCCGCTTTGACAACATAAGCCCAACCACGACTGCACATTGATTTGAATGCTCTTACAAGGCTTGGAACTTTATATTCAGGAAGCTCGATAATAAAGAAAGATTTTCTTACTTTATAACCTGCAACCTTATTAACAAGTAATGCACCAAGGAAAATAAGTACGATACCAGCGAAATACATAACAGGACCAACCCATTTTGCATCACCGAAAAATACACCTGAGAAAAGTGCAATAACAGGAAGCTTTGCACCGCATGGCATAAATGGTGCGAGCATAGCAGTCGCTCTGCGCTCACGCTCGTTACGGATTGTTCTACAAGCCATAACACCAGGAACTGCACAACCAGTTGTAATTACGAATGGGATAATAGATTTACCAGAAAGACCAACCTTTTTGAAAATCGGGTCTAAAACTACTGATGCACGAGCCATATAACCACAGTCTTCAAGAAGTGCTATAAGGAAATACATTACCATAACAAGTGGTAAGAAACCGATAACCGCAATTACACCGCCGATAACACCATCAACTAAAAGAGCTGAAAGTAATGGGTTTGCATTCGCCACCATATCACTTACTATTGCTTGACCATTTTCAAGTAACCCAACCAAAAAATCTGCAATCCAAACACCAGGGCCATATTGTGAAATCCAGAGAACCAAGAACATCACAACTGCAAATATAGGAAGACCAACCCACTTATTAGTGATAATTGCATCTATTTTATCTTGTGAGTTTCTGTCTTTAGTAAAAAACTTACGCGTTTCAACTTCTTTTACTATTAATTTTACAAACTGAAAACGCTTTTTATCTGCTTCTTTTACTTGTGCTTTACTTGTTAAATCAACATTACCCTGAACGTAAGGTGCAAACTGACCTTTACCAATAACTTCAACAGCAGATAAAACAACTTTTCCCAAGCCATCTGCCGAAGTTGAAATTGTTTCTATAACAGGACAGTTTAATTTTTTTGCTAAAAGTTCTGTATTTATTGAGTTTTGTTTTTTCTTATTTAAATCACTTTTATTAAGAGCTACAACAACAGGAATATTGAGTTCAAGAAGCTGAGTGGTAAAGAAAAGGCTACGGCTTAAATTTGTTGCATCAACTATATTTATAATTGCATCTGGTTTTTCATTAATGATAAAATCTCTCGTTACAGTCTCTTCACTTGTAAAAGGTGACATTGAATAAGCACCTGGAAGATCCACAAGAATAAGTTCATCATTACCGGTATAAAAACTTCTTTTTATACTATGTTCTTTCTTTTCAACTGTAACACCTGCCCAGTTACCAACCTTTTCGTTAGCACCAGTAAGCGCATTATACATTGTTGTTTTACCGCTATTCGGATTACCTGCCAAAGCAATTCGCATAAACTCGCTCCTATCACAGTTAGCATTCGCTAACCAAATATTAAAATAAAATCAGACTGTAATAGCCTCTGCCAATGGTTTATCTATATTATATCTACCGTCTTTAATAGCGACTATTAAGCCACCCTTTAAACGAGAAATTACTGTAATAGGTTCACCACTATAACAACCTAAAGTAAAGAGAAATGCGTCAATTTCGTCGTCATTAGTATTAATTTCTTTAACTAAATATTCTTTGCCGATTTCTGCACCAAATAAATTCATAAAAACGCCCTTTCTCAACACAAGTTAGCAGTAACTAACTCTAACTTTTAAAACACAGTTAGCCTTCGCTAACTACATCTACATTGTATCAGTTTTGTTAATATTTGTCAATAGAATTCTTGTGACAATTTTAACAAATCCACATTTTTGTCAATATGCTCAATTACTATTTTTATTTTCTTGATTTTTTTTGGTGAATATGTTATTCTATGCAAAGAGATATAATAACAAAAAGGGGTGAAACTATGGCTTTAAAAGAATCAGGTGAAATGTATCTTGAAACGATTTACGTTTTAAATAAGAAAAGTGACTCTGTTCGCTCTATTGACGTTTGTGAATATATGGGTTACTCAAAGCCAAGCGTTTCACGAGCAGTTAACCTTTTAAAAACAAATGGTTTTATAAACGTAAGCAAAGAAGGTTACTTAACACTTACAAAAAGTGGCGAAGAAACTGCTAAAAAGCTTTTTGAACGTCACACTATAATTTCAGAATTTTTAATGTCTTTAGGTGTCGACGAAGAAACCGCAACAGAAGATGCTTGCAGAATTGAGCACGTTATAAGTGACGCTTCTTTTGAAGCGATAAAAAACCGAGTGTAAAACACTCGGTTTTTTAATTTTAATTAAAATCCAATGAACTCAAATAATAAGCAAAATACTGGCACAAAAAGGAGTCCCGGCAACAAATTTGCAACCTTAATTTTTGTTACACCTATAAGATTAAGTCCTAAGGCGGTAATCATAACTGAACCTGCACATATAAGCTCAGCAACTGCAAAATCGCTTAAGAATGAGCCGAGCACTATTGAGAGTGCAACCAATGCCCCTTGAAAAAATAAAACGAAACCCGAAGCACACATTACACCAAAACCTAAAGATGATGCCAACATACTTGATGAAATTAAATCAAGAACAGATTTTGTGTAAAGCATCTGATTATCGCCCGAAATACCAGCATTCATAGAGCCGACAATTGTCATAGCGCCGACACAGAAAAGTAAAGAAGCAGTAACAAACCCTTGTGAAAACGTATTTTCTTGTGCATTACTTTTCTTTGCTAATTTATTACCTAAACTTTCGAGTCGTTTATCAATATCAATTAAAGTACCAACAATTGTACCAAAAACCATAGAGAGAATCATAACAAGTTGATTCTGTCCCTTAATAATACCAGTAATGCCAATAGCAATAGTACAAAGACCAATTGCAGTCATAACCGCTTTGTTAAGTCTTTCGGGGATTCCTTTTTTCAAAAGAAGTCCTACACCGCTACCAATAAGCACAGTAATTGTATTAACTATAACACCACTGAAGGATGTTAAAATCTCATTCACCTAAATCACTTCCAAATAAATTCCACGGATACTCTATTTTAGTAGGATATTCTGTAAAAGTCAATATTTCTTCTGTTACAGGGTGACAAAAACTTATTGAATGAGAAAACAAAGCGATATCACTTTCTCTGTCTTTACTACCATATTTAATATCGCCACAAAGTGGTGTTTTTCGTGATGAAAACTGCACTCTTATCTGGTGAGTTCTGCCTGTATGTAACTTAACTTTTACTAAAGATTTATTATTGTTTTCATTTAAAACTACGTATTCCAAAGATGCTTCTTTAACACCTTTTCTCATTCTGTTTACAACGTAAGAACGGTTTTTAGAAGAATCTTTAAAAAGTAAATCTTTATAAATACCTTGCTTTTCTTCTATAACACCATCAACAACTGCAAGGTACGTTTTCTTAAAAGTGTTCTCTTGTATCTGCTTTGAGATATGAGCGGCACTTTTTTTAGTTTTAGCAAAAACCATTACACCGCCGACGTTTCTGTCGAGACGGTGTAAAAGATAAACATCTTTTAAGCCTTGTTGATTTTTCAATAAATCGAGAATACCCTTTTCACCATTTTGAGTAGTCTCACTTGGTACACCAACGGGTTTTACTAAAACTATTACTTCGCTATCTTCAAATAATATTTTCATTCTTCTAAAATAAATTCCTTATATTTTTCAAGAGTAAACATTTCAACGGTAGCATCCAAAAGAAGACCGTCTGCAACGTATTCTTCACTATGAATTACGCCCGTTTTTCTTATTTCTGCTGCAGCACCGCCTTTGCTGAAAGGCAAGAGCATTTTTACTCTTTTTCTTGTTGGTGGTAACGCTTTTGCTATACGCTCTAACAATTCATCTGTACCTTTACCACTCAAAGCAGAAATTCTTACTGCATTAGAAATAAGCGGAATATTATCGGGCGACGCAATATCGCTTTTATTTAAAACAGTAATAATAGGCTTATCCTGACAACCAAGTTCAGAAAGAAGTTCATTTGTAACCCTGAAATGTTCAGCACATTCTTCACTTGATGCATCGCAGATATTTAAAATAACATCGGCATCTACCGCTTCATCAAGAGTCGACTTAAATGCCTCAACCAATTTATGTGGCAAACGACGAATAAATCCAACAGTATCTATTAAAAGAACTGTGTTGCCGTCAGGGAGTGTAAGTGCCCTTGCGGTAGGGTCGAGAGTAGCAAAAAGCTTGTTTTCTGCAAGAACACCCGCATCTGTCAACTTATTCATAAGAGTAGATTTACCGGCATTTGTGTAACCAACAAGTGCAACTGTTACAGTCCCCTCTTTTTTTCGTCTTGCTCTGTAACGACTTCTTCTCTCATCAAGTTCTTTTAAATTTGCTTCTAAAGCAGAAATTCTTCTTCTGATGTGACGGCGGTCTGTTTCAAGCTTTGTTTCACCAGGACCACGAGTACCAATACCACCACCAAGACGAGAAAGAGCTAAGCCCTTACCCGAAAGGCGTGGTAACGTGTATTTAAGTTGAGCTAATTCAACCTGTAATTTACCTTCACCACTCAACGCTCTCATAGCGAAAATATCGAGAATTAAAGTAGTTCTGTCAATTACTCTTACGTCAGTTATATTTTCAATATTTCTTTGCTGAGAGGGTGAAAGCTCACCGTCAACTATAATTAAATCAGGCTGATTCATTTCACAAAATTCAGAAAGCTCTTCTAACTTACCTTTACCGATATAAGTAGCAGAATCTGGTGCTTCACGCTTCTGTGTTATTTCACCTATTACCTCTGCACCGGCAGTTTTTGTAAGCTCCGCTAACTCTAAAAGTGACGAGTCAACATCAAATTCACCCGTATCAACTGACACAAGCACCGCTGTTTCTTGTTTTTGTTCGTTTTCATATAATTCCATAATTCAAGTATTTTCCTTATTTTTTAATAACTATATTATATACCACAAATCAAAGATTCTTGCAACTTTTTTAATATTAGATATTATAGAATAAAATTAATATTCAAACGATAAAACAAATCAATAATGGTATTAAAACTTTTTTATTGTTGCTTATAGTGTTTTATGCTATAATAAATTTTGTAAACTTTAATTTTGTCGAGGTATAACTATGTTTAATGAAACTGCATTACTTGAATTTATTAGACCATATTACATAGATAAAGATATTATGCATAATATGTGGCATATAGAATTAGTACAAAAAATGGTAGACAGAATACTTTCCGATTCTAATTATACTGTTGATGAAGAATGTTTGAAATTAGCAACATACTTTCATGGTTTCATATATATGGACGAAGAAAAAATCAAGCAATGGATGATTGCGCAGAATTATAATGAAGAAATGATTTCTAAGACAATACAAATAGCATGGGAGTCTCAAAGAAGTGAAATACCTGAGACTATTGAAGGAAAAATTTTGCACGATGCTCATGTATTAGAAGGCGGAAAAACATATGTAATAGTTAAAACTCTGATTACCGGTTCTGTCAGAGGGCAATCATTAATTGAGACTTTAGATTTTATGGAAAAGAATGTTTTAAACCAAAACAAATGTTTTTTACCTGAAACAATTCCCTTATGTGATGAAATGAACCAATACACAAATAATTTCTTTAAAGATTTAAAAGATGGAATAAAATAAAAAGTAAAGGGCAGATAAAATCTGCCCTTTAGTTTTTTATAGAAGATATATCTACCCAATCAAATCTTTCCTATTTTCTTTTATCCACTCAATCATAGTTTTCGCTCTACTTTCGAGATTTGGTAAATTATTAAAATCAAAATATTGAAGTTTAAGACTTTCGCCATCTGTAATTTTCAATTCACCACTGACATTTTCAGCAAGATATAAAGAAACGACTGAATATAACATATCACCATTAGGGTATACAAAATAAAAGTCTTTTCCTGATAACACAGTAATTAGTGTCATCTTTTCAGCATTAAGTCCTGTTTCTTCTTTTAATTCACGAAAAGCAGTTTCTTCTAAACATTCACCAAGCTCTAACCCACCACCAGGGATACCCCAGGTTTCTGTATCGGAACGAAGATTTAAAAGAATTTTACCATCTTTAATTACAAGAACAGTAGCACCAGCAGAAAGTAATGGTCTGTGTCCTACAATTTTACGAAGCTCGCTTAAATAACTCATAATTTTTCACCTTTACTTCATACAAATCTCTGTATTAAAACACCTTTCATAAACTGTGTTTCATTGTGCGTTTCATATACTATTTTCTTTTCTTCTTCTGTGCATCCAATCAGTATTTTAATTTCTGAATCTTTCTTCATCAAATCAACAATGCACATTATTGCATCTACCTTTTTCTCGCCACTTCCAACCCACACATCTATTCCTGCGCCATCCATAGAGGTTGTGTCTTTCAAATATCCATAATCAACGCGATAAACAAAATCAGGATACTTGGGATGTGAAAAGCCTTTTGGTCTGTCAATTATTATTTCTGAATTATTCACCAATTCATCTATTGCCTTCCAAAACTCAATATCATGTTGCATCTTATTACTCCTCCACAAGCGAAAATTTATCGTTCTGACTTTAACAAAGCATAATACGAAGCATCACAGATGCCCTGATTATTCCAATCAGAGCTGCGCAAAGTTCCTTCGTATTTCATTCCACATTTTTGCATAACTTTGCCTGAATTCGGATTTCTTGGGTCGTGTCTTGATTCAATACGATTTACATCTACTACATCAAATAAAAAGTCCATAACAGCTTTAAGTGCTTCAGATGTAATTCCCTGATGCCACCAAGCTCTTCCGATACAATATCCGATATGCATCATAGAAACATCTTCATTCATATGTACAACGGCAATATCACCAATTGGCTCATCACCATTATCTTTCAGTACAATAGCCCAGTGATAATACTTATCATTAGAATATTCTTTTACCCATTCGTCGGTTATATTTTTGCTTACTTCTTCACTTGAATGAGTTTTCCACATTAAAAATTTAGTTACCTCTGAATCAGATGCCCAATTCTTATACATTGCAGGAGCATCTTCACTCACATATCTTCTTAAAATTAATCTATCAGTTTCTAATCTCTGTGTTCCACAATGTTTCATAAATGTATCCTTTAAAATCTAATTATAGTTTTCTTGCCTTAATCACAATAGAAAGAGGAAAATGTTTCGCTTTAAAATCCGCATAATAACCTGATGAGAATTCTGCGTTCTTTTCTAAAACCTTTGAACTTGTTTCTTCCACTACTTTTTCTACTGCAAAACCAGCTTCTGCAAGAGCATTAATGTATGTTGATAATTTTCGATTTTGTAATGTCAAACGATTACCGTTTTTGTCAAAAGTATAATAATCTTCTTCGAGATAATTGCCATTAAAAATAATGCGTTCTTCTGTAGCAGTTGTTCTGTTGCCACCTGAAATTGCAATGCTTTCTAAATCAACACAATGTAAAAGAGGATGGTCCCAAGAAAAAATATAAGTTCCACCTTGTTTTAAATACGAAGCTGCATTTTTTATTGTTTTTTCAAGATCTGTTGTCCAACCGATTGCATATATAGAATAAACAACATCAAAGTAATTCTTTGGAATGTTTGAATCATCTTCCATTGGTTGATGAAAAAGTGTGCAAGAATATCCATTTTCATTAAGAAAATTCTTTGCATTATTGAGTTGCTGTTCAGAAATATCAAGACCATAAAGCTCTTTTGCTCCGTGTTCTGCACACCATTTTAAAGAGTGACCACTACCACAACCCATTTCAAAAACTGCCTTACCATTAAGGTCGGGGAAAAGATGTAATTCGTCTTCTGTTGGAATTGAACAACCAAGCACAGGCAATGCAGTTACACCAAAGAAATCATCCGCCAATGCATTCCAACTACTTTCATTTTGTTTTAATATATCTGTTTTCATATTATCTCACCCTAATCCAATATTTGATTTATCCCCTGCATATACACCTGAATCTAAAAATTCATTTTCTGCAAGTTCAACAAACCTCTTATTAAATCCGTACTCTATCAAATTAGAAACGGGTACAAATTCAACCTCATATATTGGATTTGTTTCAAATTCATTTGTTGGTAATTTAATATCACCATCAACTAGTTTTAATAAGAATGTTATATGTAAAAGAGTATTATCACTTGCAGATACATCACATAAGTATAATAAACGGATAATTTCAACATCAAGACCCGTTTCCTCTTTCATTTCGCGGATAATGCCTTGTTCTAAAGTTTCGCCTTGCTCTAATTTTCCACCAGGCAGAGACCAATTTCTTTTTTCACTGACTTTTTGTTTTACTAATAATATTTTATTATTTTCAACAAGAACTCCTGTAACACGGACATTGAAATCATATTTTGACATTATGTTCATCCTCAATATCTAATTAAATTACAAATGTGCAACTTCATCTGCAACTTGCTTTATAGTTTTATTTACTGTATCAATTTTGATTGTGTTTAAACTCTGATATTTTGAAATCCGAGCAACACTTCTTTCAATAACATCTTCTGTGCGTATGCCTGATTTAACATCTGACTTAAGTCTGTTGCGAAGTGTTGCTTCATCAGCCACAAGAGAAATACATTTCACTTCACAATTTCCAATATCAAGATTGTTAATAATCGAATCAATTATATGTTGCTCGTGCATAACCCAACAGAAAACAATGTTTTCGTAAGCAGAGCAATGCAGAAAGTTATTAAGTAAATGACAAATATTATCAGTTACCATAGTCTTTGTTTCTTCGGTCACCTGAAAAGGATTCGAATCCCAACACCAATCACCATCAAGAAAAACGCTATTTGGTAAATCTTTTTTCAATTGTTGGCTTACAGCGGTTTTGCCAACCCCCATTGTGCCACCAATCAGATACAATTTTTTCATTTTATTTCTCCATAAAAATCCCGTTAATTATTTTTGTCATTCTTTTCAGTTAATTTCTTGATTTCCTTATCAAAATCAGAAGTTATTATCTGTGTACGATTAAAAACATCGTACTCTGCAAAAGCGTGTTGTTCAGCAGTTTTATGAGAAATTCTTCCTTTATCAGGTAAAATATCATATTTTCTGAATTCAAGAAACTCGTTGACACTCTCGGCAAATTGTTCCATTGTAAAAGTATTTTCACGTTCTATAAGGTCTTCAATATAATCAAAATAACCTGTAACAGTACGCTCTAACTGACGTATTTGTTTTTCATCAAGATAATTTTTGGCTATGACTACATCGGATTTCAATATTCTACCATCAGGAGCATTTTTCCAAGTAGTAAGTCCCATATTTTCTTTTGTATGGTCAGCTGAACTATATACAATTTCTGCACCTGTTTTACCAGTAATTGCATAATGAAACTTATTCTGCACCATTGCGTAGAAATCTTTTGTAGTAGGAGCAGTTCGGTCATAGTCAATACTACATTCTGCATAAATATCTGTAATTTGTTGCCAGATTCGTCTTTCACTTGCACGAATTGAGCGCACTCTCTCAAGAAGTTCACGAAAATAATCTTTGCCAAAGGCAGTTTTGCCCTGTTTCAATCTCTCATCATCCATAGCAAAGCCTTTGGTTATGTATTCTTTTAAAACGGAAGTTGCCCAGATTCTGAAATGTGTTGCACGAAGAGAATTTACTCTGTATCCAACAGAGATAATTGCATCAAGATTATAGAAAACAAGATTTCTTTTAACAGTTCTTGTTCCTTCATTTTGAACTATTTCCATTTTGGAAACAGTTGAATCCTGCAGCAATTCGCCTTCATCATAAATATTTGTAAGATGCTTTGAAATTGCTGGTACTTCAACCCCAAACAACTCTGCCATTGCTTTTTGCGTTAGCCATATAGTTTCATCTTTTACAAGGGCATTAACGCTCACATCTTCGTTATCAACCTTATAAAGCATAAACTCAAATTCATTATTCATTTCTTTTTCCCTTTCAACAGTAACAATACAAATATTATATCACCTTAAATTCTTTTCTTCAACTTAAAAAAATCAATAACAAACAAAAAATCCTATCATTCTCAAAAAGTGAAAATGATAGGATAATTTCAATTGTTACAATTCCGAATTACGCATTACGAATTCCGAATTAATATTTAGCTCTTGTAACGTAGCCTGTATGAAGAATATCGTGAGCCTTGTGGCTACCTGGTTTTTCAAAATATTCGTCATAAACAGCCTTAACATCAGGATTCTCATGTGATTTTCTGATTTTAAGATTTTTATCGTCATTATAAAGACCAGCAGCACGAGCGGCTCTAACGTCTGTAAAGTTCTTAACAGAAGCTGGAACGATTGGTTGACCACCGCCGTTTACACAACCGCCTGGGCAAGCCATAACTTCAATGAAGTCATATTTCTTTTCGCCAGATTTAACCATATCAAGAACTGTTTTTGCATTTGCAAGACCTGAGCAAACTGCAACGTTAATTTCAGCACCATCAAGATTATATGTTGCTTCTTTAACGCCTTCAACGCCACGAACGTCTTTGAATGCATCAAAGTCAGGAAGCTCTTTATTTGTAACAACTTCATAAGCTGTACGAAGAGCAGCTTCCATAACGCCACCTGTTGCGCCGAAGATTGTACCAGCACCTGAACCAAGTCCAAATGGTGCATCAAATTCTGCATCAGGAATGTTGTTGAAGTTAATACCTGCTTTTTTAATCATTCTTGCAAGTTCTCTTACTGTGATTGAAGCATCAATATCAGCGAGACCTTTAACTGCTGTGTGGTCAAGTCTTTCTGCTTCAAATTTCTTTGCAGTACAAGGCATAACAGATACAACATAAATATCTTTAGGGTCAATGCCCATTTTTTCAGCATAGTAAGTTTTAGCAACTGAACCAAACATACCTTGTGGTGATTTACAAGATGAAAGATTAGGAATGAATTCTGGGTAATAGTGTTCGCAGAATTTAATCCAACCTGGTGAGCAAGATGTGATTAAAGGAAGATTTTCTTTCTTTTCAAATCTCTCAAGGAATTCTGTTGCTTCTTCCATAATTGTAAGGTCAGCTGTGAAGTTTGTATCAAATACTTTATCAAAGCCGAGCATTTTAAGAGCTGCAACCATTTTACCTGTAACGATTGTGCCCATTTCTTTGCCGAATTCTTCACCGAGTGCAACACGAACTGCAGGAGCAGTCTGAACAATAACGTGTTTTGATGGGTCATTGATAGCATCAAACACTTTTTGTGTATCATCTCTTTCTGAAAGAGCGCCTGTAGGACAAGCTGTGATACATTGACCGCAAGATACACAAGCAACATCGTTAAGATTGTATTCAAATGCAGAGCCAATGTGTGTATCAAAACCACGAGCATTTGCACCGATTACAGAGATACCCTGAAGCTTTTCACAAGCTGCAACACAACGACGGCAGAGAATACATTTTTCATTATCTCTGTACATATGAGTTGCTGAATCATCAATAGCATAGTTAATGAATGCGCCATCATATTTATTAGCGTCTTCAATGCCGTAATCTTTACAAAGCTGTTGAAGCTCGCAGTTACCGCTTCTTACACAAGAAAGACATTCTTTTTTGTGTGTTGAAAGGATAAGTTCAAGAGTTGTTTTTCTTGATTCAATTACTTTTGGTGTATTTGTGAAGATTTCCATACCCTCATTAACTGGGAATACACAAGATGCTACAAGGCTTCTTGCACCTTTAACTTCAACTACGCAAATACGACATGCACCAATAGCATTAATATCTTTAAGATAGCAAAGTGTAGGAATTTCAATACCTGCACTGTGTGCTGCTTCGAGAATTGTACTTCCGGCAGGAACTTGATAGTCGAAGCCATTGATTTTAATATTAACTAAATTTTCCATCATCAGTTCCTCCTTACTTTTTTATAGCCTTTGGCTTACAGTTACCCATACAAACGCCACATTTTACACACTTGTCTGTGTCGATTGTGAATGATGCAAGCTTATGACCAGGAGCGATATAATCTGTTCTTGTAATTGCTTCAACAGGGCAGTTTTTAGCACAGATACCGCAACCAATACATTTATCTTTATCAATTGAGAATGAAACGAGGTCTTTACAAACGCCTGCTGGGCATTTCTTATCAACAACGTGAGCAATATATTCATCTTTAAAACGTTGATATGTAGAAAGAACAGGGTTTGGAGCAGTCTGACCAAGACCGCAGAGTGAGTTTTCTTTGATGTAGTTACAAAGCTTTTCCATTCTGTCGAGGTCTTCCATAGTACCTTTACCGCTTGTGATTTTTTCAAGAATTTCAAGAAGTCTTCTTGTACCAACACGGCAAGGAGTACATTTACCGCAAGACTCATCAACTGTGAATTCGAGGAAGAATTTTGCAATGTCAACCATACAGTCGTCTTCGTCCATAACGATAAGACCGCCTGAACCCATCATTGCACCTTTAGCAACGAGGTTATCGTAGTCAATTTCAATATCAAGTAAGTCTGCAGGAAGACATCCGCCTGAAGGACCACCTGTCTGAGCAGCCTTGAATTTTTTACCATTTGGAATACCGCCACCGATATCTTCAACGATTTCACGAAGTGTAGTACCCATTGGAACTTCAACAAGACCTGTGTTATTAATTTTACCACCTAATGCGAAAACTTTAGTACCCTTACTGTTTTCAGTACCCATTGAGTTAAAGAATTCAGCACCCTTAAGAATAATCTGTGGAATGTTAGCAAATGTTTCAACGTTGTTTTCAGTTGTTGGTTTGCCAAAAAGACCTTTAACTGCTGGATATGGAGGACGAGGACGTGGTTCACCACGATTACCTTCAATAGATGTCATAAGAGCAGTTTCTTCACCGCAAACGAATGCACCAGCACCAAGACGAATGAATAAATCAAAGTCAAAGCCTGAGTTAAAGATATTTTTACCTAAAAGACCATATTCACGAGCATCGTCAATAGCCTTCTGAAGTCTCTGAACAGCAATTGGGTATTCAGCACGAACGTAAACGTAACCTTCTGTTGCGCCTGTAGCGTAACCGCAGATTGTCATAGCTTCAACAAGACAGTGTGGGTCACCTTCAAGAACTGAACGGTCCATAAATGCACCTGGGTCGCCTTCGTCGGCATTACATACAACATATTTCTGGTCTGCTTTATTAGCAGCAGTAAAGCTCCATTTTCTACCTGTAGGGAAGCCACCGCCACCACGGCCACGAAGACCTGAATCAATAACAGTCTGAATAACTTCATCAGGAGTCATTTCTGTAAGAGCTTTTGCAAGAGCACGGTAACCGTCATATGCAATATACTCTGTAATATCTTCTGGGTTAATAACACCGCAGTTTCTGAGTGCAACTCTGTGTTGCTTTTTATAGAAGTTTGTTTCATTTAAAGGTTTAACTGCTTCTTCAGTTACAGTCTCACTGTAAAGAAGTCTTTTAACAATACGACCTTTAAGAAGATGTTCTTCAACAATTTCTGGAATATCTTCTACTTTAACTTCACTGTAGAAGCATCCTTCAGGATAAACAATCATAATTGGGCCTAAAGCGCAAAGACCGAAGCAACCGGTTCTTACAACCTGAATTTCGTCTTCGAGACCCTTAGCCTTAATGTTTTCATTAAGGGCATCTATAAGTTCGCCACTGTGGCTTGAAGTACAACCTGTACCACCACAAACGAGAACGTGGGCACGATACATAACTTTCTCTCCTTCTCTTATTTAGTCACAGCGCCAACTGTGTATTCAACAACAGGTTTGCCGTTTACAAGATGTTCAGCTACAACCTTTTGTGCTTTTTCAGCAGTCATCTGAACATAAGTAACCTTTTCTTTACCTGGTTCAAAAATTTCTACGATTGGTTCATACTGGCACATACCAATGCAACCTGTTTGTGTAACAGAAACGTGTTGAACATTTCTCTTTGCAACTTCATCAACAAGTGCTTTTAAAACAGGACGTGCACCTGCAGCAATACCGCAAGTAGCCATACCTACAACAACTCTGATACCATCATTACCATCAGCATCACGAGCAGCAAGCTGAGCCTGAGCTTTTTCTTTTATAGCAAGTAACTCTTCAAGAGATTTCATAAAAGTCATCCTTTCAATAATTCGTTATATTGTTCGTTTAAATATTCTTCAATCCAATTCATTACCGAGCTTTCTGAAAGCGGTACACCATCAAGAATTTTCTTTATTTCGACTGTAGAGAAAATAAATTCTTTATCATCTAAAACACGTCTATATAAAAATTCTTTATCAGCATTCATTGAAACTATTGTCACAATGGTAGAAGCAATATCGCCCAAAGGTGTAAAATCAATGCTGTCTGTTTTATAGAGAGCGTTAATCTTTGTACCTACACCTTTTTCTGACTCAATAGTAAACTTTCCACCAGTCTGCTCACAGGACATTTTAAAAAGCGGAATTCCCATACCAACCTTTCTGGTTGTTCTTGCTGTAAAGAATGGGTCTATTACACTTTTAACCTGTTCTTCTGTCATTCCACAGCCGTTGTCATAAATTCCTATTAAAAGAGTTTTATCTTTTGTATTTTCATTCACGACAATTTCTGTAAGTGAAGCGCCTGCAGATATTGAGTTTTGTGCAATATCAAGAATATTAAGTGAGAGTTCTCTCATCAGTTCATATATTTTGCAAGGATACCAGGAATATCGTCTGCAGTAACCTTACCATAAACCTCACCGTTGATTGTGAAAACAGGTGCAAGACCGCAAGCACCGATGCAACGACAAGCTTCAAGTGAGAATTTACCATCTTCTGTACATTCACCTGCACCGATTCCTAAAACCTCACTGATTTTATCGAGAATTTGTTGTGAACCTTTAACGTAACAAGCTGTACCAAGACAAACAGAAATGTCATACTCACCCTTTGGTGAAAGTGAGAATTGTGCATAGAAGGTTGCAACGCCGTAAACTTTTTCAAGTGGAACATCCATACCTTCAGCAATCATAACTTGAACTTCTCTTGGCAAATAACCATAAATGCCTTGTGCTTCTTGCATTACGTGCATAAGCTGACTTTTGTCATCTTTGCATTCTGCAATTACAGCATCAAGCTTTGCTTTTTGTTCAGGAGTACCTTTGAAAGGTATGCTACTGATTTTTTTAAGCATTAATAATTCCTCCATTTCAAAAATTGAAACTATATAAGGTGGCATTTCACCACATACATACTCTGTAATTATATCAATTTACGACAAAAAAGTCCATAGAAAAACTGCACTTTTTTCTTGAAATTGATATTTTTTTAACATTTTTCTGTTTTGCATAAAAAAGAAGGGTTATTTTTTGTATCTTTAAACGATATACCCATCTTTCGCATCAATTTTTAGATGTTTTTTCCAATAGATTAATAGTTTTTATTATGCTAAAATATATATAATAATTAAATTAAATATTGGAGAGGTCTATATGAAGATTTCTGAAATTCAAACTATACTTAACGCCGAGCTTATATGCGGAGCAGATTTATTGGAAAGCGAAGTTTTCACCGCTTGTGGTAGTGATATGATGAGCGATGTGTTAGCTTTTGTAAAAGAACAGGCTGTGCTTCTTTCAGGTCTTGTTAACCCACAGGTTATAAGAACTGCTGAAATGATGGATATGAAATGCATTGTTTTTGTCCGAGGCAAAAAACCGAGTATAGATATGATTGACCTTGCAACCGAAAGAGACATTGTTCTTTTAAGGAGCGAATTAGAAATGTTCACTGCCTGTGGTCTTCTTTACCAGAATGGTCTTAAAGGAGGCAGCGGTATCTGATGGAATCAATTAAACTTCATTATGATGTAAGTGGCAACGATTTCACTTGTGCTGGTGAAGCATCAGGCAAAATCAAGCGTGAATTAAAAGGGCTTGGTTTCCCTAATGAAATTGTAAGAAACGTTGCTATTGCCGTTTACGAAGGTGAAATCAATATGGTAATACACGCTGGTGGTGGCGTTATCGACGTTGAAATCACCCCAGAATGTATTGCTCTTGATTTAATTGACGAGGGCCCAGGTATTCCTGATGTTTCTCTCGCTATGAAAGAAGGCTTTTCAACCGCACCAGAAAATGTACGTCAGTTAGGCTTTGGTGCTGGTATGGGTCTCCCCAATATAAAGAAATACACTGACGAAATGGTAATTGATACCAAAGTCGGTGTTGGTACTACAATTCACTTAAAAGTTTTTGTAAAATAAAATTTGGTAGGTTTATTATGAATAAATATTTCCATTCAGTACGGCTTGATAAAGACAAGTGTAAAGGATGCACAAACTGCATCAAGCGTTGTCCGACTCAGGCAATAAGAGTTCGTGCTGGTAAAGCCCATATTATAAACGAACGTTGTATTGATTGTGGCGAATGTGTAAGAGTTTGCCCACATCATGCAAAATATATAAGTCGTGACTCATTGTCACAAATAGTTGATTACAAATACAGAATAGCACTCCCTGCCCCTGCACTTTATGCGCAGTTTAACAATTTAGAGAATGCTACACCTATATTAAGAGCGTTACCTCTTATGGGTTTTGACGCTGTTTTTGAAGTTGCTGCGGCAGCTGAATTAGTTTCAGAAGCAACAAGGTTTTTAATG
Organism: Oscillospiraceae bacterium; assembly: GCA_015066465.1. Taxonomy (GTDB): domain Bacteria; phylum Bacillota; class Clostridia; order Oscillospirales; family Acutalibacteraceae; genus DTU089. The sequence goes on from SVOI01000005.1 coordinate 26,970, forward strand.
AAAGAAAACAAATTAAAATTACCTGTTATTTCATCAGCCTGCCCTGCGGTTGTACGTCTTATAAGAGTACGCTTCCCTGATTTATTAGAAAATCTTTTACCTATAAATTCTCCGGTAGAATTAGCCGCAAGACTTGCACGTGAAAAAGCAGTTAAAGAAACAGGCTTAAAACCACAGGAAATCGGTGTTTTCTTTATTTCACCTTGCCCTGCAAAAATAACTTCATTTAAAAATCCTTTAGGTGTAGAAAAATCAAACGTTGATGGTGCAGTTGGTATTAATGATATTTACCCTGTTCTCGTCAAGATTATGGAAAAAGGTGACCGATACGATATCCCTGATGCAGAACAAAACTCAGGCATAATTGGTATGAGTTGGGCATCAAGCGGTGGTGAAACGTCGGGTATTCTTAACGATAACACACTTCATGCAGATGGTATTGAAAACTGTATGAAGATTTTAGAAGAAGTTGAAACAGGCACTCTCGACTCAATTGATTTTATTGAGCTCAACGCTTGTCAAGGTGGTTGTGTAGGCGGTTGTCTTACTTCTGAAAACCCCTACATAGCAAAAACAAGACTCAGAAAATTAAGAAAATATGCACCTGTTTCCTGTAATACGCTTCAATCAGAAGAAATTCCTGACTATTTCTTTATAGATGGTGAATTAGAGCCTTGTGATGACGTTATGAAATTAGCCGATAACGTCGCAGAAGCTATGATGAGAATGAAGCGTATGAATGAGCTTTTAGAAGTATTCCCAGGTCTTGATTGTGGCACTTGCGGTACCCCTGGTTGCCGTTGCCTTGCCGAAGATATTGTTCGTGGCTTTGCAAAAGAAGATGACTGTGTTTTCAGAATGAAGCAAAATCTTGCACAAATGCAGAATTGTGAAACTTTTGAAAGTCTTATCCCTGCTCCATTCAGAGAAACAAATGATGATAATGATAATAACGATAATAATTAGGTGATTATTTTGACAGTAAAAGATTTAAGCGACAAATTAAATTTAACATTCCTTTGCAACGAAGATAAAGCTACAGACAGAAACATTGATGGTTGTTACTGTGGCGACCTTTTAAGTTGGGTTATGTCACGTGCTGAAGCAGATAACGTATGGCTTACAGTTATGGGTAACGTCAATTCTATTGGTGTTGCTGTTCTCGCTGATGTTGCGTGTATTATTCTCACAGAAAATGCACCACTCGATGATAATGCAAAACAAAAAGCAGATGAAAATGGTGTTATAATTCTTACGACAGATAAAAATTCTTACTGGGTTGCATCGGAGTTTTCTAAATTACAATGAAGCTCTATTACGACTTTCATATCCACTCGGGGTTAAGCCCTTGTGGTGATAACGAAATGACACCAAACAACATCGTAAATATGGCTAAACTTTACGATTTGGATGTCATAGCTTTAACCGACCATAACTCTACTTTAAACTGTCAGGCAGTTATGGATGCCGGTAAAGAAATAGGTCTTACTGTTATTCCTGGCATGGAGCTTTGTACTGCTGAAGAAGTTCACTTAGTTTGCCTTTTTCCAAATATAAGAATGGCAAACAAATTCTGTGAATATGTGTATTCAACCTTACCACCTATAAGAAATAAGCCTACTGTTTTCGGTGAACAGCTTGTTTTTGATAAAAATGATAACGTTTTAGGCTTTGAACACACGTTACTTATTACAGCATCAACTATCAGTGCAAACGATGCTGTAAGTATTGTTGCTGATTATGGTGGAATTTGTTACCCTGCACATATCGACAGAAACTCTTACAGTATAATTTCGAACTTAGGTACGATTGACAGTTCATTCAATTTCAACTGCGCTGAAATTGCTGATATTGATACTCTTGATACCTTAAAAAAGCAACACCCTTACTTAAATGAATTAAAAATCCTTTCAGGTTCTGATGCTCATTACTTAGAACATATGAGATTGAAAGAACATTATATAGAAGCTGAAGAAAACACTATTGAATCTATTTTTGAAGCTTTAAAATCCCCTTGTTAAAAGGAGTGAAAAAATGAACACAGGAACCACGACTTACGATGTTAATAAGCCTATGCGATATGTAGGAAGACGTGAAACCTTTGCTTATATTTTAAATGATATAGGTGCGAGTCTTAACATCAACGATTTTAAAGAACGTTTTATTTACGACGTTGTTAAAATCGACTTCGGATATCTCGCTATCCAGAATGTCATTGCTACTATCTGGGACACAATAAACGATACATTTATTGGTGTTACTGTAGATAGAACAAGAACACGTTTCGGTAAATTCAAGCCTTATGTTCTTTTTGGTGAAATACCGCTTACACTTATAGGTCTTTGTATGTGGTTAATTCCATTTATATTCCCGAATACCGCTGCAACACATCTCCCGAAGTGGCTTTTCTATTTTGCTATGAGCATAGTTACAGAAACCGCCGAAACATTTACTTCAATAGCAAAAACAGGTTTTCTTGCAACAATAACCCCCGAACCCTTAGAGCGTTCAAGGCTGATTGCTCTTGCAAATGTTACTTCACACTTAGTTGAAGACTTACCAAAGCAAATTTTCGGTATATTGTTTGACCTTATAGCAAATAAGAAAATTAATATACCACTCCAGAACCTATTTTCAAGCTTTGGTATTGCTTGTGCAGTTCTTTCAGCATCGTTCACACTTTTCTTTGCAACAACCTCACGTGAGCGTGTTTCTCAATCTATTAAACAACCTTCTGTAAAGCATTGTCTTAAGGCTGTAATAAACAATAAGCCGATGCTCATTTACGTGCTTTCTGATTTCTTATCAGGCTTTAGTGTAGGACTCAGCAGAACAAACTTCTACATAGACGTTATAGGCTCTATAACCTGGAAAACAATTGTTGGTATTCCTGCATTCCCGATTAAATTTATCAGTTACAGCTTCGTTGAACCTTTAAGAAGAAGATTTGCAACAAAAACTCTCTGGATTTTAGAAGATGCCTGGACAGATATGCTATGGCTTACAGTCTTTGGCATTGGCTCAATAAACAAGAACTTCAAGAAAAAAGGTATTATTTTACCTTTGATGGCTATAGAAGAAATTTTTGAAATGTGCGTTTACGGATTAAGGCGTGTTATTCCTGCAGAAATTCAAAACGAAGCACTTGATTATTGCGAATGGAAAAACGGTTATCGTTCTGAAGCTATGATTGGTGTTTCACGAAGTCTTATAACCAAGCTTCAAAGAGCTGTTATGGGTAGCGTGAATAACCTTGTAATGAATAAAATCGGTTACGTTCAGGGTAAAGAAATTGGTACTCAGACCGATAAAACGAAGTGGTGGATTTTCGCGCTTGGTACAGGTATTCCGATTATTTCATCCTGCTTAGGAATTGTGCCAAAGCTTTTCTATACACTTTCAGCTGATAAGCGTGAAAGAATGTATGCTGACCTTCAGGCAAGAAGAACAGAGCTTGCAGAGTTTATGAAAACAGCAACGCCTGAAGAAATAGAAGAAATAGCTGAAAAACAATTAAACGGTGAATTCGTTTTTAAAAATGATATATAACAAAAAGAGGCTTGATTGCTATTGCAATCAAGCCCCATTTTTATTTTGTGCATACTATTTTTTCTGTAGATTTGTAGCTCGATAAGGTTTTGCTTTTGATTACACAAACCTTGTACTTATAGGTTTTGCCCTCTTCTGCAGTTGTATCAAGCCAGGTTAAAGTTTTTGAAGATACAGTCTTCATTTTTTTAAAGGAATTCCATTTTCCTGTTGCTTCGTTATATTCTGAACGATACACTCTGTATTTTTCGCCACCAGATACCTTTGTCCAGTTTACTTTAATTCCATTTTCCGTATTTTCTACAGTAGCATTTGTTATTGCTAAATATATTGCAGTACCAGTTGCCTTTACTGAGCTGTTGCATTTTTTATAAAGTGCTCTTACCTTATACTTATATTTTGCTCCGCTCGTTAAACCAGTATCTGTATAAGACAATGTTTTTGCATCTACAACCTTTATTTCATTAAACGATGACCACGTTTTATTTTTTTCGTTGTAAGAAGCACGATAAATTTTATACTTTTCTGCATTATTTATTGCTTTCCAGCTTATTTTAAGACCTGTTGTACTGTTCTTAACCTTTGCGCTTGGTGTTGAAAGTATTACGCCCACATAATCTGAGCTTTTCTTACACTCTGATACAACCTTGCCTTTATATGCTTTTACTGTATAACTGTATTTAACGCCTTTTTTAACGTTTTTATCAGTGTAGCTTGTGCCCTTTATTTTAGCTATACTCTTATACTTACTTTCATTCTCTGCTTTTCTGTATAATTTATAGCCATCTGCACCTGATACTGCACCCCATTTAATTTTAATAGCATCCGATGAATTAGTCACTCCGCTTATTACTGGCACACCAGGTGCATATTTGCATTTCCAGCCATCAGAATAATATTTTGAAGTAACACTATTACCATAAGCCTTTAACATATAGTAATAAGTTTTACCGAATTTAACATCCTTATCAACATAGCGGATATTCTCAGTAGTTGCAATTTTTTTCCATTCTGAACCACTTGTTTTTCTGTAAAGGTAGTATTTTTCGGCACCTGATACTGCACCCCATTTAACTGTAATACCTTTACCAACTTGTGAATCGAACTTTGTTATTTTAGGCGCTGCAAGATAATAAATGTCATACTTCTGATATGCACTTCTATAACCTTTTGCTATGGCACGAACTGTATAAGAATAATCCTTACCACTTTCTGCCTTTGTATCTTTATAACTCAAGGTAGAAGCCGAAACAGTTTTAATTACCTCCCAGCTACCTGTACTGAGTCTACGATAAACAGCATACTCCTCTGCCCCATTAACCGCAGACCAACTTATTTTTACACCACCAGCGTAGCTTGAAACCTTCACAGTTTCTATTTTCGAAAGGAAAATTACTTCTTTTATACTCGAAAGACCGCTTTCAAACGTACCATCAGCAGAAACCGCTTTAAGTGCATATTCATAAACAACGCCACTTGAAACCGCTTTATCGTGATACGTTGTATTACTTACAGAGGTTTTTGTAAGCTCTTTCCAATTACTTTCGCCCTTTACTCTTTTATACAGAATAAAATTACTGTATTTATCAATAGTTCCCCACGAAAGTGAAATACCATCAACTGTTAAAGATGCCGTTATATCAGAAGGTCTGTTAACGTAGGTTGCACTTTTGAAATTACCATCAGCAATGTAGCTCTCACTATTATTTTTTACCACTGTTACAGTATATTTATATTGAGTACCACTATTAACTGTTGAGTCGACAAAGCTTGTTTCAGATGCTTTCACATCACTGACTTTTACCCAACTGTTATCTGTTGTTCTGTAAATTCTGTAAGCATCGACACCTTCTACTGCCTCCCATTTTACAGTTATAGCATTTGCTTCAGGTGTAGCACTTAATACCTTTGGTGGTGTCACACGACAGAAATCAAGTGTAAATGCATTACCCTGACTTTCTGTTCCTTCTGAATCAATCGCTACAATTGAATATGCATAGCTTATTAAAGAAGTTACGCCTTTATCAAGATACTCTGTATTTTTAGTTTCACCTAAAACGAGTATTTCGCCTGTTAAAGTATTTTTTCTTACAACCTTGTACTTAACTGCATTAGCAACTGTATTCCAAGAAACACTTATTCCCTCTGCAACGTTCTTAACAACAATATTTTTAGGTGAACCGAGGTAATAAATTGTTCCATCCTTTGTAGTCATAAGACTCTCAGATTTTTCAAGAGTCGCTGTAACACCATAGGTGTAATACCCACCCTCTGCGCTTGTATCATTATAACTAACAGCAGCCGACGAGGTTTCACCTATCTTTTTCCATTCATTTTCACCTTTTGTTTTTCTATAAATAACATAACCACTTGCTTCGCTTACACTTTCCCAGCTAACAACTATTCCGTTATCAGTATTTTTAAAGTCTACACTCTCAGGTGGTGTAACTCTTGATACTGAAGCCGCTGAGTTCATACTACTTTTTGTATCACCACCAACTGTTTTAAGTGCATAAAAGCAGGTATTACCTTTCTCGATACTTTCATCAATATAACTATTACCATTTACAGTAGCAAGCAACGTCCATTCATCATTTGCGCTATTTTTTCTGTAAAGCTCATAATTCACTGCACCTGCAACGCTGTTCCAGGAAAGTTTTACACCATTTTCAGCGTTTCTGCTTTCTGTAAATACTGGTGCACCTAAAAACTTATGATACTTATTCTGTGAGCCTACAACTGAAGAAACAGCACCATTTTCCGTAGCAACACAATAATTATAGCGTTTGTTACTTTCTACTGTTGAATCCTCATAATAGAGCTTTGAAGAAGCTGTTTTTTCTAATAAAACCCATTTTTCTGAGCCTGTTTCCTGACGATAAACAGCATAACTCTCGGCACCCGCAACTGCACCCCACATAATTCTTACAGAATTATTAACGTTAGAAATTGTTGTGATGGTCGCTGACTTCAGATACAACTGAGAAACACCAGTAGCATAAAATCCACTATAACCATAGCCGTTACCGGATTTTACTGAGTATGTATACGTTACACCACTTTCAACATTTTCATCTGTATAAGTTGTAACGTCTTCTTTCACCTCAGCTATTGTACGCCATACGCCCTCATCACTTGCTTTTCTGAGGACAGTATATTCTTCTGCACCCGCAACTGCACTCCAATTAAAAACTATTGCATTTTCAAGAAGCTTGGTTGAAAGCGGTTTAGGATTATCTAAAGTAGAAAAAGTTACTTCTTTAAAAACCTGAACTCCGTCTGCTGGTCTGATATCATTATTCACGTCATCATTTGTGAAAAATTCCTTCACTGAAAACTTCACAGAAGTCAACGGACGTGCCGATGTAATCACCTTAAACGTAATTTTAAAAAAGCTTTTGTATTCAGTGTTACCAGTGCTGACACCATCTGTATTCATAAATGCAACAGAATACAAATCATTACGTCCTTTTGAAAAGCCGTTAACATATTCACCTGTAACATTATTTATCTGATTGCCATCTTTATCAATCGAATAAACTGGTCCGGCACTTTTAATTTCTAAGACTGCTGGGTCAAATTCAACGTTTATAATTGCACCACTTACACGTGTAAGATTGGGTTTTAGCTTTATTGTATATGTAATCTCGCTGTTTTCCATACCAGAAGCACCAATATCGAGAAAGCTGTTTGCTGTACCTACAGCAAACGCTGTAAGCATATTGGCACTTATTAAGCTAAGACACATCACAAGACAAAGCGTTAACGAAACAAATCTTTTCAAATGATTTTTCCGTCCTTTCTTTATTAGTAAGTCAATCCCCCTGCTTTTTTGCAAGGGGATATTTTAAAACACTCAGCAAGAAATACCTTCTTGATTAAAAGAACTGACACTATCCCCATTTACTGCTTTTACAGTATAAATATACTCAGTATTTACGATAATATCTGCATCCTTATACGTTGTATTTTCAACACCTTCAAGGCTACCTATCAAAGCCCAGTCTGTATACAAGGTTTTTCTGTAAATTTCATAACCTGATGCACCTTTTACTTCTCCAAAAACAAGTATGTTTGCACCCGATGTGTTTTCACACGAAATTAATTCTGGTGTGTACAAGCAAACTATTCTTTCAGTAGATTTAAAGCTTGATAAAGTTTTACTTTTAATAACACAAACCTTGTATTTATAGGTTACGCCTTCTTTTGCAGTTGTATCAAGGTATGTTAACGTTTTTGCATACACTGTTTTTAATGCTACGAAAGAATCCCATTTACCAGTTGCTTCATTAAACTCAGAACGATAAACCCTGTACTTTTCTGCACCTTTCACAGCGGTCCAATTTATCTTTACACCAGTTCCTTCATTTTCTACTGTTGCATTTGTTATTTCTAAGTATATCGCTGTACTTGTTGCTTTTACTGAGCTCTTGCATTTTTTGTAAAGAGCTCTCACTTTATACTTATACTTTTCACCGCTTGTTACTTCTGAATCTATATATGTCAATGTTTTGGCATCAACTATCTTCACATCTTCAAATGATGACCATTTTTTAGCTGTTGCATCATATTCAGCACGATAAATCTTATATTGCTCGGCACCATTAATTGCCTTCCAGCTTATTTTAAGTCCTGTTGTGCTGTTCTTGACTTTTGCACTTGGTGTTGCAAGTATTATTCCTTTGTAATCAGAACTCTTTTTACACTCTGACAAAACCTTACCTTTATAAGCCTTTACCGTATAAGTATATTTCACGCCTTTTTTAACGTTGCTATCTGTATAGCTTGTTCCACTCAATTTTGCTATATTCTTATACTTACTTTCACCCTCTGCTTTTCTGTATAATTTATAGCCATCAACTCCTGAAACGCTACTCCACTTTATTTTTATTGCACTTGTTGTATTTGTTACTTCACTTATTACAGGAGTTTTAAGTGTGCATTTTACAGACCAACCTGGTTTTACACAACCAGATACGTTTTTACCATTTTCGGATTTAAGCGTGTAGGTATACGTCTTTCCGGTTTTCACGTCAGTATCAGTAAAATAATTTTTTGTTGTTGTAGCAATCAACTTGAATTTACCTTCACTATTCAAGCGATAAACACGATATTTTGCAGCACCTGCTACTACATCCCAATTGAGTGTGATACCCTTGTTCATATCGCTTGATGTACTTTTAACTCTTGGAGCTGCAAGATAATTAATTGCATAAGCGTCATAAGAACTCCACGTATTATCTATATAAGCTCTTACTGCATAATAGTTTACAGCACCAGTTGTAGCACCTTTATCTACGTAACTTGTTGTTTTATTAGAAACAGTTTCTAATTCTGTCCAGACTGTTTCACCCTTAACCTTTCTTAAAATGCAATATTTTTGAGCACCTTTAACTTCTGCCCATTTAACCTTTACGCCATCAACGTGATTAGCTAAAGTAACCTTAGAAACTATTGCAACACATTTAATTTTTACTGCATCAGACTGAGCACTTGCACTTTCGCCTCTATAAACAATAACTGAATATTCGTAGGTAACACCACTTGTAACGTCCTTATCAGTTACTGCAAGCACGTCACCCTCTACCCGTTTCATTTCCATCCACACAGATTCGCCTGCTACTCTTTTCTGAATAGAAAAGGCAGTTGCGCCCTCGACCTTATCCCAGGCAATTCTGACACCAGATTTTTCATTTGTTACTGTTATTTTTACAGCATCTATATAATTGAAGGATTTACCAATATACCAGCCATAATCCCCTGCCTGAGATTTGCCTCTTACCGCATAGGTATACTTCGTGTTATTTTCTATATTTTCTGAGTCAGTATAAGTTAAGCCTGAAACTGTTGCTATTACTCTGAATTTAGAATCCTCGCCACCCTTACGATAAAGAAGATATTCAGTAGCACCTTTAATCTCATTCCAGTTTATTGTAATTGAATTTTTACCTGCAACAAATGAGGTAATTATACCAGCATCTATTGTTGTAAAATCCTTGTACTCTTTAATTGTATCTGTTGATGAATAATCACCCGCAACAAACTCTACTGTTGTAAGTGGATAATTTTTATCTATAACCTCAAATGTGATATATGCAAATTCTTTGCCAGTATCACCTGTTTTGTAACCATTTGCACTTATGTAAGCAAAAGTATAAGCAGAATCATCATACTGAGCGTAGCCGTGAGTATGCATACCAGTAACAACCTCTGTTTTGTTACCATCTTCATCTGCTACCATTACAGGACCAGCATCCACAACTCTTAAAACATTCTTGTCAAACTTAACAGTAACTAAAGCACCCGTTACTGTTATACCACTCGCAAGATTTATTTTAAAGGTTACCCTTCCATCCTTAAAAATAGGCTGACTCGCACTATTTGATGTTCCATCAGTAATAAGATAATCAGAAGCTCCTATATAAGAAGATGGCACCTCAACTGCAGAAGCCATTACCAAAAGAGCTGACAACATAGAGATTATTGTCAAAGCAAACGTTAAAATTCTGAATGTTTTTTTCATTGTAAATTACCTTTCCTTACGTCTCTTTTTATATACATTTTATATAGCAAAATTATACACAATAAATATATCACATATACTTTTTCAAGTCAATGAAAGTAATAAAATATAGTGTTAAAAATATGTAAATAAATTCGATAAAATAAAAAGGAGTAGGAAAACCTACTCCTGAATTAATATTATTAAACGTGAATACAATGCCTTACATAGAAAAGTAAATCTTCAGCTTCTCTTTTCAATGCTCTTTGTGAAACTGAAATAACACAGTTAGCAGTACCGCCAGAAAGTGAAACTTCAGCTCTTAATGCATCAGTTGCTTTTTTCTGACTTCTGCCTTCGCCGAAAACAAGACAAATTATATTTTTAAATCTTAAGTCATTCTGACGGATAAACACTTTCATTGCAGGGGCAATATTACCAAAGCTTTCGTCAGTTGCTAAAATTACTGTTTCATAATCATTCAAATCAACATCGTAACCTTTAAGGCGGATTGATGACGTTTTCTTAGTACCAAAACGATTCTGAATGAACGATTTTCTTGACAAATCACGAAGCTCAAGAACATCTATATCTTGTGAAGCACTCCTTGAACAGAGCTCTTTTACTTCACTGTCGTTTGAAAAATGAACGAGTAATGTTTTCAACGAAACACCCCCTGTGAGAGATTGCACATCATATTGACAAGTAAATTCCTTTACAATACAACATCTTGAGTATAACACAAAGATTACTATTTGTAACCACTTTTTTCAAAATTTGACAAATTTCTATTTTTTACACAAATAAAATTGTGCAGTTTTATGCAATTTGTTACAAAAACTGTTATTATTTTTCAATTATATTGAATAAAAATTACATTTCTGCTACAATATCTTGTAGTTGAGTAACATCAAATTACTCTTAATTCATTTTTAAGAAGGTATACTTATGAGACCAATCAGAACTTTTATACATCAGAATGGTATAAAGCTCTTACTTAACGCTGAAAAACCTCTTTACGATTTAACAAAAGGTAAGCTTGCAAAAAACAGATTTTTATCATCTGTTGAAGTAGAAGATATAGGCACATCTGTTAAAATTGTAAAAGAAACAAATAATGCAACTTATATTGCAAAATACAAAGAAGATGGAACTATTGACAACGGCGACTTCAAAATTCTTTTAACAACCGATATGCATCTTGATGAGGATTACGATTTAAACGACAAAACCTTTGACAGAATTTTTAAGCAAATCCGCGATAACAAGCCTGACCTTGTTATTTTCACTGGCGACTGTATTCAATCCAGATTCCAGCAGATAGATGCAATTCAATTTGCAGAGTGGATGGAAAAAATCGGTGTTTACTGGGCTTACGTTTTCGGTAATCACGAAGCAAGAGAAGAAAAAAGTTACTATAAATACCTTATTTTTAAAAGTCTTGTAGATTACCCACATTGCCTTTCAAAATTCGGTAATAAAGACCTTTTTGGTTTTGGTAACTTTATTATTAACATAATGAACTCAGAAACCGAGTTAAAGCACTCACTTTTCTTCTTTGATTCAGGTAGAGACGTTATAGAAAGTCACGCACTTAACGACAACGTTCCTTTGGAATATGTTAATAGTTACGATTATATTAAGCCAGGTCAAATCCGTTGGTATGAAAACGAACTCAAATCATTAAGAAACACTTACGGTGAAGTAAAGAACTCTCTTTATATGCATATTCCGATTCCAGAATATAAACAAATATTTAAGTTAGATGAAAATGGCGACTATATGAGAGACGGAAACGGCGAACTTTTAAGAGAAGCCGACAAACAGCTTATTAAAAATGAAAATGCTGACATTCTCTACGGCAGAGCATTTGAAACTGTTGGTTGCTCAAAACACAACTCTGGTCTTTTCGAGAGCATGAAAAAGAATAATGCAGTTGCTATTTTCTCTGGTCATGACCATGTTAATGATATAGCTTTCAGACTCGAAAACATACTTCTTGTTTACGTTCAGTATGCAAGCTACAACGCTTACAACTTAGGTAACTACGAAGGTATTGTTTCTCTCCCTGAAAAAGACTGGCAACAGGGCGTTACAATTTCAACTGTTAAAAATGACGGCACAATTACACTTGAACAAAAAATGAATAACATTTACTTATAAAAATCACAAACCCATCGGTAATTTTTTGGAATTACCGATGGGTTCTTTTAAAATATCTCTTTCATTAACTTTTCTGTCATTTCTTCAATCACAGAAAAATCGGTTGCTCTTATATAATAATCTTCGAGTCTGTCGTGAATTCCTTTTGCGACGGATATTTTTCTGACTGCTTCACTGAGCATTTCTTCCTGTGCCTTTTTGTTGAAATTTAAAGTTTCTTTCATTTCAGAAAGCGATTCCTTATTTAAAAATCTTGTAGCGTGTGTAACCTTTTCTTCGTTTATCAATGTTTTATGTGCCGAAGTTTCTGTAAAGAAACACAGCTTCAATTCAGGTATAATCACGTGTTCAATTTTTGCAGTCGGGAATAATGGGCAGTAGCATTCATAAACAGTGCAGCCGTTATTCCTTGCATATTCTGACACGTAATCCATAATAAATGGTGCACAAATTGAAAAATCATCTTTTATAGTTACTATTCTTTCAGAGAGAGCTACTATAGTGTCATATTGAAGCACTACACCATCGGGTGAAATTGCACTTAAAAATCTTTTTTGTTTCTTGCCCTTTTCTGAATTTTTTCTTACTGGAATTTCTCTTTTACATAATCTTTCTGCATAATTTTTAAGCTTTTCTCTGTCTGTAATTCCATCGCAATATCGCATATTTTCTAAAGATAGGCGTGAAGCCACCTGCATAAAATCTGCCGCTTTTCTGTGAAGCCTTTTATTCTCATCACTAAGATTTATAATTGCAGTTTTATATTCTTTTAAGTAGTTTTTATCCCACGCCTCACCTAAATTTACAATAAATTCAGTAACACCGGGATATGTTGCATCAAAAGTATGTGGTGACGTACCATCAACTATAGAAAAATTAATTTCTGGTGCTAAGACTACATCTAAAGAATTCGGGTCTGCGCTACAATATCCACGCTCTACAAAATAGCCTTTTCTTTCTAATTCTGAGGCAATTTTTTTCATAAGAGTAGATTTACCTGTACCGGGTCCACCTTTCAAGATGTAATGCTTTCCGTTATCCTTTGGGTCATACATCTCAGAAAAAAGTGAAACATATTTGCTTTTATTATTAGCACCAAAAAAGAATGAAACAGGTGTAATAGTCTTTGTCATAACATCACTCCTATCGACGAGTTTTGTAATTCGTCGGGTTATAGAGTATATTATGTAGTTTACTAAGTTTTGGTTACAAGTTCAGTAACTCAGAATCAGTTTTTCAACAACAGCGTGAAAAAAACTCTCTCTTCGTGATGTTGTAATCCGAAAATTTTTATGGCACAATGTAAATAGAAAGAGGCGCTACTTTCAATATTTAAAAATGAGGTTTTATTATGAGATTAAATATTGGTGATACAATAAAAAAATTAAGAAAAGAAAGAGAAATCACACAGGAAGAATTTGCAGAGGTTTTAGGTGTTTCTTGTCAGTCGGTTTCTCGCTGGGAAAATAATTCTTGTTACCCTGACATTGAACTCATCCCAAATATTGCTACATTCTTTGGTATTTCTACCGACAAGCTTATGGGAATTGATGAAAATATAGAAAAAGAAAAAGTTAATAAATATCTCGATGAATTTCAAATTGCAATGAGCAAAGGTAATATTAATGAATGTATAGGTATTGCCCGTAAAGGTGTTGCAGAATTCCCGAATAATTATGAGCTTTTAAATAAGCTTATGTATGCTCTTTTTAGTTCAGGTGACGACGACGGAAATATACCTGAATGGGAAGAGAATATGGAAAAATATGATTCTGAAATCATTGCTCTTGGCGAAAGAATTATGAAATACTGTCCAGATATAAATATCAAGCTTGAAGCCACATCCCGACTTGCTTTCCATCACATTCTGCATAACAGGAAAGCGCTCGGTAAACAAATTTATGAAAAATTCCCAACAATGGAATATTGCAAAGAAAGACAAATATGGTGGGCTTTGGAAAAAGAAGAAAAACTCCCATTTTTAAGAAAGGCAATAAAACAAAGTTATGAATTTTTAAAATCATTTATCTGGCTTTTAGCTGATGCCGATGTCGTTGATGTAGAAACTGAATTTATAGCAATAAAGAAAATTTTTGAACTCGAAGAATTAATACTTGACGGTAACCGTCCGCAAACCGACTGGGGTGATGTTTGGCTTAATTTCGATTTCGCTAAAAGATATGCCCTTATGGGAGATTATGATAACACTTTCAAGTATTTAAAAATAGCAGTTGATAATGCTAAAGCTTTTGATAATCGTCCAGAAGAAGAAAAATACAATGCAGTCTTAGTTGGTGAAATCACAATAAAAAAGACTGACTTTGAAACATCGGATACTCGTCCTGTTACTGAAATTCTTCGTGATAAATGGCTCTTACACGATGAATTTGATAACATTCGTGACACAAAAGAATTCAAAGAAATTGTAAATACTTTAAATTAAATAATACTATACCCCCTGCTACTTGCTACACGCAAATAACAGGGGGAGAATTTTAATTATATCTTGCCGACCGCAGGTCCCGAAATTCTGCATTCTGAACTCTGCATTCTGCATTTTCGCAAAGCGAAATTATTTTTTTCTTGCTGCAATTTCTTTGACCATTTCTGCCTGACGTTTTTCTGTAATTGTGTAGAAGAACATTGGAACTGCGCAAGCGAACATACTGATTACACCTGAGAGAACAAGCATGTTCCAGAGTGTTTGTGCACCTTCCTGAGAAATAAAGCCTGTTTCAGCATCGATACCTGCAGCAGCGAAAGAAATAACACCTATAAATGCGCCAACTGCCATACCGATTTTATTGATAAGTGTCTGCATAGCAAAGCAGATACCCTCACCACGTTCGCCAGTTTTCCATTCGAGGTAATCAACAGTGTCACCAATCATAGCATAAGTAATAATGTTGTTAACACCCTGTGGAATACCAAGAAGAACGAGTGCAATAGCACAAACTACTAACTTCCAAGGAGCATCATAGCCTACAAAGTACATAACACCCATTACAAGACCACCGAAAATGTGAACTGCAATATAAGCCCATTTTTTTGTGAATTTCTTTGACATCCACGGAACGAGTAACGAAGCAACAAGTCCACCTGGTACTACAAGAAGTGTAATTACGCTATACATACCTTCGTTCTGAAGAACATACTTTGCAAAGTAAAGACCACCTGTATAGGTGTAAACCATTCTTGCACCACCAAGAATACCAGAAATAACAATTAAAAGAAGCTCTTTATTCTTAAAGAGAAGCTTTAAGTTGTGTCCAAGTGATGGTGGGTTGTCGTCTGCAGTAAATCTTTCTTTTGTATGCTTAAAGCCATAGAAGAACATTGGAACTGCTACTACAACAAGTACAACTGCTGCAATGAAATATGTCCATTTAAGAGTGTCAGCATTTGCAAGCTCCTGACCCTTGATAACTGTACCAATAAAGCCCTGAGCAACTTCTGCTGTTACACCTTTGTCAGCCATAATCTGTTCAATATCATTTGCAGTGTATTTATATTTAGCAGTTACAGCATTTGTAATAATAGGAACAAAAACAGTAACAATACCAGCACCCAATGTGCAAAGAAGACGAGTAACTGTAAGAAGATTACCACGAACTACTGTATCGTTTGTCATACAGGTTGAAAGACCCCAGTATGGAACGTCTGCAACTGTATAAGCAACTGACCAGAGAACATAAATAATACCAACAATAACGAATGATGTTGATGCTTTTGCCTGAAATATAGGTAAGAAGCAAGCGATTGTCATAATCGCAATAGGAATAGCCATCCATTTAAGATAAGGACGACATTTACCCCACTTTGTTCTTGTTCTGTCAACAATACTACCCATAATAGGGTCGTTGAATGCGTCAAAAATACGTGTACCGAGCATTAAGTATGCAACTGCCATTGAACCTGCAACTGAACCGATTGTAACACCATCAGCACCGAAAAGAAGTGCATCTGTCAAGAAAATTGTTAAGTACGAACCGATAATTGTGCAAATAAAGTTCTGACCAAAACCAGCAATACCATAAGCTAACGCTTCTTTTGGCTGAAGGTTTCCGTCATTTGGTGTTGTGCCGTAAACCTTATGAAGTAAATCATTGATTTTCATTTCTTCACCCTTATTCTTTAAATTTTATTTTAATTGATTTCTCAATTTAATTACTCAATAATTTCTGCTTTTTTCATTACAATTGGAGTAACTGGTGAAGAAAGCTCTCCGCCTCTCATCACTCTTTCAGTATTAAGAAAATCGTCAACTGTTTCCATACCTTCAATTACTTTACCAAAAGCTGCATATTGACCATCTAAAAATGTGCAGTCGCCATAGCAGATAAAGAACTGACTGCTTGCAGAGTTCGGATTCATACTTCTTGCCATTGAAATAACGCCACGAGTATGTGAAAGTGTATTATTTACACCATTCATTTTGAATTCGCCTTTAATATTCTTTTCGCTACCACCACAGCCAGTGCCTTCTGGGTCACCACCCTGAGCCATAAAGTCCTCTATAACTCTGTGGAATGTAAGACCGTCATAGAAACCTTCTTTTACGAGATTTTCAAAGTTTTCTACTGTGATTGGTGCATGTTCAGGGTAAAGCTCTATAATAAAATCTTTACCATTTTCCATTGTTACTTTTACTTTAGACATATCTTTTTACCCCTATTAAGCTTTAATTGTCATATCAAAGAATTCATCAAATTCATAAGCCATTTTAGTCTGCATAACGATATTATAAACCTTGCCGCCTAAGCCTTCTGCAGTAGAAACATCTTCTAAAACAGTTGTTATCTTAAAGAAATAGTCAGAATTAATGATTTCGCCTGTTGTAGAATCAATTTTAAGTGTTACTTTACCATCTTTTAAATCAACTTGCTTAAGCTTCTTTGAATCCGCTTCACTTAACTCAAGAAGGTTGAATACCTTGCCATAAGGAATATCTTTTCTCTCTGATTGTTGTGATGGTGCTGCAGGATATGGATTTTTGCTATCATATTTATAATCGCCGAGAGTAATTGTGATTATATAATATTTATCATCTGTTTTGAAAGAAACGCTCTCAATATCATCATAAGTAAGACGGCAGCTTACACTGAGACCGCTTACAGGATAACTATTTATATGCTGAACTCTGTTATCAGCCGGAACAACCTTTGATTCCTTTTGTGGATTATAAAGATTTTTTGCATCCTCAAGCATTTTATTATATTCTTCAGGATTATCTTTATCTTTCAATAATGCTTCGTTATCTCTTATAAAATCAACGTACTCCTTATCTTTACAGTTAAGACTGTTAAGAAGAAGCGGTGCGCCTGAAACAGTGATTCTTGCAGATTTGCAAGTACCTGTTGCAGTTCTTTTAAAGCCTGGTAATGTGCTTTTTACTGTGTTGATTTCGTTAAGGAAATAGTCGAAAACTTCTTCATCGCTTACACTTGCTTCAAGACCGCTTGCAACTCTCAATGCTTTTCTTGCATCTGCTGTTGTTACCTTGCCGTCACCAGTGTAATCATAATTAACGTTTTCTTTTGGTGCTACGAGCTTTGCTGCAACCTTAAGGTATTCAGAAGCATCTTCAGTAGTAACCTTATTGTCACCTGTTATATCACCTTTTGAAAGTTGTTTGTTAAAAGCCTCTGTGTATCCCCTTGTCTCTTCATGTGGGTCTTCCGTTGTTACTTCATCTGCTGCAAAAACGTTAACCGAAAGAGCTGACAATAAAATACACAAGCTTAAAATAATTCCTGCTATTTTTTTCATATTATTCTTCCTTTCTTTATTTGAATGCTGCTTTGATAAATTTCAAAGTTTGTTTTATTAATAACTCGTCCTGATTTTCTTCGTCTTCACCTATATAGACCTTAAGACGTTCCTTGTAATAATCACAAGAAAATGAAAACT
The DNA here is from genome assembly GCA_015066465.1 of Oscillospiraceae bacterium. GTDB lineage: Bacteria > Bacillota > Clostridia > Oscillospirales > Acutalibacteraceae > DTU089. Next base: position 45,094 of record SVOI01000005.1, read on the forward strand.
GGAGCATTGTAAATATGTTATCGAGCAAAAATGCAAACACACGTGGGTCAATATCACTTCTTACATCGCCTGACAGTTGTGCTTTTTTTATAACGTCAGTATAAATTTTAGCAGATATTGACTCAACTCTTTCTGCTAACATTCGTGAAAATTCAACATTACTACCAGTTGTTATCGAATTATAAATTTTTATTAACTGCGGATGTTTTCTTGAAAACCTTAAAAGCTCTTTTAAAACACTTTCTGCCTTCACCATAATATCCTCATCAGAAGAAGAATGGTGGAGCAAAAGCTCCTCAAGCAATGCAAGATTTTCTTTAACAACCATTGCAAAAAGCTCTTCTTTATTTTCAAAATATTTATAAACTGAGCCTACACTTATTTCAGCTTTTTTCGCTATCTGCTGAATAGATGTATTTTCAAAGCCATATTGAGCAAATTCCGTTGTGGCAGCGTCTAAAATACGCTTTCTTTTTTCTTCTGGAATTTTATCAAAGGCTTCTTTGTGGAACTGTAATTCTTCTGAATTCATTTTACACTCCTGATTACACTAATACGCTATTTTAGAATTTTAACATTTTTTATGTAAAAAAGCAATAATATAAACGAATTTACAATATAGAAAATATCACCTTTTTTTTGTTAAGGGTGACTATACAAATCAGATTTTTCTAATGTGATTTTCCATAAATTTACAAGTGTTTTACAGTATTTTTTTACAAGTTTGTTAAATCTTTTTAAATTACCAAAAAACCTTGAAATATATATAGTGTTGTGATATAATTCGTGTGTATTGTCAGAATTTATATAATATTATTGTATTAGTTTCAGGAGGTTAATTATGATTCACTCTGTTTCAAAAAGAGTAATTCCTTTGCTTTTCGTTTTAATAATTGCTGTTACTTCACTTGCAATAACAGCTTCAGCAGCTACTACTGAAGAAGAGCACGGTGGTTCTTATGGGTACATAATCCCTACAGATGAGAACCTTTCTGCACAGAAAAATTCTTACACCTTTTATGGTAACTCAACTACCCTTTACTTTATGATTTTCAGCACAGGTAAAGAGAACTCTTACTTCAATGTTGAAATTTATTCAACAAATGACTATAACCCAGATAACATCGTGTCAAGCTACACACGTGACTACCCAGCTGAAAAAGGTTCCGTTCCGTTAGCACTTGACTGGCCATTTAAATCAAATCCAAGTGGCACATATTATGGAAGATGTTACACTTCTATTGCTAATGGTGAGGATCAGATTATAGACAAATCTACTATTTGTAAATTCACTATCAAAATCAATCGTCTTGGAAAAGAAACAATTTCATTAACAAGCATAAAAAATACCGAAAGCGGTATTAAAATCAAGTGGACTGGTCTCAGTACTGCAGTAAAATACAGAATTTACAGAAAAACAGAGGGTACAAGCTTTAAAAAGCTTGTTGACGTAAAAGCTGGAACTACATCATACACTGACAAAACTGCTCAGGTAGGCGTTAAATACTACTACACAGTTAAAGCTTTTGATGACCTTTACTCAAGCCTTTGTGAGAAGCCAGGTCTTGCAATGGTACGCCTTACTCAACCAACACTCACAGAACCAAATTCACAGAGTAGCGTTTACCCTGTTATCAAATGGTCTAAGGTTCAAGGCTGCCAAGGCTACTATATTTACAGAAAAGGTGGTTCGCTCAACGATTCTTCTTTCAAAAAGATTGCTACAATCAAAAATCCTGATACGTTGAGTTATACAGATAAAACTGCTACAAGTCCTGACTGGGCTTACACATACACTGTTCGTGCATACCACGGCAAATTTTACAGTAGCTACAATTCAACCGGTATAGATTACAACTGCCTTGTAGCTCCTACGTTAAAAAGCGTAAAAAGTGTGAATGGCGGAATTAAATTCACCTGGTTAGACTCAAATAACTTTACTGAAAGATATTCAGTTTACCGCAAAGCTGAGGGTGATAAAAAATGGAAAAAAATCGCTAATGCAACAGGCACATCTTACACAGATAAATCTGTTAAAAACGGTGTTAAATATTTTTACAGCATAAAGGCTGTTTCTAAAACAAACTCAAGCACATATAACAAGAGCGGCATAAAAACAATGTACGTCGAGTCACCAAAGCCAGAAAAAATTGAAATTTACAAGAGTGGTAATATCAAGGTTTTCTGGAATGCAGTACCTAATGCCGATGGTTACATCGTTTACAAAAGAGTTAATGGTGGCGAATTAAAGCGTATTGCAAAAATCAAAAACCCTAAAACACTTGCATATAAAGATACAAGTGCAAAAAAATCTGGTGAAGCATACGAATATAAAATCCGTGCTTATATAGATTCTTATAAGAGTTATTATTCAACTCCTGGTCTTAAAGCTATGTTCCTTGCTGCTCCTACAGTAACTGTAAAAAATGAATATACTACAGAACATGGTAGCACAGTAAAACTCACCTGGAATGGTGTTAATGGTGCAACAGCATACTCAGTTTTAAGAAAAGATGAAGGTGGCGCTGACTGGACTGTTTTAGCTACAAATTTAACTGATAAAACATACCACGACAAAACTGCTCAGAGTGGTTCTAAGTATTATTATGCTGTTAAAGCAGTGAACGGAAACTATGTAAGTAATTACGTTTCTTCTGAGCTTTTCACAGTTCTCGCTACACCAATTCTTACTGATACAATTAACACAGACACAGGTGTAAAAATTACTTGGGAAAACGTTGCAGGTGCTGAAAATTATACCGTATTCAGACGCACTCCTTCAGGTTCTTGGGAAAACATCGGTACAACAGCAAACTCCGAGTTTATTGATGCATCTGAAAACGCTACTAAAACATCATATCTTTACACTGTTCGCGCAAATTTAGGCGAGCTTAAGAGTAACTATATGATTAATGGTATAGGTAACTTCGTTAACATTGAAAGCGTTGACCTCTTGTTTGAAGAAAACAAAGAAACTAATGAAGCAAACGTTACAATTACCTGGAAAGCTACTGGTGCTGATAATTATGAAATTTATCGTTCTGAAAATGGTGCAACCGCTACTTTCTTAGCAACTGTTTCTGCTTCTCAACCTCAGAGCTACATTGATAAAACTATTACTCAGGGTTACACCTATACTTATATAGTTAAACCAATCAAAGACAACAAGCTTTCTGTAAGCCTCTCTTCTGAAAAATTAAAGTGGGAATTCCCACCAATCCCTGAAATAGAAATTCTTGCTACACCTTATTACGCTAATGCAGAACTTGGTGACAGAATCGAAATTATATGGGATAGTGTAAATGCAGCTGAAACATACGATATATATCGTAAAACTGCTGATACAGACTGGGTTTATTTAGCAACTGTTTCTAAAGATGATAATTTAAGCTATAGTGATACTGCTATAGAAACAGACGTTATTTATTATTACAGTGTTAAAGGTATCTCTGCTGACCGTGACAGTTTATTTGATGACAAGGGCACCGAAGCAATGCTTAAAGGTCCTGTTGAACCAATAGAAGATATTTTCGCTCAGCTTTCAGATGACCCTACAGGAAACGGAGAAAAGGTAGTTACACTCGCTTGGGAAGCAAACGAAAAAGCTGCTCTTTACAAAGTAATGAGAAAAGCTGGTCCTGATGGCGAATGGGAATTAATGGGCGTTTTCTTAAGCTGTGAATTATTAGTATTCACAGACTACTCTGTTGAGCAAGGTGTTGAGTACACATACACAGTACACACCTACGCTCCTGACAGACCAAGTGTTGATAATATGGTAGGTAAAACAATTATCTGGCCAAGCGATAACCCACCTGTTGAAGATTCTACTCAAGGTGAAGAATCTACTACACCAGAAGATACAACAGGTAATGGTGAAACAACTACAACACCAGATTCAACTGAACCAGAAACAACTATTCCAGAGACAAGCGAACCTGAAACAACAGAACCAGAGACTACTGTTCCAGATTCAACTGAACCATCAACAAAATTAGAAGAAACAACTAATGGCAGTGGTTTGGATATTCCGGATGCATAATAAAAAACACTCACATTCAAACGAATGTGGGTGTATTTTTTTAACTCTATGAATCATAGGTTGATTGTTTTTTTATAATATTATAAAATATTTTTAAAAGGGAGTGATTTTATGAATGCACAAAAATGTGGCGAATTTATTGCTGAATTAAGAAAAAAGCAAAATCTGACACAGAAGGATTTAGCAAATAAAATAAACGTTTCCGATAAAGCGATTTCACGTTGGGAGACAGGCAAAGGCTTCCCCGATGTTGACTCATTACAAGCATTAAGCAATTTTTTTAATATAACAATAAATGAATTATTAGCAGGCGAAAAAGCCGAAACAAAATCAATAGAAGAACTCGCAGAAGAAAATATAATATCTGCAATAACCGAAACAGAAAAAAATAAAAAAGCAAAAAAATCAACGATTTCACTTTCAGTAATAATAGCTTTGATTCTTTTGATACCGCTTTTAAAAGGGAGCGTTGAAAGTATTGCTGAATTATTCTGGAAATACACTCTTATAGAAGACCCCTGGTTGTTTATTTTTATGTTATTTATATCATTATGCATTTTCTTTGCAGGGTTAGCGGTTTACAAAGGTCATTACAAAATCTTACACAAATACCATTACCACAATGTAACTGACTTAAATGGATATTGTCACGAAATAGGCAAGGAGCTTATGTTTATGAGCCTTCCTTTATTAATCTCAACAATACTTGAATTATGGATTTCAATTAGCATAATTGCAATATTATCTAAGCTGATTTTATCTTTAGGATTTATAATTTGTTTTATATCTATTTTCAAAACACAAATAAAATACAATGGCGGTTTATTTTAAAACAACAATCCCCTTGATATTTCCAACAAATATCAAGGGGATTAGAAATTTTAATTATTAATCATTTTCTTCTTGTGCTTGTTTAACAAGTTCATCCGGAACTGCTTCACCGTGTTTTACGAAGAGAAGCATTATAATTGCTATAGCAAATGCAACCGGGCTATAGTAGAAGAGTGATATATAACTTCCCGAGAACATTCTTACAAAACCATAAAGGATTGGTGAAGCAATCTGTGCTGAGAATGTTGCTGTGTAGTAGTAACCAGTGAAGGTACCAACCTTTTCAACACCACCAATATCAAGAACAAGTGGAAGCGTGTTAACAGTAACAAACATATTTGCAGCACCTGCAAGAATAAGAACAGGGAAAATAAGAACACGAAGTATCTTTGTAACATCATCAACTGTTCTTTGAATATCAGAAACAGCACTTGCAAATGTAGCTTCAGCATCAGACTCAAATACATTATCTGCTACCTTAACAATGATATCATAAATATCTTTGCCTGCATTTGCTTCAAGGTAAGTTTCAAACTCAGCGTAATACTTATCAGCTTCAGTTGTTTTTCCTGCAGCCTTTGCCTCTACATATTCAGCATAGCCTACCATAGAAAGCTCTGAATTTTTATCATATTCTATGCCTTGCTCTTTTGCTTCAGTTTTTCTTTCTGCATTATAAGCATTAATCTGATCATCTATTGCAATATAAGCATTATTAACCTGAACATAGTCATTGATAGTAACATTTTTGCTACCAAGCATTCCTATGAATACACCGAAGAAAAGTATAAATGCAACAAGGAAAACTGCAAGACCTGCAAGGATTGTTTTCTTTCTGCCGAATTTCTTACCAGCCTTACCTGCAGGAAGAGCACCAATAGCAGCTGCAACAGCAAAAAGGAGCATTATAGCAGTTGCTTCAGAGGTAATCATATGAAGAATTTCTTGTGCGAAAAGTGAGAAGAAGGTTGTAATAGCATTTGCTGCACAGAAGAGGAAGAAAAGACAACCGAGCATAAAGATAAGGCTCTTTCTTTCACCCTTTGTAAGCTTAGTAGCCTTAAGAGCAGCTTTTTGTGCTTTTATAGCTTCTTTTTGTGCTTTCTTTCTTGCTTTTTCATCAGCGTACTGATTAGCCTCACCCTTAAGCTTAATGCTTGTATCCTGCTCCTTAACAAAGAAGAGAAGAACGAGCATACCTAAAATCATTATTACTGAACCAATAATGAAAACGTAAGGGAATGAAATTGTCTCATTAGCTTTTACTTCAGCTGTTGTTAAACCTGTAAATGCCGCACAAAGTGCAATAGCAATTGTACCAGCAATCATACCAACAGCTGAGCCTAAACCACCCATAAGGTTAATAACTGCATTACCCTCTGAACGAAGCTCTGGTGGTGTTAAGTCAGGCATGAGAGCAACAACAGGTGCACGCCACAACGACATTGAGAACACGAACAATATAACCACAAGCATTGTAAGTGGGAGTGCTAAATCGCCCTTAACATTAAGTGCAACAAACGGAATAAGTGCAAACAATACTGCTGAAATAGGTGCGCAAGAAACAATAAATGGACGACGCTTACCTAATTTTGAGTGACAGTTATCTGAAAGCTTACCGAATGTAGGCTGGAAAATAACACCGAAGATGTTATCGAACGTCATAATAATACCAATGAAAAGTGGTACTAATGTAAAGCCACCACCAAGAGCAACTGTACTCTCACCTTGTGCTGCAGCAAAGTCGCCAATCCATGGAATAGCATTTGCAATAGCATTACTCCAATCAGAAATCATTGAGCTTTCTGAAAGAATTTTATTAAGAATTTTTGTGATATATGGGTCATAAATAGCCCATGCAATTGATGTAGCAAGGAAGCCGAAGCCTGTTAAAATCGTCTTTTTATAGTCGAGTTTTAAACCGCTTTTTGTTTTATCAGCCATTAGAGCTACCTCCATTCATAAATTAATATTGTAATTATATCATAACTTAATATATTTTCCAATTGTAAATACGCCGAAAATTCAATTTTGGAACTTTACCCAAATAAAGTCTTTTTTATTTGTGCAAATAAACTTATTTTCAATTACTTTACTTGCTTACTTCTGTAAGCCTCAGCTTCCCAATTAACAATAAAATCTGTGAGTTCATCTGTCATTGGTTTGCCACCGCCAAAGCTTTCAGCGTAACAAGCAATTTTAAGCGCATCATTAAAGAGCATTGAAGCATTGTCACTACCCTTTTCGCTTTTATCAACAGCATAAGCACCACAATCTTTGACCAATATAATCTTTGGCAAAAAGCCATTTTTCTCTTTATATTCCTTTACCTTTTCAGGAATCAAATTTTCATCTTCAACATAAAGTGGATAAGGCTTACAATAAACTATCTGATCAGGGTTAAAAGGCTTATAAATCTTTTTAATTGTTTCTTCACTTTCTGTTATCTTTAAGGATTCAACTGACGGGTCATAGCTTATAACAAAGTCGTCAGAAAATGTTTCGTTAAGCACGTTAAATGTACTCATGCTCTTATCCCCATCAAATTCACCAGATGACAAATCAGGCTCTCTTACAATCTGACTTCTTATTTTACTTGTTACAAAACCTAACTTTTCGCCTAATTCTTCTACTGTATTACCAGCAACAAACACGCCGTGATTTTCGAGCAATATAATATCAGCTGGTCTGCCTTGTTTTTCTTTATATTCTTCCATTAAATCAAAGCAGATTTTAGAAAGAATGTAACCTGGCTTACAAACATCAACCCAGATAATCTTATCACCAAATAATTCATAAGCCTTAGTTTTACCATTCTGTGAGCAAGCAAGACCATTAACTAAAGCTGGGTGTAAGTGTAAAACAAAAGTATATTCAAAAAGACTATGAAGAGTAGTTTCAACGCTTGGGCGTTTACTTTCTTCGCCTTTTTCTCTTGCAGCTGATAAATCCTCTAAAAATAACGCTTCTCTTTCTTTATCGTTATCAGGGTAAGTTTTAGAAAAAATCTCTTTGAGTTTCGCTCTATTCATTTTAACAAAGCCCTCTTTTGTAATAGTTGAGAGACTTGTTCCTGAACCCTTGATATACATAACATCGCCATCTTTAGCAGAAGTGTTACCACCACCTGCTAAAACGAGTTCTTCGTTGCTACCATAAAAATTTGAAAACTGAACTAATTTTTCGAGTATCATAAAATCATCTTCTCTTTCCTTTAGTATTTCGTGTGTTTCTGTTTTTATTACTTTGTTTTACATTGTTCTTTTTATTATTTTGTTTTGCCTTTTCAACTCTGTCTTTATAAGATGGTGCAACAAGGCAGTTTTTAGAGTTGCCTATTAAATCTTCTCTATGTGCAATTTTCAACGCTTTTCTTACCAAATCTGCATTCTTTGGGTCTTTGCATTGAAGTAAAGCACGTTGCATTCTCTTTTCTTCGGGTGAACGTGGCACATACACTTCATTTAAAGTAAACGGGTCAAGTCCAGTGTAAAACATAACAGTTGAAGCAGTACCTGGTGTTGGGTAAAAATCCTGAACCTGTTCGGGATTATAATTCCACTTTCTTATGAATTCAGAAAGCTTTATTGCATCCTGCAATTTACTACCAGGGTGACTCGACATTAAATAAGGCACTAAATACTGTTCTTTATTAAAGCTTTTGGTTAGTTCAAAATAACGGTTTCTGAATTTTTCATAAACAGAAAACTCAGGTTTACCCATAAGCTTCAACACGCTTTCAGAACAATGCTCAGGTGCTACCTTTAACTGACCACTGACGTGGTCTTTAACAAGCTTTTTAAAGAATGCGTTACCGGATGGTGATTTATCGGCTAAAAGATAGTCAAATCTTATACCAGAACGAATAAACACTTTTTTCACCTTTGGCAATCGCTCAATTTCTGAAAGAAGCTCAATATATTCACTATGGTCTGCCTTAAGATTTTTACAAGGCGTTGGAGCTAAGCATTTTCTATTAGCACAAACACCACTTTTTAATTGCTTATCACAAGCAGGCTCTCTGAAATTCGCAGTAGGCCCGCCAACGTCATTTATGTAGCCTTTAAAATCTTCCATTGTAGTTAAAAGCTTCGCTTCTTCCACTACACTTTCAATACTTCTTGAACGAACACTCCTGCCCTGATGGAAAGCGAGAGCACAGAAGTTACAACCACCAAAACAACCCCTGTTATGAGTAAGTGAAAACTTCACTTCTTCAATGGCTGGTACTCCACCTTTATCTTTATATGAAAAATGATAATCTCTCATATATGGAAGAGCATAAACCTCGTCTAATTCTTCACGTGTAAGTGGTGCCATTGGTGGATTTTGCACGAGCATTTTTTCATCATAATACTCAACCAACGCTTTACCAGAAATACTATCCTGATTTTTATATTGAATTGCAAAAGTTTTTGCATATTCTCTCTTATCGTTTTTTACTTTACTGAAATCCCAACTACCGCCGACTTCAAAATGAATTTTATCATCTCTGTTACCAAGCCACACAGTTCCACGAACGTCACGGATTTTATTAACTGGCACACCTTTATCTAAAAGCTCAGCAATTCTTCTCAAAATATTTTCACCCATACCATAGGTTAAAATATCTGCACCAGAATCCACAAGAACACTTTTCATTACTGTATCATCCCAGTAATCGTAGTGACCAAATCTTCTTAATGATGCTTCAAGTCCACCTAAAATAATCGGCGCGTGAGGGTACGCTTCACGGATTTTTTTAGAATAAACAATAGTAGCCCTGTCTGGTCTTAAACCCATTTTGCCACCTGGTGAATAATAATCATAATTTCTTTTTCTTTTAGCAACTGTGTAGTGTGCAACCATAGAGTCAATATTACCAGCAGAAACTAAAAAGCCAAGCCTCGGCTCACCAAAGCGTTTAAAATCATTGACTGAATGAAAATCCGGCTGTGAAAGAAAGGCAATATTAAAGCCCATATCCTCTAAAACTCTTGTTATTATAGATGCACCAAAAGACGGGTGGTCAACGTAAGCGTCACCCGAAACATAAACGAAATCTGGCTGAAACCATCCACGCTCTTCCATTTCTTTTTTAGTTGTAGGTAAAAACTGATTGCCGTTCATACTTATAACCTCAATAATTTTTCTGCATTTTTATAAAAAATCTTTTCTTCTTCATCAAACGATAGCCCCATTGTTTTAATCATACCGATATCCCACGATGGTGCATTCCAAGGAGAGTCAGAGCCAAAAAGAATTTTATCAGTTCCCTTTTTATCAAGAATTCTCAAAGCTCTGTCTTTTGGCATAGTACCATAACCAAAGGCTGTGTCAAAATAACAGTTATCTATATCGCAAAGATATTTTAAAACATCTTCGCCCATAGAAAGACTTCCCCAATGAGCACACACAACAGGAGTTTCAATAAATGTTGCTACTTTTCTTAACCTTTCTGGCGTTGCTTTATATGGCGGTGCAAATCCAAAGTCTTCACCAGCGTGAAATACAAGAATAAAACCTAAACTTTCAATTTTCTTATAAATCGGAAAAAGTCTTTCATCATCAACAAAAAATTGTTGATAATCCGGATGCAATTTAATCCCCTTTATTCCATTTTCTTTTAATCCTTCAAGCTCATTTTCCCAATCGTCTGAAAACGGAAAAATTGAGCCAAACGGAATAAGTTTTTCACTCTTTAAGGAAATAGCAAAATCATTAACCTTCGTTTGCTGATTAGCATTTGTCGCAATTGAAAGTGCTACACTTTTATCTACGCCATCCTTACTCATAAGAAATAAAAGCGACTCTTTTGTGCCGTCTGTCTGTGGAATAAGTCCACCCGAAACAAAGCTTAATTTTTCTATTGTATTCTTTGCAATTTTTTCAGGGAAACAATGTGTATGAAAATCTATAATCAACTGAATCACCATTCTATATCATAATCTAATTTTATATTTTTTTCAATAATTTTCAATAAATTCTACTCATTATATCTTCTCCTCTTCTTGACAAATTATATTGTGTTTGATAAAATTTATTTTTGTATGATAGTTTTTCAGCATTTCTAAAAAAAGGGGTGTATATTTTGGAAATCGAAAGAAAAATAGGCTTCAGTAACGATATGTATATTGAAAAGCAGTCTGAACAAATCAAAAAAAGAATTGATGAATTCGGTGGCAAGCTCTACCTTGAATTCGGTGGCAAGCTTTTTGATGATTTTCACGCTGCAAGAGTCTTACCGGGATTTAAGCCTGACAGTAAATTACAAATGCTCTTAAAACTCAAGGACCACGCAGAAATTGTTATAGTTATTTCTGCAAACGACATTGAAAGCAACAAAGTACGCCGTGACCTTGGCATCACTTACGATATTGACGTACTTCGCCTTATGGATGCATTTACAAGTGTTGGTCTTTATGTTGGTAGTGTTGTTATTACACAATTCTCAGGTCAACCCGCAGCAATTAAATTCAAAGAAAAATTAGAAACATTGGGCATTAAATCATTTGTTCAATATATTATTGAGGGTTACCCTTACAACGTTCAGCATATTGTGAGCGAACAAGGCTTTGGTAAAAATGATTATATTGAAACAACAAGACCACTTGTTGTTATTACAGCACCAGGCCCTGGCAGCGGTAAAATGTCAACCTGTCTCTCACAGCTTTACCACGAAAACGCTCGTGGCGTTAAAGCGGGTTACGCAAAATTTGAAACTTTCCCTATATGGAATTTACCTTTAAAGCATCCCGTAAACCTCGCCTATGAAGCGGCAACTGCCGACCTTAACGACGTTAATATGATTGACCCTTATCACTTAGAGGCTTATGGCGAAACAACTGTTAACTACAACCGCGACGTTGAAGTTTTCCCAGTTCTTAACGCTATGTTCGAAAAAATTGAAGGCGTAAGCCCATATAAATCACCTACAGATATGGGTGTTAATATGGCTGGTTTTTCTATTATTGACGACGAGGTTTGTAAAAAAGCTTCTCACGAAGAAATTATAAGAAGATATTTTTCAACTCTTTGCGACAAAAAGATGGGTCAGAAAAACGACCAGGCAATTCAGAAGATTGAGAGCCTTATGAATCAGGCTGGTATTTCTGTTGAAAACACAAGACCAATAGTAAAAACTGCTCTTTTAAAAAGCGAAACTACAAATGGTCAGCCTGCCGTTGCGTTAGAATTACCAAACGGACAGGTTGTTACTGGTAAAACCTCTGACCTTTTGGGTGCTTCTTCTGCAGCACTTCTTAATGCATTAAAGGTTCTTGCTGGAATTGATGACAGTGCTCTTTTAATTAAGAGAGAAATTATTGAACCTATTCAGGACCTTAAAACAGACTTTTTAGGCAACAGAAACCCAAGACTTCACACAGATGAGGTTTTAATTGCACTTTCAATGAGCGCTACAACAAGCGATGTTGCAAAGAAAGCTATTGCAGAGCTTAAAAATCTTGTAGGAAGTGAAGCTCACTCAACTGTTATTCTTTCGCAGATTGATGCTGATATTTTCAGAAAATTAGGTATCAACTTAACATGCGAACCACAATACCAGAGTAAAAAGCTTTATCACAAATAAATTAAATTCTAAAAAAATTAAAATCCACAACGATGAAAATCGTTGTGGATTTTTTAATTTATTTATTGAGCCTTTGGAAGTAAAACACCATCTGTTACGTTTGATGAACTTTTTACTTTACCATTATAAGCAACAACCTTATATCTGTAAGTGTTACCTGCTTCTGCTGAGGTATCAGTAAACTCAAGCACACCCTTAAGTGAAGCTATTTTTGTTGAAGCTGACCATTTACCATCAGCACCAAGCACCTGACGATAAACCACGTATTTTGTAGCTCCGCCAATCTGACCCCAGCTAATCTCAAGTGCTTTTCCTGTATAGCTTACAGTAGCTGAAGGTGTTGCAACATAAAGCAAGCTTGATGATGCCTTACGTGCACTTAAGCTTTCACCTTTTACAGCGTGAATTGTGTATTTATATTTAACACCACTTACTGCTGTTGAGTCAATGTAAGAATTAACCTCTGATGTGCCGATTTGTTGCCATGCAGTCCATTGTTTGTTAACGTATTCTTTACGATAAACAATGTAGCTTTCAGCACCAGTAATTGCATTCCAATTAACCTTTACGCCATAAATTGAGTTAATAGCCTTTGGCTCTGGACGAGAAAGGTAAACAACGTTGTTAGAAGCACCTACACTACTCTTAGAACCACCATTTATTGCTTTAACTGTGTATTTATAGTTAACACCAGATTTTACGGTTTTATCTGTAAATGATTTTGCTGTTGCACCCGCTGTGCCTAAGCTCTTCCAGGAAGTCCATTTACCATCAACCAATTCTGAGCGATAAACCGTGTATTTTGTAGCACCAGTTACCTGAGTCCATTTACCTTTTATTGCACCATTTGCATTTTCAATTGTTACAGTTGGCTGTGCAAGTCGTCTGAGAACCTTACCTGATGAAGCAAGGCTTGAATATGAATCACTGATTGCAGTTATAGTGTATTTGTATTTAATGCCCTCTTTTGCAGTTTTATCTGTAAATGATTTTGCTGTTGCACTTGCTGTACCTAATTTTACTGTTACAATAAATTTTTTATCAGAATCGCTATATTCTGAACGCGTAATAACGTAACCTGTTGCACCATTTATAGTTTTCCAGCTACCCTTAATACCTGCTTCTGTGTTAGAGATTTTAAGAGTTGGTTGTGCAAGGAAAACTATTGTTTTAGAAGATTTACGTTCTGTGTAAGAACTACCAATATACGCACGAACAGAATATTTGTATGTTACACCGCTTTCTGCAGTTGTATCAGTAGTTGAAGTTTTACCATCTTTAACTGTTGAAAGCTTCTTCCAGTCAGACCATTTTCCATCAACAAGCTGTGAGCGGTAAACAACGTATTTGTCTGCACCAAGAACAGTATCCCATTTGAGAATTATGCCAGTTGTTGTAATTGTGAGTGCAGGTTTTACAGGAGCGATAAACGTAAGCTTATTAGAAGTTTTTATGCTACTCTTAAACTCGCCATTGTAAGCTTTAACTGTATACTTATACTGTTTACCAGCCACAACATTTTTATCAGAAAATTCGCCAACGCCCTGTTTTACTGTGCCGATTTTTTTCCACTTAGTCCAGTCGTTGTTTATGAAATCTGAACGATAAACGTTGTAGGTTAAAGCATTATCTACATCAGTCCATTTAACCTTGATACTGCTTGTTTTGTTATAAGCCTTAGCCACAGGTGTTGCGAGCGTAAGCTTTGCAATAACCTCTTTCTTAAGCTCTTTGCTACAAACTTTACAAACTGTATGTCTTGCACCATCTTCTGTAAAGGTTGCTTCTTTATCTACAATCCAGTCGCTTTCAGTATGACCTAATGCATCAACCTCAATACCTGGCTCAAACGTCTTTTTACAGTCGTTACAGAATTCGTCACCAGTGTAGCCCTTTTCTTCACAAGTAGGTTGTTTTACGTTTATAGTTTCAACGTTTTTGTGAGCATCAGGATTAATTGCAATTTCAGTTTTTTCTGCTACCTCTTTACAGCCTTCGTTTTCACAAGCCTTGAATTTTGAACCAGTTGCAATACAAGTTGCTTCAATTGTTGTAAAGTCTTTTGCAAATGAGTGAGTTTTGCCATCTGGGTCAAGGGAATCTGTTACCTTATATTCACAATTTCCGTTTTTACAGAATCTTGTTATTTCACCAGCAACAGTACATTTTGCAGCTTTTGTAACTACCCAACCACCTAAGTTGTGGGCATCAGCTTTAATTGCAATAACCTCTTCTACCTCGTGGTCACAACCAGAATTAAGACAAGCTTTAACCTGTAAACCTGTTTCTACACAAGTTGGTTCTTTTGTTACTTCCCACTCAGTAGCCATTTTGTGAGCTGTTGGGTCTTTAGCAATTGTTTCTTTTAACTCGTGCTTACATTCTGTGTTTGTACAAGTTTTTACTTTAACACCATCTGCAACACAAGTAGCCGCAGTTATTACCCAATCGCCGTAAGTATGATTGTCAGGGTCTTTTTCTGTTGAGCGTGTTTCTTTGTGACCACATTTGAGTTCACAAACTCTTTCTTCTGTACCAGTAGAAGAACAAGTTGCTTTTACAGTCTCAGTCCAATCTGACATTTTGTGAGCATCTGCAACTATATCTAACGGCGTTTCTTCTTCATAATCACAAATTTTACATTGTGAAAGTAACACACCTTCTTCTACACAAGTTGCCTGTGTTGTTACCTTGTTGCTTATTGCAGATTTACCATCTTCATATTTGTGTTCACAATCAATTTTACAAATTTCGCACTTACTGTTTTTCCATTCGTGTTCAGTACATGCTGTAACAGTAAATACGCCTGTTTTATATGTTATTTCATAGTTTGTTGTTACGTCTGTTTCGCCTTTTTCAATCACTGCACCAGATGGTGTAAGAGTATATTCGCCAACAGTTGCAGTATTATCAACAGCTGGTGTTAATGTAACCGTAGTTATGGTATCGCCATCAACCAAACCTTCTACTGTATATTCAAATTCTGACACTTCAGAATTCACTACTACGGTTTTATCTTTTGCAGTAATTGTTAATGGTTTTGCAGTAATTTTAACACTTATTTCTGAAATAGCACCAATTTTATAGTTATCAGCAGCGTCACCAACAAGTTGAAAATCGCCTTCAAAATCAACTTCATGAGTACCTACAACACTACCTGCAGATGTTGCGGTTATACCGCTAAAATTAACAGTAACTATCTCACCAGTTACAACACCACTAACTGTTGCTGATTTTATTTCAACAGCAGTTGTACCGTCATAAACACGTTCTTGTGTTTCAACAGAAAGCGTAACAGGTGCTTTACCTATAGTAACACTTATTGAAGCTTCTGCAGAATCACTGTGATTTTCGTCACCGATTACTTTGTAGTAAACAGTATATGTGCCTGCATTTGTTTCTTTCGGAATCTCGGTTGACCAACTGTTGTCTACATCAGGTGTCACTGTATAATAAATCGTACCACCTCTTGCTTCACCTGCTGTTAAAAGTTCTTGTGCCACACCGCTATAAACTAAATTTCTATTAACTGTCGGTGCGGTTGTAATTGAAGCCACACCTTTGGTTATCGTGTAAATCAATTCTTTTTCATACACTCGCTGTCCCTCTGTATCTACACCAAATGAATAGTTAGTATTTTTAAGTGTTACAACAACTTCAATTTCACCAATATTTATTAAATTATCTTCAGGAGTACCGTTACGATAACACTTCACTTCGTAATCTGTGCCGTTTCTTAATTCTGTAACTACGTCAGCAAAATTAAATTGTAATACATGATGACTTCCATCGTATTTATAACTTTCTTCAACTAACGTTACGTCAATAGTTTTTGGTGCGATTGTTACGTTAACACTATCTTCAACACCATTATAATTATCAGTGCCTTCAACTCTGTAATAAACAGTATATTCGCCCGCTTCTGTTCCCATAGGAATAGCTGTACTCCAATTAGTATTATCTAAACTATACTCTAATTCACCCAAATTTGTTGTTCCAGCATTAATAAGAGGTTGAGTAGAACCCGTGAATTCTAAATTTGTTTTCCCTGTTGGAGCGGTAAATGTTGGTGTTGCTTTATTTATTGTAAAAGGAAGTGTTATAGCATCTTCCCCAGAACTTATTCCTAATGGATTATACGAAATGGTAATTTGGGATTCACCAATTGACAAACCATCTAACATTTCACTTAAAAATGTTATTGTTGCAACGTCATCAGATACTGAAATGCTGTAACCACTTGTAAGTACTGTATCACCATTTTTCACTTCTTTAATAGTGTTACCATTCAAATTAACTTTTACTTCTACAGAAACATTTGAGAATTTGGTGTAATTAATATTTTCAGTTTCTGTTGTAGAATCGCTATATAAAACAATACCATTACTACTGATATATTTTACGTTACCTACGTTATCAATAATTTTTGCATAAACTATGTTTTTTGAACCGAGAGAAAGTGTAAATGGCGAAGAATACCCTACCCAATCCACGTTTGCACTCTCAATATCCTCGATTTTCTCTTCTGAAACATAATACTCAATTGATGCAACGCCACTACCATCTTCATCGTCAGATGTTATAGTTACAGTTTTCCCTTCTTTAAAGAACAAATCAAAAGATATTGTTTCAAGTAAAGAATTCCAAGAATTGCTTTCGCCAAGCGTGATTGTACCTGTAGGAGCAATTGAATCAAGTTTTACACCTAAATCAACAGTTACTTGTTGAGCACTTTCTGTTTCTTTTTTCACCCAAAAACTCAACTTTCCATCGCTTATTATTTCGACAGAAAGATTTCTATTATATTCACCCTGTTCACTCAACGAAACTAAATATTCAGAAGAAGTATTAATATTTGCATTTTTTGCCCATATTCCATCATTAGTATCAGTAAATTCGCCAACATACGCTATAGTCGCAATAGTTTCTAACTCTATTCCACAAGAACATACTTTGTTAATCTCATTTTCACTAATAACATATCCATTAACAGTATGCTCACCTTCTGTTATCACTTCATGAATCACAAGTCCATCTGGATTTGTAGTAATTTTGGCTGGTTCTGAAGCCTCAAGAACGAGAGTTTCTGAAACACCACTAAATGCATTCGTTGCAATTTCTTCTACATCTGCTGGAATGATGTATTTGGCACCCGCTTTATCCGCTGGGTATGCAACGAGCTTACGTATTGAGAACGTCTGTTCACTTGTTTCAACTTTTTCAAACAAAACACCATCAACAGAAGAATAGTTTTTATTTCCTTCAGCAACTTCAAAAGTTGTCAATAAAGTACAATTTGCAAATGCACCATCTTCAATACGTGTAATGTTTGCAGGAATTTCGAGTGTAGTGTTCGTTATAATAACATCTTTAAACGCAGTACTTGCAATTTCTGTTAAAGTATAATTACCACTATCCGCTCCAATAGTAGACGATGCTATATCTACATCGCCTGTACCAGTATAACCTACTAAAGCACAAGTACCAGGCTCGCTTGTTTCTGGATCTGGCGCCGTCAATTGTATATATTCATAATAATCCATCCCGCCATCAAATGTAAGATACACTTCTTCAGCCGCACTCGCAACTATAGGTGTTGAGAAGCACACACCTAAAACAAATATGCATGATAAAAATAAACTTAAAACTCTTTTCATCAAAACACTTCCTTTTTAAAATTTCAATTATATTTTATATTCATAAATTCGCTTTAAAAATGCAAATTTTCATACATTATAATTGTACTAATTTTTATGTGTAAAGTCAATGTTTTTACAGAAATATAATTTTTGGTTTTTAGATTGTTTACAATTCAGTGGTCAGTAAGTCAGTAATTAATAGTCGGTGGTTAGAAAAAAACTATCATTTCCAGTTAAAAAACTAAAAATGATAGTTAAAATCAACTCTTATTATACTGACTCACTGACCACTATTTAAGCGTAGCAAGCATAACTGCTTTAATTGTATGCATTCTGTTTTCTGCTTCTTCAAAAACAACTGACTGTTCGCTTTCAAAAACGTCATCAGTAACCTCAACTGCAGTTCTGTTGAACTTGTCGCAGATTTTTTTACCGATTTCAGTCTTTTTGTCGTGGTAAGATGGTAAACAGTGCATAAAAATTGTGTCTTTACCAGTATGTGACATCAATTCTTTATTCACCTGATAATCTGACAAATCGTTAATTCTTTCTGCCCACACAAGCTCTGGCTCACCCATTGAAACCCACACGTCTGTGTAAACAACGTCTGCATTTTTAACTGCAGAAACAGGGTCCTCTGAGAATGTAAGTGTAGCACCAGTCTGCTTTGCAATCTTTTTGCATTCGCCTACAAGGTCTGTATCAGGAAAATATTTTTTAGGTGCACAAGCAACAAAGTTCATACCCATTTTTGCACAACCTACCATTAAAGAGTTACCCATATTATATCTCGCATCGCCGAGGTATACGAAATTTATACCCTTTAACTTTCCGAATTTTTCTTTAATTGTAAGAAAATCGGCTAAAATCTGAGTAGGGTGAAATTCATTTGTAAGACCATTCCACACAGGAACTTTTGAAAATCTTGCTAATTCTTCAACAACTTCCTGACCATAGCCACGGTATTCAATTCCATCATAAATCGAAGAAAGAACTCTTGCTGTATCGGCAATACTTTCTTTTCTGCCTATTTGTGAAGCAGATGGGTCAAGGTAAGTAACACCCATGCCTAAATCTCTCGCTGCAACCTCAAAGCTACAACGTGTTCTTGTGCTTGTTTTTTCAAATATAAGAGCAATGTTTTTACCCTTTAATTCTTCGTGAGGAATGCCATTTTTCTTCTTTTCTTTAAGCTCTGCCGCAAGGTCTATAAGATATTCTATTTCTTCAGTTTTATAATCAAGAAGCTTTAAAAAATCTCTGCCTTTTAAATCCATTTAGTTACCCTACCTTTACTGCTTTCTTTATAACGCTTATAGCTTTAGCCAACTCAGCTTCTGTAATATTGAGTGGTGGTAAAAGTCTCACTTTATTCTTTGCCTTTATAGGAAGAACGCCGTTTTCCTGACAGATTTTAATTACCTCACTTGCATCCTTCTCGGTTTCAATACCAAGCATAAGACCAAGACCTGTAACACTTTTTACACCATCTGCATTTTTTAGTTCGTCAATTATATGTTTTGATTTTCTGTTTACTTCTTCTAAAAATCCGAAAGTAAGACGAGAAATTATATTAACCGCACCAGCACAGGAAACAGGGTTGCCACCAAAAGTCGAGCCGTGTGTACCGCTTGTTAAAACGTCTTTGGTTTTTTCGCCCATAATAACAGCACCAATAGGAAGTCCACCGCCTAAGCCCTTTGCAGTTGTAACGATATCTGGTGTAATTCCGTAATGCATATATCCGAAAAGCTTACCTGTTCTGCCGTTACCAGTCTGAACCTCATCAACAATCATCAATATATCTTCTTTTTCACATATATCTTTTATTGCATTCACAAACTCCTGAGTAAGCGGAACTACGCCACCCTCACCCTGAACAGTTTCAAACATAATAGCCGCTAACTTATTTTCTGAAACCACGTTTCTGAGCATTTCAACATCGTTTGCTTCTGTGTAAACAAAGCCCTCTGTAAGCGGTAAAAAGTCATTGTGGAATACGTCCTGACCAGTCGCCGCAAGAGTTGTAATTGTTCTGCCGTGAAAACTGTTATTAAGAGTTAAAATTTTGTAGTAATCCTTGCCTTTTTTCTCAAAAGCATATTTTCTTGCAGTTTTAATTGCACCTTCATTTGCCTCTGCACCAGAATTGCCGAAAAACACCTTTTTCATACCTGTTTTTTCGCAAAGCAATTCTGCAAGCTTAACACAAGGTGCTGAATAATAAAGGTTTGACGTGTGCTGACAAACTGTTAACTGTTTAGCAACAGCGGCAGTCCACTCTTCATCACACATACCAAAAATGTTAACGGCGATACCGCTACCCATATCAATATATTCTTTTCCGTCACTGTCAACTACTGTTGAACCTTTACCCGAAACAATTTCAATAGGAAATCTCGCATAAGTATTTGCAATATAATACTGGTCTTTCTCCTTAACGTTCATAAATATCCCCTTATCTTTCTTCGTCATATTGCTCGGTAACCATTGTACCGGCACCTTCATCTGTAAGTAACTCTATAAGAATTGAGTGTGGAATTCTGCCATCCATAATAATAACCTTTTCTACACCTTTTCTTATAGCATCAATACAACATTCAACCTTCGGAATCATACCGCCCGAAATAACGCCCGTCTCAAATAACTTCTGTGCATCTTCAATATTGATACATTTTATAATAGAATTCGGGTCATCCTTATCTTTTAAAACACCCGCAATATCTGTCATAGAAATAAGTCTTGTAGCATTCATAGCACCAGCAATAAAAGATGCCGCTGTATCTGCATTTATGTTATAAACATTACCCTCGTTATCACAACCGATAGTTGAAACAACTGGAATGTAACCTTTTTCAAGAACGTCTAAAACAGGAGTTACGTCAACGTTTGTAATTCTGCCAACAAAACCGAGTCTTTCGTCTTTTACTTCTGCTTCAATCATATGGCCATCGAGACCAGAAATACCAATAGCCTTGCCACCCTTAATCTGAATAAGATTAACAAGTGATTTATTTATTTTACCGGCAAGAACCATCTGAACAACGTCAGCAGTTTCTTTATCTGTAACACGAAGACCATCTACAAACTGGCTTTCTTTACCAATTTTATTTAAGGTTTCGGTAATTTCAGGACCACCGCCGTGAACTAAAACAATCTTAACACCAATGAGGTGAAGAAGCACAATATCTTCCATAACCTGTTGCTTCAATTCTTCGCTCACCATAGCATTACCGCCATATTTCACAACAATAATTTTATCGTGATATTTCTGTATGTATGGTAAAGCCTGTGTAAGAATTTCTGCCCTGTCTAAATTTGTAACGCTTTTATCTATCATGTTCTGTAATCTCCATTGATTTTTACGTATTCATAAGTCAAATCGCAACCCCATGCAGTAGCCTTTGCTTCACCGTCATTAAGCTCGATTTTTGTAACAATTTCTTTTTCTAAAAGAATTTCTTTTGCTTTTTCTTCTGAGAATTCTACACCTGCACCATTTTTACAAACGAGAATTTCACCTTTTGCTGAAATAAATGAAACGTCAATTTTAGTAACGTCTACGTCTGCACCGCTATAACCAATAGCACAAAGCACTCTGCCCCAGTTTGCATCTGCACCGAACATAGCCGCCTTTGTGAGTGAAGAGCAAATTACACTCTTTGCAACTGTCTTTGCTATATCTTCTGTTTTTGCACCGTTAACCTGACATTCAAGAAGCTTTGTTGCGCCTTCACCATCACCAGCAATCATTCTACAAAGATGAACAGTGATTGTGTTGAGTGCCTTCATAAATGTATTGAAATCTTCACCGTCACAAGTAATCTCTTTGTTACCCGCCATACCATTAGCGAGAACTGTTACCATATCGTTTGTTGAAGTATCACCATCAACACTAACCATATTGAATGTATTTTTAATATCAGTTGAAAGTGCTTTTTTAAGCATTTCTGGTGAAATAGCACAGTCTGTTGTGATAAACACAAGCATTGTAGCCATATTAGGATGAATCATACCAGAGCCTTTAGCGATACCGCCGATTTTACATTCTTTACCGCCGATTTCAAAAGAAACTGCAATTTCTTTTACAACTGTATCGGTTGTCATAATACCCTCTGCGGCATCAAGACTGTTGTTACCTAAAGAATTTTTAAGACTTTCCATACCTTTCTTTATTGGTTCAATATCTAATGGCTGACCAATAACACCAGTTGAAGCAACTACAACGTCATCTTCCCTGATATTCATAGCTTCTGCTACTAATTTACTCATACCCTCTGCAATTTCAATACCATTTGCATTACAGGTGTTAGCGTTACCACTGTTACAGATAACTGCCTGAGCAAACCCGTCAGCAATATGATTTTTAGTAACTACAAGCGGAGCACCTTTAACTAAGTTTGTTGTGTAAACCGCAGCAGTAGCCGCTCTCTTTTCACTGAAAATTAAGCTCAAATCTTTTTTTGTTTTATTCTTTCTTATACCACAGTGAATACCACCAGCAGTAAAGCCTTGTGCGGCACAAATACCACCATTTATAATTTCCATAAATATACCTCTATTTTATAACTAAACCTGTTGTTTCATCTTGATTTAAAACAATATTAAGACATTCTATTGCGGCACCAGAAGCGCCTTTGCCTAAATTGTCATATCTTGCAGTTAAAATAATTCTGTCTTCATTACCGAAAACTGAAACCTCCATTGTATCCAAATCTGAATAAGCATTAGCTGAAATAAAGCCTGCTTCATCATTATTCTCTTTGAAATTTACAATAGGACCATTATATTTTTCTTTATAAATATTCTTTATGTCGTCAAGTGTTGTTCCGTCTTTTAACATACTCTTGAATATCGGCACTGTAACTTCCATACCTGAGTAAAACGGAGCAACAACAGGGCAAAACACAGGAGCATTTTCAATACCGCTGATTGCTTTCATTTCTTTTAAATGCTTGTGCTGTTGAGTAATACCATATTGTCTTGGAGCCTCTAAAAGCACATCTCTTTCGGCATCCTCATACTCCGCAATCATCTTTTTGCCACCACCTGAGTAGCCAGTAAGTGAAAAACAAGAAAGATTTTCTGTTTCACTTAAAATTCCAGCCTCTATGAGTGGGTATACGAGTGCTATAAAGCCACTTGCGTGACAACCTGGCACTGCAATTCTTTTACTGTTTTTTAACTTTTCTCTGTGACTTGCTGAAAGCTCAGGGAAGCCATAAGCGAAAGCTTCGTCAGTTCTGTGAGCAGTTGAAGTATCAATAACAACTGTGTTGTCATTTTCAATTAAGCTTACAGATTCTCTTGCAGCATCATCTGGAAGACAAAGAAAAGCAATATCTGCACTGTTTAACGCTTCTTTTCTTGCCGCCAAATCTTTTCTTTTTTCTTCAGAAAGTGTAATTATTTCAATACCCTTGAAATTTTCAAGTCTTTCAAAAATTCTAAGACCGGTAGTGCCTGCCTTACCATCAATAAATATCTTTTTTGCCATTTATAAACTCCGTAACGTATTCTATTTGCTTTTCTACTGAATCATAACCAGTAGAGCCTGCAGAAATTCTCTTTTTAATACAAGTTTCAAGTGAAATTTCTTCATATAAATCTTCAGTGAATAACTCGCTGATTTTCTGATATTCTGAAAGCTCCATATTATCAAGAACTATATTTTCATCAATACATTTTGCAACAATCTGACCCACAATTTTATAAGCAGAACGGAATGGAAGACCTTTTTTAACAAGGTAATCTGCCAAATCTGTTGCATTTATAAAACCTTTTTGTGCAGCCTTATACATATTATCTTTAAGTGCAACCATTGTAGAAATCATTGGTGCAAAAATGCTTAAACACTTTTTAACAGTTTCAATACCATCAAAAATTGCTTCTTTATCTTCTTGCATATCTTTATTATAAGCAAGTGGTAAGCCTTTAAGTGTAGTTAAGAGTGACATTAAATCGCCATAAACTCTGCCTGTTTTACCTCTTACTAATTCTGCCATATCAGGATTCTTTTTCTGTGGCATAATGCTTGAGCCTGTTGTGTATGAGTCATCTAATTCTACAAACTTAAACTCCCAGGAAGACCAAAGAATTACTTCTTCAGAAAATCTTGATAAGTGCATCATAATAAGACTAAAGCAAGAAAGAAGCTCAACACAAAAATCTCTGTCAGAAACGCCATCTATACTGTTTTGTGTTATTCCATAAAAGCCTAATTCTTTTGCTACAAATTCTCTGTCGGTATTATATGTAGTACCAGAAAGCGCACAAGAACCAAGTGGTGAATAATTCATTCTTTTTACTGCATCTGAAAGACGACTTATATCACGGATAAACATCATAGCATACGCTAAAAGATGGTGAGCGAATGTAATAGGCTGTGCTCTTTGTAAATGTGTGTAGCCCGGCATAATTGCATCCTGATTTTTCTTTGCCTGTTCTAAAATTGCTTCTATTAAATTATATAAAAGTTCATTGACTTCTACTGCTTCATCTCTTAAATAGAGACGGATATCAAGAGCAACCTGGTCATTTCTGCTACGTGCTGTGTGAAGACGTTTACCAACGTCACCCTTACGCTTTGTAAGCTCTGCTTCAACGAACATATGAATGTCTTCTGCTTCCATATCAATTGGAAGTGCGCCACTTGTGATATCATCACAAATTGAAGAAAGACCATCTGTAATTTCATTGAAATCCTCTTTAGAAATTATGCCTTGTTTTACAAGCATTGAAGCGTGTGCAATTGAACCTTTTATATCCTGCACATACATTTTACTATCAAAGTGAATGGAAGAGTTGAAGTCATCTGCTTCTTTATCTAATGCCTTCCCAAATCTTCCTGCCCACATTTTATCCATAATAATAAAAGTCCTTTCAATGTTATTAACCACTGATTAAACCATTGCAGATAATCAGTGGTTAATTAAATCAATTTATAAAAATTACTTATCTAAACCATTTTTCTCTTTCATTTTTGCCATAACCTTGATTGGAAGACCATAAAGGTTAATAAATCCAGCTGAATCTTTCTGGTCATAAACTTCATCTTCATCAAATGTAGCAATTTCAGGGTCATAAAGTGAGAATGGAGATTTAACACCTGCATTAATCATATTACCCTTATAGAGCTTGAGTGTAACATCACCTGTTACAGTTTGTTGTGTGCTCTTAACAAATGCTAAAATCGCTTCTGTAAGTGGTGTGAACCATTGTGCATTGTAAACGAGCTCTGCTAACTTCTGAGCAACAAGTGCTTTGTAGTGAGCTGTTTCTTTATCAAGACAAATTGTTTCAAGAACTTCGTGAGCTTTGTAAAGAATTGCACCACCTGGAGTTTCATAAACGCCACGGCATTTCATACCAACAAGTCTGTTTTCAACGATGTCAAGAAGACCGATACCATTTGCACCGCCGAGTTCATTGAGTTTTTCAACAATCTCAACTGAACCCATAGCTTTGCCATCAATAGCTGTTGGAACACCTTTTTCAAAGTGGATTGTAACGTAAGTTGGTTTATCTGGAGCCATTTCTGGTGAAACGCCCATTTCTAAGAAGCCTTCTTTATTATAAAGTGGCTCGTTCATTGGGTCTTCAAGGTCAAGACCTTCGTGAGAAAGGTGCCAGATATTTTTATCTTTAGAATAGTTTGTTTCTCTGCTTATTTTAAGTGGAACGTTGTGTGCTTCTGCATAATCGATTTCTTCTTCACGAGATTTTATATCCCACTCTCTCCAAGGAGCAATAATTGGCATATCTGGTGCGAATGCTTTAATTGCAAGTTCGAAACGAACCTGGTCATTACCTTTACCTGTGCAACCGTGGCAGATAGCGTCTGCACCTTCTTGTAATGCAATTTCTGCAACTCTTTTACCAATTGATGGACGAGCAAAAGCTGTACCTAAAAGGTATTCTTCATATTTTGCACCTGCCTGAACGCAAGGAAAAACGTAATCTTCAATAAATTCTTTTGTAAGGTCTTCAACGTAAAGCTTTGAAGCACCTGTTTTAAGAGCTTTTTCTTCAAGACCCTCTAATTCACTTGCCTGACCAACATTACCTGAAACCGCAATAACTTCGCAGTTATTATAGTTTTCTTTAAGCCAAGGAATAATAATTGATGTATCAAGACCACCTGAGTAAGCTAATACTACTTTCTTAATGTTTTTCTTATCCATTTTATATTGCCTCCAAAAATTGTTTTTGAAAAAATATTCATTCTGTGTGCATAATATTACAACTTTACAATGTGTTTGTCAACACCTTTTTCATAAATATTTATATTTTTGTCATTTTTCACCTACTTCTCGCATATTTATACAGTATTTTGTGCATATTATTCACTTTACACACTTTTTTATTCATTCCCCTAAATTCAGGCAGAAGCAATCAACAATGTGTCGTTTATCGTTCTTTCGAAACTTTTTCGTGAATTCCTATCAAATTTTTGGGATTTACTATTGATTTTTTTAGCAATTTATGTTAAATTATACTTGTATTGTGTGGTGTTTTTGTATGTTTTTTCCATATATAGCACCACAAAAAGCAACAAGTACTACATATTGTTGTATTTATCCAACACTTTTTAACACTTTTGTTGCTTTTCTCGAAAAACCACTATTAATCTGGATTTCCTGGAGGTCTTTTTTGTGGACAAGAAAACTCTCTTGGCTGTTGACGATGCCGAAATAAACAGAAAAATACTCTCGAAACTCTTTTCTTCTGAATTTGATGTTATCGAAGCGACTGATGGTAAAGAGGCTCTCGATATAATTGCCGAAAGACAAGGTAATATTGATATTATTGTACTTGATATTATTATGCCAAAATATGACGGCTTCTATTTTCTTGAGAAAATCAAAAATACAGATTTTTCAGATATTCCTGTTGTTATTGCTACAACTGATAATTCATCAGAAGCTGAAGAAAAGCTTTTGGACCTTGGTGCAACAGACCTCATTTATAAACCATTCAATCCACAGAATGCTGTAAAAAGAGTTAAAGCTATTCTTGCACGTAGAGAGAACGAAAACCAGAGAATCAAATCTGCTACATCATCTGTCGAGAGTCGTCACACAATGGCTATGCGCCAGACTAACACTTTCTCTGCAGAATATGATTTTGAAACTGGTAAAACCTTTATTGATCCAGAATACATTCAGTTTGTTCATCGTGATTTTGTAAATATTGATCTTTTTGACCCTACAACTATGATTGGTCTTATTTACCGTCCTGATCTCGATGCTGTTGTGTCGTTCCTTAATTTAGGCGACGTTCACGAAACAACACAACGTTATATAAATATAAGAATTCTTACAGATAACAACATTTATGAGTGGTTCCGCCTTGCCCTTACCCTTTATGTTGAAAATGGCATTAAAACTAAAACAATTCTTACATTCAATAATATCAACAATGAGATGGAAGCAATTAAAAAGCTTGAAATCTTCTCATCTATTGACAGACTCACCAAAATTCCTAATAGAAACACATTTGTTGAAAAGACTCAGGCTATTATTGAAGAAAATGAAGGTCAAAAATTTGCAATTGTCCGTTTTGACATTGAAAGCTTTAAAATCATAAACCAGCTTTTCGGTACATCTGAAGGTGACTCAATCCTTAAATTCATTGCTGTTAAGCTTCAGGAGATTATTGAACCAATTAAAAATGGTACATATTGCAGAATTACTTCAGACTTATTCGCATTTTCTATTCCTTATGATGGAGATGAGCTTCTCAACAAGGTTATTGATACTTTAGTTGCTGCAGTTAAAATGTACCCACTTAACTTTGACATCACACTTTCATTTGGTATTTATATTGCAGAAAATTCAGAATATTCTGTAAGGCATATGCTCGACAGAGCAGGTGTTGCACAGAAGGCTACTAAAAACAATTATAAATCTCACGTTTCTTATTTTGATGAGGCACTTAAAGAGCAAGAAGAAATAGAAATTACAATTGTTTCTGAAATGAAACGTGCTCTTGATAATGGCGAGTTTAAAATTTATCTTCAACCTAAAGTTGATATGAGAACCGGCAGAATTATCGGTTCTGAAGCGCTCGTTCGTTGGGTTCACCCTGAAAAAGGTCTTATTTCACCAAGAAACTTTATTCCGATTTTTGAAAATAACGGATTCATTACAGAGCTTGACTACTACATTTTTGAAACCGTTTCCAAACAGCTTGATAAGTGGCGTCAGGAAGGAATGCCTATTCTCCCTGTTTCTGTTAACGTTTCACGTGCAGACCTTTATGACCCTAACTTATTCCCTAACATTGTCAGAATTGTTGATAAATACAACATTCCACACGAAGATATTGAATTTGAACTTACTGAAAGCTCATTCATTTCTGACAACCACAAGTTAGTTGAACTCACCTTCAACCTTCAAAAAGGTGGCTTCCACGTTCTTATGGACGACTTCGGCAGTGGTTATTCTTCTCTCAACTCTCTTAAAGATATTAAGGTTGACGTTCTTAAAATTGATATTAACTTCTTACCTACATCAAAAGATGATGAGAGAGCTGGTAAAATCCTCACTTCTGTTGTTTCAATGGCTCAGGCACTCGACCTTAAGGTTGTTGTTGAAGGCGTTGAAACAAGAGACCAGGCAGATTTCCTTATCAGTATCGGTGCTTATGAAGCACAAGGTTACTTCTTCTTCAGACCAATGCCAATAGAAGATTTTGAAAAAGCTTTAAAGGCTCAATTAGAAGAAGCCAAATAATCTAAAAGGTTCCGCTATTGTTTATATGAACCTGACAGGAGATATTTCCAATGAATGAAACGATTTTAATTGTTGATGATGCAGAGTTTTCACGATCTGTTATGAAGCAAGCGTTATTTAACGCTGGATTTGATAATATTTTAGAAGCGACTACGGCAGAAGAAACCCGCAAGATTTTTGAGAGCGAGTCTCCTGACCTTACTGTGCTTGATATCATGCTTCCTGACAGTTTCGACTTAAAACTCCTTTATGAGCTTTTAAGTTTAAACAAAGAAGCAAGAATTGTTATTAACTCTGCTATTAACAAACCAGAAATAACTCGTGAAGCACTTATTGCTGGTGCTCGAGGTTTTATAACAAAGCCATTTAATGAAGTTGACTTTTTATGTAAAATAAAAATGGCGTTAGAAGATTAAACTAAAATATTTTAGGGAACAAATCGAGTTTTTTGACCCGATTTGTTCCCTAAATTTTTTCTATTAACCAATAAATCAACCCATAAACACTTGCCGCACCACAGCCATAAACTATTACAGGACCTGCCAAATTAAACATTTTAGCACCTGTGCCTAAAATATGACCTTCGGCTTTGAATTCAAGTGCTGGTGACACAACGGAATTTGCAAAACCTGAAATTGGTACAAAACACCCGGCTCCGCCCACTTTTGCAATTTTATCGAACACACCGAGTATAGTAAGAATTGCGGTAATAACAATAAGTGTTATTGAAACAAGGGCTTTCGCCTCAGTAAGCGTCATAGACGTCATAAGATACAACGTTCTTAAAACCTGACCCAGACAGCTTATTGCACCACCAAATAAAAATGCATTAATTAAATCTTTTTTAAGTGGCGATTTAGGAGTTAACTTTTCTACTAATTTGCTATATTGATAATTTCTCATTTTTTTCACCAAATTTAGTTTATGTAAAATTTATGAGCATATTCCGTTAAAAAAGAAAATAACTAAAAACTTTTGTTGCAAAAACAACTAAGAACTCCGAAGTTTTTACACTTCGGAGTTCTGTTCTGCGCTAAAATAACAATTTTTATAATATATAAATAATTATATCACGTCTACCCCAGTTAACACACTCCTGTTCAGTATCCATGTAAAGGTCAACTGTCCAGTCTGTGCTGTTAATAAAACCACCTGTGTCAGCAGCTATACAATAGCCGTAAACACGTTTGCCATCTGCAGAAACAATATACATTTCTGTGCCATAAGGAATTTCGTTAGGGTCAACTGCTATATAACCTGTTCTTACTTTTTCACCTGTTGATGTTATTCCACCAGGCATACAGTAAGCAGTAGCTTTAGCATTAATTGCTTTTTTATAATTTGTAGGAATGCCGTTTGCACCTATATTAACATAGGATGGAACTGCAAGGTCACTTATAGGTGTAGAAGATGGTGTTGTTGAAGGCTTTACGTTTGCCTTTGTACCAACTTCAAGAATCTTATCTACAGGACGTTTTGTGATATTTGACTCTTTTACAACGCGGTCAATAAGAACGTCTCCTATATACGACTCTTTATAAGTGATTTCTCTTACACCGTTCTGACCTTCTTGCTTAACACGTGTTTTACCTGCTGCCAAAGCATCAGTGTAAAGATACTTAGTGTTAAATGAAAGTTTTTCAGTAACTGTGTAAACCTTTGTTTTAACTTTTATAACTTCGATTACAATACCATTCATAAGCGGTGTGTTTTCACCCGGCTTTGTCTGGTCATCGTCACTAATATTAAGGTCAACCTTAGATATAGCGTCGCCTACTGTTTTACCTGAAACTGTTCTTTCGTAAACTGCGCCATCTATTTTAATCTTAATATCATAAGCACCATAAACTTCAATTTCCATTCCTTCTACGAGTGGTTCATCTAATGAATAGTTTACTGATGCACCTTCAGGTAAGCTTATTTCTGCCATTTTAATAGCATCACTAACTGTTCCTGAAGCAAACACTGCATAAGTCGAGCCCTCATAATTAGTAATGGTCACGCTTACGCCTCTGTTTATTTTTATTACTGTTTCGTCTTCCCCTGCCTTAAACGCTGTAAGGTCTAACTTGTCACCATAAGCTTCATTGAATAAAACATCATTTTCTTCAAGTATTGCCTCTGGCTTTGTTTCTCGGGTACGGGTAACAATAACTTTTTCGCCATCCTTAATCTTAACGTCATAAGACTTGCCTGGCTTAGCGAATGCAGTAACTGAAACGAAGAATAATACTACCACCATAAGAAGTGCTAACTTCCTATTAGGTAAATGCACTGACATTTCGCCTTTTTTAAATTTTGTCATGGTATAAATACTCCTTAAACTAGCAATTCCCAAATAATATTTTTGCAGGAATTACTGTTAATAGATAGTCTTGTTTACAATTTAAAATCGAGTTATATAACTCAACTAAAAACTATAAGCAAAAATATCTCTTTGCTTTTTATCCTATGGCAAAATGTATTATATCCATTTTTTTGGTATTGTCAAATAATTTAGCGCAACACAATTTGTCAATATTGCACAAACCACTCGCACAAAATCGACCAAATACCACCGTATTCTGTATTTTATTCAACACCTGTCGTATATTTTTTATTTACATTTTGTAAAAAATGCAAAAATTACAATTTGTAACTTTTAGCTTTTTCTCTTATCAATCATAAATATTGTGTATTTTTTCAAATTTTTGTTGACATAAGCACAATTTAGGGTGATAATATTAGACGTTACAACATTTTTTATTAATAAAAAGGACTTAATATGAGCATTAAAATTCCAGAAAAAATAAATTACATTCTTGAAACTTTTTGGCAAAATGGGTTTGAAGCCTACTGTGTTGGCGGAAGCATCCGTGACAGTGTTATGGGTATTCCCACAGGCGATTGGGATATTACTACTTCTGCTTTACCAGAAGAAACAAAAGAGCTTTTCAAAAATGGAAAAATCATAGATACTGGTATAAAACACGGTACAGTTTCAATTATAAAAGACCACGAGCCTGTTGAGGTTACCACCTTCAGAATTGACGGTGAATATTCTGACAACCGCCACCCTGAATGTGTAAGCTTTACAAGAAATCTCAGTGAAGACTTAAAAAGACGTGATTTTACTGTAAACACCTTAGCTTACTCAGAAAAAACTGGTCTTGTAGATTTATGCGGTGGACTTTCTGATATTGAAAACAAAATAATAAGAACTGTTGGCGACGCCGAAACACGTTTTAATGAAGATGGTCTCAGAATTATGAGAGCGTTACGCTTTGCTTCTACTTTAAATTTTAATATTGAAGATGAAACTAAAAAAGCTATTCATAAACAAAAAGAGCTTTTAAAAAACATCTCAGTAGAACGAATTTCTGTTGAGCTTAACAAATTACTTATGGGGGAAAACGTTTTTAATATCTTAACAGAATTCTCAGATGTATTTGCAGTTATAATTCCAGAAATTGAACCTTGCATTAGCTTTAAACAATATGGCAAAAAGCACGCCTACGACGTATGGACTCATATTTGTCATACTGTTGATACTATTCCTCAAGATAAAATTTTACGTCTTACTATGCTTTTGCACGATTTAGGAAAAGTGCCTACCCACAAATTAAACGAAAATGGTGACAGTACTTTTAAAAATCACGCCACTGTCGGTGGTGAAATGGCAAAAGAAATTTTAACAAGACTTCGTTTTGATAAAAAGACTATTAATCGTGTTTCATTTTTAGTAAGCTACCACGATTTTGAGCCACCAGAAACAAAACTCGAATTAAAAAAGAAAATGAAAGTGTTAACCGCCGAAGACGTAAGAACTTTACTTATTATTAAAAAGAGTGACCGTGGCGCACTTTCTGAAGCTTATAGGGATATAAGTAAAGAATCGGCTCAATGCCTTGCCTGGCTTAAAGAGATTGAAGAGAATAATGAATGTGTTACTGTTGGGCAATTAAAAATAAATGGTAACGATTTAATTAAAACAGGCTTAAAAAACGAAGAAATCGGCAAAAAATTAGATTTTCTTTTAGATTGTGTTATTGAAGAAAAGGTAGAAAACGAAAGACGAGCTCTTTTAAGTTTTTTAAGTTGACATTGCTATTATAATAGTATAAAATATATTCTAACATATAATGGTATAATATGTGCCATAAAAAAGACGAAAAAAGGTGATAAAATGCGTAATTCATATCCACTTAACTTCAGTTGGAAATATTCCCCTGAATTCAAAGAAGAAATGACTGCTTCAAAATATAACGATAAATCTTTTGAAACAGTAGATATCCCACACGCTAATAAAGAAATTCCTTTTAACTATTTTGATGAAAAATGCTACCAGTTCGTAAGCTGTTACCGCAAAAAATTTGATTTACCAAAGAAAGACGGTAAAAGATATATTCTTCACTTCGAAGGTGCGGCTGTTTATTCAAAGGTTTATTTAAACGATGAATTTATTGGTGAATATAAAGGTGCTTACAACCGTTTTTCATTTGATATTACAGACGTTGTAAATAAAAAGAATAACGTTTTAGTAGTTGAATTAGACTCAACTGAAAGACCAGAAATCCCACCTTTCGGCAACGTTGTTGACTACTTAGTTTATGGCGGTATTTATCGTGAAGTATGGATTGAAGAAGTTTCAGAAATCTATATTAAAGACGTATTTGTAAGAACTTTTAATATTCACCAGCCTAAAAAGGTTCTCGATATTGATATTACTTTCTCAGAGAGTACAGAGGGCACTCTTAAATTCCGTCTTGAAAAAGATGGTGAAACAATCGGTGAAAAAGAATGTAAAGTAAAAGGAACCGTTATCAATGCTAAATGGGCAGTAGAAAACGTTAAACTCTGGGATATTAATAACCCTGAGCTTTATAACCTCTACGTTTCATTTAATAACGAAGATGAATATAAAGTTCGTTTTGGCTTCAGAGAAGTTAAATTTAGAAAAGACGGCTTCTACCTTAATGGTAAAAAGATTAAAATCCGTGGTCTTAACCGTCACCAGAGCTACCCTTATGTTGGTTACGCTATGCCAGAAAACGTTCAGAAAGCAGATGCTGATTTACTTAAATATAAATTAGGCGTAAACCTTGTAAGAACTTCGCACTACCCTAACAGCGTTCACTTCCTTAATCGCTGTGACGAAATTGGTCTTTTGGTATTTACAGAAATGCCAAGCTGGCAGTTCTTAGGTGAAGGCGAATGGCGTGAAATCTGCCTTGATAACGTTAAGAGAATGGTTATCCGTGACAGAAACCACCCATCAGTAATTCTCTGGGGTGTTCGCGTTAACGAAGGTCTCGACTGTGACGAATTCTACACAGAGACAAATAAAATGGCTCGTTCACTCGATAACACACGTCAGACAGGTGGCGTAAGAAATATTCCAAGAAGCCATTTACTTGAAGATGTTTACACATACAATGACTTTTCACACTCAGGTGGTGCTATTCACCTTTTACCACCTGAAATCGTTACAGGTTTCAGTGCACCATACTTAGTTACAGAGCATAATGGTCATATGTTCCCAACAAAATCATTTGACCGTGAAGCTTTAAGAACCGAGCACGCTTTAAGACACACAAGAGTTCTTAACACAGCTTATGGCAACGACAGAATCAGCGGTGCTATTGGCTGGTGTATGGCAGACTACAACACTCACAAGGACTTTGGTAGTGGTGATAAAATCTGTTACCATGGTGTTACAGATATGTTCCGTGTGCCAAAATTAGGTGCTGCAGTTTACCGTTCACAACAAGAAAATGAACCATATTTAGAAGTAACCTCTGCTATGGATATCGGTGAGCATCCAGGTGGTGTTATTGGTAAGGTTTATATTTATTCTAACTGTGATTATGTTAAACTTTATAAAAATGGTAAATATACAAGTACTGTATATCCAAATGAATCTCCATTTAAAAATCTTCCTCACCCACCAGTTATTGCAGCCGACTTTATTGGTGATGCATTAACAGAGGTTGATAAATTAGACGAAACAACTGCTTCTATTTTAAAACCTGCTCTTGTTGCGGCTCAGATGGAACAATGGAAAATGCCACCACATAATTTCCTTCGTGCCGGTGCTGCTATGATTACAGGCAAGCTTTCTTTTAACAGAATGTTTGACCTTGTTACAAAATATATAGGCGGTTGGGGTGAAGAACAAATCACTTACCGCTTCGAAGGCTACAAAGACGGCGAATGTGTTGCTACAGTCATTAGAACCGCTGTTGAGTCTCTTCATTTAGAAGTTAATGCAGATTCAAATGTATTAAAACAAGGCGACACTTACGATGCTACAAGAATTGAGCTTGTAGTCAAAGACCAGAACGGCAACAGAGTGCCTTTTGCAGACAGTTCTGTAAAAGTTACTGTTGACGGCCCTGCTACCGTTATTGGCCCTACTGAATTCCCGCTCATTGGTGGCGACAGAGCATTCTGGGTGAGAACAACCGAAAAAACAGGTAAAATTAAAATTACAATAAACGCTTCAGGAATTGAAGAGAAAACAATCGAATTAGTTTCTGAATAATAAATCAACTCTTAAATTAGAATAGGATGAAAAACACAATGGAAAAAAAGCCATATTATATTACAACTGCTATTGCTTATACATCAAGAAAACCTCATATAGGTAACTCTTACGAAATCGTTTTAGCTGACGCTCTTGCGAGATTTAAGCGAATGCAGGGTTATGATGTATTTTTCCAGACTGGTACTGACGAACACGGTCAGAAAATTGAAGAATATGCAGCTGAAGCTGGTATTTCTCCAAAAGAATACGTTGACAAGGTTGCTGGCGAAATTAAAGACGTTTGCGATTGCCTTAACACAACTTACGATAAATTTATTCGTACAACTGACTCGGACCACGAAAAATCAGTACAGAAAATTTTTGAAAAGCTTTATAAGCAAGGTGATATTTACAAAAGCGAATATGAAGGCTGGTACTGTGTACCTTGCGAAAGCTTCTTCACAGAAACACAGTTAGTTGATGGCAAATGCCCTGACTGTGGCAGAGAAGTAAGAAAAGAAAAAGAAGAAACTTATTTCTTCAAATTAAGTAAATATCAGAAACAATTAGAAGAATACATTGAACAAAACCCTGACTTCATTTACCCTGAAAGTCGTAAAAAAGAAATGATTAATAACTTCATTAAGCCAGGTCTTCAGGATTTATGTGTTTCAAGAAGTTCTTTTAAATGGGGCGTTCCTGTAAGCTTTGATGATAAACACGTTATTTATGTGTGGATTGATGCACTTTCAAACTACATTACAGGTCTTGGTTATAATACTGAAGAATACACAGATATGTATAAAAAATACTGGCCTGCAGACGTTCACATTATTGGTAAAGATATTCTTCGTTTCCACACAATTTACTGGCCGATTATGCTTATGGCATTAGGTGAGCCACTTCCAAAACAAGTTTTTGGTCACCCTTGGCTTCTTTCTGGTGAAGACAAAATGTCAAAGTCACGTGGTAACGTAATTTATGCTGATGACCTCTGCAATCGCTTTGGTGTTGATGCAGTTCGTTATTATCTTCTTTCAGAAATGCCACATGCTCAAGATGGTTCAATCACTTATAGCACAATTATTGAGCGTTTTAATTCAGATTTAGCAAACACCTTAGGTAACCTTGTCAACCGTACTATTGCTATGAATAACAAGTATTTTGATGGTGTAATTCAATCACCTGTAGCAGAAGAAGAATTAGACAAAGAATTAAAAGAAATGGCTCTTTCTGTTCTTCCTGAGGTTACAAAGCTTCTTGACACTTACAAGATTAGCGATGCTATTTCTAAGGTATTTGAATTCGCAAAACGTTGCAATAAATATATTGATGAAACAATGCCTTGGGCACTCGCTAAAGACGAAGAGAAAAAAGCTCGTCTTGGTACAGTTCTTTATAATTTACTTGAATCAATCCGCTTTATTGCAGTACTCTTAAAACCATTTATGCCTTCAACCTCTGATGCAATCCTTTCACAAATCAATTGTGATATTGATTGTTTAGAGTCACTCGAAAGCTTTGGTAAATTAGTGGCTGGTGTTAAAGTCGGCGAAGCAACTCCACTTTTCAATCGTCTCGACGTTGAAAAAACTTTAGCTGAAATTGAAGCATCTCTTCCTGAAATTAAAGAAGAGGAAGAAGAAAAAACAATTATCGGTCTTAAAGAAATTGAATATGACGATTTCGCAAAGGTCGAACTCAGAGTTGCTAAGGTTATTGACTGTGAACCAATTAAAAAGGCTAAAAAGCTTTTAAAGCTTACACTCGATGACGGCACAAAAGAGCCACGAACAGTTGCTTCTGGTATTGCTCAGTGGTATAAACCAGAGGACCTTATTGGTAAGAGTGTTGTTATTGTTGCTAACCTTAAACCAAGAACGCTTTGCGGTGTTGAAAGTAAAGGTATGATTTTAGCTGGCGAAATTACTGAAGATGACATTAAAGTTCTCTTTGTTGATGGTATGCCTGCTGGTACAATGCTCGGTTAAATCAAGGACTAATTATTATGGACTTCATTTTTGATACTCACGCTCATTATAACGATAAAGCATTTAATGAAGACAGAACTAAATTGCTCGACTCATTTACTGAGTCGGGCATTTTGGGTGTAATAAATTGCGGTACAGATATAGAAGAATCTAAAAACTCTATTGCACTTTCTAAAGAATATGATTTTATGTATTGTGCAGTAGGTTTTCATCCCGAAGAAATACACAAGGCGAATGAAAATTATCTCGAAGAAATAAGAGAACTTTCTTGCCACAAAAAGTGTGTTGCTATTGGTGAAATCGGGCTTGATTATTATTGGGTTAAAGATAATAAAGAAGAGCAAAAAAGAATTTTTACAGAACAGGTTATATTAGCAAATAAATTAAATTTACCTATAATTGTTCATTCAAGAGATGCTCATAATGATACATTAGATATTCTAAAAAAATACAAGCCAAAGGGCGTACTTCACTGCTTTTCTGGTAGTGTTGAAGTTATGAAAGAAGTTCTTAAATTAGGAATGTATATTGGTCTTGGTGGCGCAGTTACATTTAAAAATGCACGTGTACCATTAGATGTTGCAAAAGAATTACCACTTGAGAGACTTCTTTTAGAAACTGACTGCCCATATATGAGCCCTGTGCCTATGAGGGGTAAACGAAACCAGAGCACATATATTTCATTTGTTGCAGAAAAAATAGCAGAAGTGAAAAATCTCACTAAAGAAGAAGTTCTCGCAACTGCTAATAACAATGCTTTTAAATTATTCAATATAGACGCTAACTTATAATCTCTTTCAAGGCTTCTTTTACGTCTTCTTTATCTACAATTTTTAAAAATCCGTAGTAACCATACGTCTCGTCAATTTTTTCTAAAAACCAATTCTCTGCGCCGTAGTTTATAATTACTACGGTGCATTTTTTATGTATCCCCGAAAACTCCAGAAACTCTCTTAAATTTTCAATTCTTCTGAAAACTTCTTCATCTTCTTTGAATACGGGTATAATTAAATTAAACTTCTCTTCTTTAAAACTTATAAATTTAAAAATTATAAATCTTAAAATACTCAATATTCCTACTATTGCAAAAATGAGCATAGATACTTCTGCTACCATAAAAGCACCTCCATAGTGCATATTATTCCAATTCTTTCAATTTGGTGATTTGTGTTGAAAAAATATCTGTTTTATGGTAAAATAAATGTGTATTTATTTAAATTACTTTTCGGAGGGTATTATGGAAAGATTATTGACAAGATG
The DNA here is from genome assembly GCA_015066465.1 of Oscillospiraceae bacterium. Classification (GTDB taxonomy): domain Bacteria; phylum Bacillota; class Clostridia; order Oscillospirales; family Acutalibacteraceae; genus DTU089. The sequence goes on from SVOI01000005.1 coordinate 83,668, forward strand.
GGGTAAAACTTTAGATAAAAATTGCCCACTTAACGATTATCCAAGACCACAGTTCAAACGTGACAGTTTCATCTGCTTAAATGGTGTGTGGAATTACGCTATTTACGGTGAAAACAAAAAGTTCAGCGGTTTTCAGGGTGAAATTGTTGTTCCTTTCAGCCCAGAAGCAATTTTAAGCGGTGTTGAAAAATGGGTAATGCCTACTGACACACTTTATTATCAAAAGCTTTTTAACTTCACAAAAACAAAATCAAAGGTACTTTTACACTTTGGCGCAGTTGATTATAAATGCACCGTTACGTTAAACGGCACTGTTGTTGGTGAACATACTGGTGGTTATCTTCCATTTACATTTGACGTTACTGCGGCTATTTTAAATGGCGAAAATGATTTAAGAGTTACAGTAACTGACCCTACTGACACAGGCAGTCAGGCTCGTGGTAAACAGACCTTTAACCGTGGTGGTATCTGGTACACACCACAATCTGGCATCTGGCAGACTGTTTGGCTTGAAGAGGTTTCTTACGACTATATTACAAATATTAAACTCACACCAGATATTGATAACGACGAATTACACATTGAAGTTTCTTACTCAGGCGAGGTAATGCCAGAAGTTGGCGTTATGGTTATGGATAAAGACCAGATAAAAGCGGGTGCAAAGCTTACCGATGGTAAGGGCACAATTAAGCTTTCTGATTACGAACTCTGGTCACCTGAAAATCCTTACCTTTACGATATTAAATTTGCCGCTGGTGAAGACAGAGTTGACAGTTACTTTGCTATGAGAAAATTCAGCACTGGTGTTGACGCTGACGGCACACCAAGATTTATGCTTAACAATAAGCCGTATTTCTTCAATGGTCTTCTTGACCAGGGCTACTGGTCAGATGGTCTTTACACTGCACCTAGTGATGAAGCATTGATTTATGACATTCAGACAATGAAAGATTTAGGCTTTAACACGTTAAGAAAGCACATTAAAATCGAACCACTTCGTTGGTATTACCACTGCGACAGACTCGGTATGATTGTTTGGCAGGATATGATTAACGGCGGTGGAAAATACAACTTCCTTGCTATTGGTACGTTACCATTCTTAGGTATGCTCTTCAACAATAAAAAAGTTGGTAGAGTGCCTGATGGTAAAAAGAATAATTTATTCTATGCAAGAACAGATGAAAAAGGCAAAGAAGAATATTATAAAGATTCAGAAGATATGATTAATCTTCTTTACAACGTTCCTTCTCTCGCTCTCTGGACTCCATTCAACGAAGCATGGGGACAATTTGATTCAGTCAAGGCTTGTGAATTTTATAGAGAAAAAGACCCAACAAGACTTATTGACCACGCAAGTGGTTGGGTTGACCACGGCGCTGGTGACGTAAACAGCTTCCACATTTACTTTACACCATTTATGTTCCCTAAATTCAATAAAGAAGACAGACGACCAATTGGTCTTACAGAATTTGGTGGCTATTCAATGAGATTCAGAGGTCACACCTACAACAAAGAAAAATTCTTTGGTTACAGAAAATACTACGCTCAAGAAAAGTTTGACGCCGCTATTAAACACCTTTACGAAGACAGAATTTATAAATGTATGAAAGAAAAAGGCCTTTCTGCAACAATTTATACTGAAGTAAGTGACGTTGAAGACGAACTCAACGGACTTCTCACTTACGACCGTGAGGTTATCAAGGTTTCACCTGAAATGATGAAAGCGGCAAATGCAAAATTAAAGCTTTAATTTTGCATTTGCAGTGGCTAGTTACTAGTTGTCAGTTGCTAGTGTTATAAAATTTACTCCCACTATGGTAGGGGCAGACCTTTGGTCGCCCGTAGTAGTGGGAATAGTTTTTTATACAACTAACTAATCGAGTTCAAAGCGTGATTTGTATTCAACCCTCAGTTGAAAAATATCGTTTTACAAGTTATTGCTCGCATAAAACTCCTATGCTATACTCTAATCGAGCTCAAAAAAGTGCACTGCTCTTTATTCAGGAGGCAAATAATGAATATTGGAAATAAAATAAAAAACTTCGCAAGTTACAGGGAATAACACAGGAACAGTTAGCCGAAAGCATAGGGGTTTCTTTTCAGGCAGTCAGCAAATGGGAAAACAATATTGCTCTTCCAGATATTACTCTTGCCCCTATTTTAGCAAGTTATTTTGGTGTATCTATGGATGAATTATTCGACTTCAATCTAAAGAAAATTGAATGTGCGGTTGATGAAATAACAACTGAAGCATATAAATACAGGGAAAGTGACCCTATAAAAAGCAGACGAATACTTGAAGATGGTTTGAAGAAGTATCCAGAAAATGATATTTTATTAAACAACCTACTTTATGTTTTGGACTATTCAAAAAAACCAGATGAAACGATTGCTCTTGCGAGTAAGCTCATTGAAAAGACTAACCGCAGTGATGTAAAATATGATGCACTCCGCTTTCTTGCTTACGCTTATAAGACAAAAGGCGAAATCCGGAGTGCCGAGGCTGCTATTGAGCAAATCCCAGAAATATATTTCACAAAATTAACAGAAAAAGCATTTCTTCTATCAGGAAAGGCGAAATTTGAAGCTGCAGAAAAACAAAAGTGGATTTCTTTAGAAAACATGATTCAAATGATGTGGAAAATGGCAGAATGTTACGAGAGTGATGGAAACATAGAAAAAGCCATTGATGAAACTGAAAAAGCATTAAATCTTGTAATTGTCATACAAAACCCAAAATTTGACTCTTATATTGAAT
>SVOI01000051.1 GCA_015066465.1 Oscillospiraceae bacterium
CTTCTTTACCGTTTTCACATAAAATTACGTTATAACCTTCCATCTTTAAATAAATCTCAATTGATTTTAAAATTGCTACGTCGTCGTCACATACAAGAACTGTGTTCATCGAAATTCCTCCTTGATACCCACTATAAAGGCTATTAATTACAAAAAAAGCACCAAAATTATTAAGAAAATATTACAATTTCAAATTTTTCCTTTGATTTCTACAAAAACTAACAATACGTACGATATTATAACATAAAATAATATAATTTAACAACACAATATGACCATTTTTTTAACTTCATAAATGTAATATTAAAATACTAATATATGTAAAGGAATTTAAAAAAATGAGCGTTACAGAAGTAGTTAAACAAATAAAAGTACAAAATAAGTTGAATATTGATAAAAAAGAAATAATAGTTTTTATTACAAATTTCATTTTAGCCACAATTTTCAGTTTTTCTGGGTTTAGTGTCGATTTTTCGCCATTTGGTGTTTCTTTTTGTGCTTCTGCCGGAAAAAGATATATTATTATTTCAGCATTAGGTGCTTCACTGGGGTATATTTTAAGTGGTGATTCTATTTGCTCTCTACGTTATATTGCAAGTATTCTTGCACTTATTGTAATTCTTGGTGCATTAAAGCCATTCAAAGAAATCAGAGATAATATGTTAACACCAGTTATTTCAACTTTTGTTTGTCTTCTTGTGACTGGATTAGCACTTGCTTTTTCAGAAAAAATAACAGTATTTTCATTACTTTTATGTTTTTCTGAAAGCTTGTTGGGTGCAGTTTCAGCCTTTTTATTTAAAGAAGTAAGAAGTATCCTATCTTTAAAAGGTAGCATCAAGAGCTTAACATCAAAAGAAGCCATTGCACTTGTTATAAGCTTTTCACTACTTCTGTTAGCATTAAAAGATATAAATGCCTTTAATATTTTTCCTGCTCATATTATTGCGACAGTGATAATTTTAATCTGTGGTAAATACTCAAAAGAAGCTGGTGGCACTATTGTAGGTGTTTGCACGGGTATAACAATGAGTTTTGGAACAGGCAATATATTTTTACTTGCTTTTTATTCACTCGGTGGTTTAATTGCTGGTGTTGTTTCAAAATATGGTAAATTTGCTTCTTTTATTGGATTTTCACTATCTGGAGTACTAGTTTCAATTCTTGCAAATCAAAAAACAGACAACATTGCACTAATTATTGAAACTTTCATTGCTGGTTGTATATTCTTAATTTTACCGAATAAAATAAATAATAAATTTCAGGAAATTTTGTCTCCAAAAGTAAATTCACCAATTATTGACAGTGTTAAAAGTGATATTATGAGAAAATTAAGAAACGCTTCTCATATTTCAAGCGAAATTTGTGATTCTTTAAACGTTGTGTCAGATGCTTTATATAAAAACGAAAAAGCAGATATGAAGAAAATTTTTATTAAAACAAAAAATAGTGTCTGTGGTTCTTGTGGTTTATATGACGTATGCTGGAAAGAAAGTTTAAATGATACCCAGGATTGTTTCAACACGTTAATTTCAATGAAAAAAGAGGGGATTTATCTTGAAAATAAGACTATTCCTCAGCAGTTTGCTTCAAAATGTATAAGAAGTGAAATGATTTCAAGTTCATTTAATAAGCTCTATTCGGAATATATTATTAAAGAGCGAATGGAAACAAGAATTAATGAAATTCAGACTCTCGCATCTGAACAATTTGTAAATGTCTCTTCACTTTTAGATTCACTTTGTGAGCATTTAACTGAAGAAGTACGTTTTGATATGGATTTAGCCGCAAAGGTGCGAACAGTAGCTTCTTCGTTAGATTTTGAGCCATTAGAAAGTTGTTGTGTTATAAATTCGTTAGAGAACCTGAGTATTGAATTAAAGGTTAAAAATTTAAAAAATGAAAATCTGAAGGGTCTTTTAAGACAAATCGAAATATTAACCAATAAAAAATTTGAATACCCAGAAGTTATTAATTATGAGGAATTTGTAACACTTGTTTTTAAAGAAAAGGCAGATTTTAATGTAACTTCTGCAGCAGTTCAATTTACAAAGCAAGGCGAAAAATATTCTGGTGATACTTACAGCACGTTTACTGATGACAATGGTATTTTTTATTCTGTTATTTGTGATGGTATGGGTACAGGCACAAAGGCGGCAATCGGTTCAAATCTTGCGGTTTCTTTGTTAGAAAAATTAATTAAAGCAGGTTTTGGGGTTACTTCTGCAATAAATACTGTAAATACGTCATTAATATCAAAATCGGGTGATGAATGTTCAGTAACACTCGATTTAGTTGCAATTGATTTATTTACAGGTCATATTGAATTTTATAAATGCGGTGCACAAGACACCGTTGTCAGAAAAAATAAAAGAATACATTTTATTAATTCACCATCTTTGCCATTAGGTATTATTAAAGATTCTGAAATTGCAAATGGTAATGGTACTGTTTCCTCTGGTGACGTTATAATTATGGCTTCAGATGGCGTAAATAGCGAAGATTTAATTCTTATTGAAAAAAATCTGAGATATTTTAATAATGAAAATGTCAGAACGTTTACAGAAAATTTAAGCGAAAAAATAAGAGAATATCAAGAAGATAAAAATGATGACCTTACTTTAATTACGTTATTAATAAATAAAAATGATTAGGGAGTTGTTTTAGTGTATAAATTCACTGGCTTTACAGAGAGTGCAAATAATGCTTTGAATTTTGCAATTGAATCTGCAGAAAATCTTGGGCACACTTATATTGGTAGCGAACATATTTTGTTAGGTCTTTTATCAGATAGTAAAACAGTTTCAGCTTCACTTTTAAATTCTAAAAAAATAACACTAAAAAAGGTAGAAGAACAAATTAAGAAAAATATAGGTGTAGGTCTTCCAACATCACTTTCACCCGAAGACGTTACACCAAAATGCAGAAAAATAATTGAAAGTGCACTTAATACTAATACAAAAAAAGGTGGAGCCGGCACAGAACAGCTTTTATACGCTTTATTAAAGGACTCACAGAGTGCCGGTTGTAAAATCCTTTCTGCTCTTGGTGTCAGTCCTTATGAGGTTTCTAACGATATTTTAAATGATAATAACGAAAGTAAGAAAACTGTAACCAAAGAAACGAAAACAACTCTTATTGATAAATATGGTAAGGATTTAACAGAATTAGCCCAAAATGGTGGTATAGACCCAGTAATAGCACGTGAAAATGAAATTGAAAGGGTAATTGAAATTCTCTCAAGAAGAAGTAAAAACAATCCTTGTTTAATAGGTGAACCAGGTGTTGGGAAAACTGCCATTGCAGAAGGTCTTGCATTAGAAATTGCCAACGGAAATGCACCGGAAAATTTAAAAAATAAAAGAATTATTTCGCTTGATTTGACTTGTATGGTTGCAGGGACAAAATATCGTGGAGATTTTGAAGAGCGAATTAAAAATATTATTGATGAAGTCATTGAAGATGGGAATATTATTGTATTTATTGATGAGCTTCACAATATTGTTGGTGCTGGTTCTGCTGAGGGGGCAGTTGATGCAGCAAACATTTTAAAGCCTTCTTTAGCACGTGGTGATATAAGAGTCATAGGGGCTACAACCTTAAATGAATATAGAAAATATATTGAAAAAGATGCAGCGTTAGAAAGACGTTTTCAGCCTGTTATTGTTGAAGAACCGTCTTTAGAAAGTGCCAAAGAAATGATTTATGGCGTAAAAAGCTTTTATGAAAATCATCACGGTGTCACAATTACAGATGAAGCGATTGACTCAGCTCTTACTCTTAGTGAACGATATATTACAGATAGATTTTTACCAGATAAAGCAATTGATTTAATTGATGAAGCGTCAGCTAAAGTTAAATTAAAAAATTATTGTTTACCCGAAAATTTAAAAAACTTTGAAAAAAATATTAAAGAAAAAACAGAAAATAAATTAAAGGCTATAAAAGAGCAAGATTTTGAAAAAGCTGCAAAATACAGAGATGAAGAAAAAAAGCTTAATACTGAATTAAGGATTAAAAAACAAAAATGGCAGGAAGAAACAGATAATAAAAAATTATTTGTTACTGAAGAAGATATTAAAAATATTGTTTCTGTCTGGGCTAAAATTCCAGTTACAGAAATAAGTAAAACAGAAAGCGAGAAGCTTTTAACTCTTGAAAATGAATTGCATAAAAGAATTGTTGGTCAAGAGGAAGCCGTAAAAGCTGTTTCAAAAGCAATAAGACGTGGCAGAGCTGGTATAAAAGACCCCAAAAGACCAATTGGTTCATTTTTATTTTTAGGTCCTACTGGTGTTGGTAAAACAGAATTAACAAAGGCAATTTCAGAGTGTGTATTTGGTAACGAAAATGAAGTAATAAGAATTGATATGAGCGAATATATGGAAAAGCACTCAGTTTCACGTCTTTTAGGTTCACCGCCTGGTTATGTTGGATTTGACGAAGGTGGTCAATTAACAGAAAAAGTCAGAAGAAAGCCATATTCAATTGTTTTATTTGATGAAATAGAAAAAGCAGACAGTGATATTTTTAATATTCTTCTGCAAATATTAGAGGATGGTATTTTAACAGATTCAAACGGTAGAAAAGTGAGCTTTAAAAATACAATTATTATTATGACTTCAAACATTGGTGCTTCGCTTATTTCTAACAATAAAAGTTCAATGGGTTTTTCTGGTGAAAATAATGAAGCAACCAGAAATAAAAGAAACAGAGAACTTGTAATTGAGGAAGTTAAGAAAACTTTTAAACCAGAATTAGTTAACAGAATTGACGAATTAATTGTTTTTGATTTACTGACTCAGGAAGAAATTAAACAAGTAACAGAGAAAATGTTAAATGAGATAAGAAACAGATTAAATTCTAAAAATATTGAAATTGAATTTACAGAGAGTGTAGTAAGTAAGCTTTCAGAGAAGGGGTTTGACAAGGTTTATGGTGCAAGACCTTTAAGGCGTTTAATCACAACTGAAATTGAAGATATGCTTTCTGAAAAATATTTATCTGGGGAGTTAAATAAAGAAAAATATATTATTGATTACAAAAATAATAGGTTTTTACTAAAAGAAAAATCACTCGTTTAGAATACGGGTGATTTATTTTTATAAATATATTGCGTTTTATTTGGTTTTTATTTATAATATATTCATTATTTTTGTGGAGTGTATTTATGGGAAATTTATTTAGACAAATTTTAGCGTTGTTCGGTGCTTTTTTAGGCATTTGTGAACATATTAAATTATTTTTATATAGTAAAAATGCTATAAAAAAACAAGAAAAAGTTTTATTAAAATTAATGAGAGACAATAAAACTACGGAATATGGTAAAAAGAATAATTTTAAAGATGTGAAATCTATTAGTGATTATCAGAATATAGTACCTTTTTCAGATTATCTTGATTATGAAGATTATGTAATGAGAATGGCTCATAAAGGCGAAAAAGGACTTATTACTAACAGATTTATTCGTCGTTTTACAGAAAGCTCGGGTAGTACTGGTCGTTCAAAATTAGTGCCACTTTCAGGCTTTGCCGAGTGGACTTGCCAATGCTTTAGCTTCAGTGCACCAGTTGGTTGTGCAGTTAAGTATTTTAAAAGTAAGGGCAGAATTATACCACCACAAAGAGGTTTGTTGACTGCAGAGGTTGGTGCAAAAAAATTAAAGGGTGGCACGGTTAGTTGTCTTTCATCAATTCCGCTTCTTAATTTAAAACCACTTGTAAGATTTTTTAATACCACACCATTAGAAGTAATGTTTCATAACGATATTCTTGATGCAGATATGCATTATTTAAAGCTTCGTTTTGCTTTACAAGACAGAAATGTTAGTTATGTTGGTACAATATTTATTACAACTCTTGAATCAATGTTTTTCTATTTGGAAAATAATTGGGAAATGTTCTGTAATGATATAGAAAAGGGTATTATTAATGAAAGTATTAAAATGCCTGATGATTTAAGAAAAAAACTTTCTAAAAAAGTTAAACCAAACCCCAAAAGAGCAAACGAATTAAGAGAAGAATTCAAAAAAGGTTTTGACGTTGCTCCAATCGTTCCAAGAATATGGAAAAAATGCGAGTGGATGTATGGAATGGGCACTGGTTCATTATCGCTTTACGCTAAAAAACTTCAGAGATACATAGGCAAAGATATGCCAATTCATTATTTAGGCTATGTTGCAACAGAAGCAATGATGGCAGTACCAATTGAATTCGATTCTTTTGAATATGTTATGTTACCACAAAATGGTTTTTATGAGTTTTTACCACTTGATGCAGATGAAAATACAAAACCACTCACATTTAAAGATGTTGAGGTTGGTAAGGAATACGAATTGATTTTAACTAATTTAAGTGGCTTTTATCGTTATAAAATCGAAGACGTGATAAAAGTAACTGGTTTTTACCACGAATCACCAAAAGTTACATTCTGTTACAGAAAAAATCAGATTGCAAATATAAGTGGTGAAAAAATTAATTCATTGGCTTTTGATGAAATTATTGATAATTTTTCAACACGTATAGATGAATTATTTATTGGATACTCAATTTATCCTGACAGAGAGTCTTCGCCAGGTCATTATGTTCTTTTGGTTGAAACTGAAAATATTTTTGATAAATCAAAAGAAGCAGAGCTTTCAGAAATTTTTACAGAAGAGCTTTGTAAAGGAAATGTTTCTGTTGAACCGCTTATAAGAAGTGGTGCTCTTGGCAAATGTGAGGTTAAATTATTAAAAAAGGGCACTTATGATGCTTACAGAGAAGTTTTGAGGCAGAATGGTGCAAATCTTAACCAGATTAAACCAATCAAATTAATTGATACTGATATGAAAAAGGATTTCTTTTTCTCTCATACAATATAAGGATGTAGTTATGACAGAATTATTTGAAAAATATAAAGATAAAAAAGAATTTATTGAAAATAGATTTAATGAGTTAAAAAACAGGGGACTTAATGACGAAAATATAATTGCTTCTTTAATTGAAAAAGAAATTAAAGAGAATTATATTGTTCCTAAAAAATTAAAGTCAGAAATGTACGATAAAGTTAATTATATGTGCAGAAGATATATGGATAGAATTGCACGTTTTGAGCTTGATTACGATTTTATTCCAGATATTGATGCATTAAAATATGCTTTAATTTGTGCATTTGAAGCGGCTCCTGTTTTTCATTCACAGTTTATAGATAACCATATTGCACCATACTGGAAAGTGTGCGATTATCATATTGACGAAGTTTTAACTGTAATTGATACTGATGACTTTTTAAAAAGTGCAGATGAATTTTTGTTACAAGATATCTCTGTTACAAGTAACGTTCAGTTTAATGTCGCTCTATTAATTAATAAAAGAGAATCAAAGCTTTGTTTCAGATGGAATCATATGCTTGTTGATGGTGGCGATTATAAGCATTTTGTGAGTGATTTATTTAAGAATTATAATGAGTATATTGAAAACAAATCAATGCCACTTGATTTCAGAAAGGGTTCTCGTTCTTATAAATGTGTTTATGACGATTTTAATGAATCTGACAAGAAAAAGGCAAAATCACAATTTGCAGGTGTTTCACCACACGATAAACACACTTTACCATTTACAGAAAAAAGTGAAAATGATAATAAATTCATAGCGAGAAAAAGTGTGCCAAGTGCAATATTTAATAAAGCACGTGAAACTGTAAAAAAATATGATGGTACTGTTAACGATTTAATTGCTACTGCTTATATTGGTGCAGTTTACGATATATGCAATTTACCCCAGCAAGAAAAAGTTGGTATTTCGTGTGCGGTAGATTTAAGAAGATACATAAAAAATATTAACAGAACGGGCTACACCAACCACACAACGTTTATGCCAACTATTGTAGAAAATAAAGGCGAGAATATTTTTGATATTTTAAAGCAAGTTGTTGAATGTAACAAAAACAATAAAGAAGATAAATTTATGGGGCTTCACGGCTTACCGCTTCTTAACATTGGTTATACTACCATGGTTTACGCTCAGGCAGAAATTGTAGTTGGTCTCTTTTATAATAACGCTAATTTAGCAATAAGTAACGTTGGTAAAATGGATTTAGATGCACTTTCTTTAAGTGGTCATAAACCAGTTGGTGCCGCAGTTGCGGGTGCCGCAAAGAAAAAACCTTGCGCTATGATGACGGCGTTAACAATAAATGGCAATTTACAACTTTCAATCTGTTCAGTAGGTAACGAAGAAGATAAAAAAATGCTCGAAAAATTCTTTGCTTTATCAGAAGAAAAAATCAAGGAGTTAGCAGGAAACGCTAATTAATATGAGTCTGATAGTTTTGAGATTATTATTGATGATTTTAATGCGGAAAACTTTTTTCATAACTACAAAAAGTAAAATTTAATTTTTAACTCAGGAGAATTATAAATGAAATTAATGGAAAATAAAAAATTTTTTAAGTTTTTTTGTATTATTACTATTTTTATTGCTATTTTTGTTGAGTGTAGAATAGGGTTGAGTCTAATGCAATCGGGTAATAAAATTGGTATTATTATGCTTGCCCTTGGTATTGTAGTAGCTTTGGCTTCTTTTGGGATGCTTATAATTTTAACAGTAAAGAAAGATAGTATAAAAAAAGATTGAATAAACAAAAAAGCAGAAGAAAAAAACTTCTGCTTTTTATTATTTTACTATTGACTTTAACAGAGTAAAGTGATAAACTGTTAAACGGTAAAAGAATACTAATGAAAGGGTATGTAAAATCTATGAAAAATTTTCATTCAGAAGCAGTAGATACTTTAGTAAAAGGTTTATTAAAATTAGAAACAGAAGAAGAATGTTTCGCATTTTTAGAAGACGTTTGCACAATTAAAGAATTACAAGATATGGCGCAACGCTTTGACGTTGCTTTAAAGCTTTCAGATGGCTTTAATTATAATCAGGTTTCAGCAGCAACAGGTGCAAGCTCTGCTACTATAAGCCGTGTTAATAAATGCCTTATGTATGGTAATAACGGCTACAATACAATTATTGAAAGACTTAAAAGTGAGGATAAATGATATGAGTTTAAATGCTGATATTATAAGAGGCGATGAAAAAGCAGTTTTTTCTTTGCGTTCTCTTTATTGTTCATTCGGTTTTAAACAATTCAGAATGAGTAAATTTGAAGAATATGATTTATATGTTAAAAACAAGGATTTCTTAGTTTCTAACGAAGTAATTACTTTTACAGATGGTTCTGGTAAATTACTCGCTTTGAAACCTGACGTTACGTTATCTATAATTAAAAATTCAAGAGATTGTGGCGATAAAATCCAAAAGGTTTATTATGACGAGAACGTTTACAGAACCACTAAAGGCAATAAAGAATTCCGTGAAATAATGCAGACTGGTCTTGAATGCATTGGTAACATTGGTGCTTATGAGGTAGCTGAGGTTGTTTTACTTGCATTAAAAAGCCTTGAAGAAATTACTGATGATTTTGTTTTAGATATTTCTTATATGGATATAATTCTTTCAGTTCTTTCAGATTCAGGTCTCGATAGTCAACAAACCAGTAAAATTCTTAAAGCAATAGGCGAAAAGAATACTGATGAAATTAAAAAGATTTGTGCTGAGAAGAACATAGATGCTGACAGAATTATTTCACTCGTTACAATTAACGGAAAATACGAAACTGTTTTAGAGAATTTAGAAAAACTTTGTGTTACATTCAATGAAAAGTCTCACTTAAAAACATTCAAAGAGATTTTAACATTCCTTTGTAACAGCGGTTACGCTGACAAAATAAACGTTGATTTTTCAATAGTAAATAATATGAATTATTATAACGGTGTTGTTTTCCAGGGTTACGTTAATAATATTCCATCAAGTATTCTTTCTGGCGGTCAGTATGATAATTTAATGCTCAAAATGGGTAGAAAAGATAAGGCTGTAGGCTTTGCAGTTTATCTTGATTTATTACAAAGATATAATAATACTGAAAAGCAATTTGACGTTGATTATATTTTACTAAAAAAAGATGATGATGATATTTCTGTTATTTCAAAATGTGTTGCAGATTTGAAGAAAGAAAATGCTTCTGTTTTAGTTCAAAATGAAATTCCAGAAAATATTAAATATCGTAAAGCGTTTAAAATTACTGAGGAAGGGGTTAAAGAAATATGAAACAAATAGTAAATGTAGCCCTTCCTAAAGGTAGATTAGGTGAAAAGGTTTACGATATGTTTGAAAAAGCTGGTTATTCTTGCCCATCTATTAAAGAAAACACACGTAAACTTATTTTTGAAAACGAAGAAACTGGTGTTCGCTTTTTCTGGGTAAAACCATCAGACGTTGCAATTTACGTTGAACGTGGTGCTGCAGATATCGGCGTTGCCGGTAAAGATATTTTACTTGAATACGAGCCAGACGTTTACGAAATGCTCGATTTAGATTTAGGAAAATGCAGAATGGCAGTTGCTGCTCATAAAGATTTCAGAGATGATACTGATAAAACCTTGAGAGTTGCTACAAAATTCGTTAATATTGCAAAAACGTTTTATAACGAAAAATGTCGTGATATTGATATAATTAAGCTTAATGGTTCAATTGAAATTGCACCTATTTTAGGTCTTTCAGACGTTATTGTAGATATCGTTGAAACTGGTAAAACACTTATTGAAAATAACTTAGAACCAAAAGAAACTATTGTAGAAATCAGTGCAAGACTTATTTCTAACAAAGCAAGTCTTAAATTTAAAAACGAAGAAATTAATAATATAAAAAATGCATTAGCATTACAAGTAGAAGAGAAAAAATCAAAGGATGACAGAAAATGATTAAAAAATATAAATTCGGTGAAGTTTCAAACGAAGAAATTTTTGCTCGATTTGAGCCAACTTCATCAGTTGAAGATATTGTAAGTGACATTATTAAAAATGTTAAAGAAAACGGCGATAAAGCACTTTTTGAGTATTGCGAAAAGTTCGACAAAGCAAAATTAACTTCATTAGAAGTAACAGAAGCAGAAATTGAAGAAGCATTCAAATTAGTTGAACCACGTTTTATTGAAATTATTAAAACTGCCGCTGAAAATATTAAAGATTTTCACAAAAGACAAGTTCGCAACAGTTTTATAATTAATGATAAAAGGGGAATCGTAACTGGTCAAAAGGTTACACCTATAGAAAAGGTTGGTGTTTATGTGCCTGGTGGTACAGCGGCTTATCCTTCAACTGTTTTAATGGATACAATACCAGCTAAAATTGCTGGTTGTAAAGAAATTATTATGGTAACACCACCATCAGCTGATGGTAAGGTTAACCCTGTAATTCTTGCTGCTGCTAAAATTGCCGGTGTAGACAGAATTTTTAAATTAGGTGGCGCTCAGGCTGTTGCCGCTTTAGCTTATGGTACAGAAAGCGTTCCTAACGTTTATAAAATCGTAGGTCCTGGTAATGCATTTGTTGCAGAAGCAAAAAAACAAGTATATGGAATGGTTTCTATTGATATGATTGCAGGACCATCTGAAATTCTTGTTATTGCTGACGGTACTTGTGAAGCAAAAAACGTTGCGGCAGATTTACTTTCACAGGCAGAACACGACAAAATGGCAAGTGCAGTTTTAGTTACTGATAGCGATGAATTAGCAAATAAAGTAATTGAAGAATTAGAAAGACAAATTCCACTTTTACCACGTGCAGAAATTGCACGAACATCAATTGATAACAATGGTAAAATCATTGTTTCATCTTCAATTGAAGAAGCAGTTAAAATTGCAAACGAAATTGCACCTGAGCACCTCGAAATTTGCGTGGATAATCCTTTTGATTATCTTGATTTAATTGATAATGCAGGTTCAATTTTTATGGGTAAAAATTGTCCAGAGGCATTGGGTGACTACTATGCAGGACCTAACCACACGTTACCAACAAGCGGTACTGCAAAATTCTCAAGTCCTTTGTCAGTTGATGATTTTGTTAAGAAAACTCAGTATACATATTACACGAGCGAAGCTTTAGAAAAAGTTAAAGATGACGTTGCTTACTTTGCCCAGAGTGAAGGTTTAGGAGCACACGCTAAAAGTACAACAATAAGGTTTGAAAAAGAATGAGTAAATTTTTAAATAAAAAATACTGGTCCTTGAAGGAATATACACCAGGTGAACAACCACAAGACCAACAATATATCAAATTAAATACAAATGAATCACCTTATCCGCCTTCAAAGTCTGTTTTAGATGCAGTGAATTCAGCAGAAGTCAGTAAATTAAATTTATATTCTGACCCAGAATGTAAGCTTTTAAAAAATAAATTAGCTGAAATCTATAATGTTGAGAGTAAAAACATTTATGTTTCAAACGGTTCAGATGATATTTTAAATTTCAGCTTTATGGCGTTTTGTGGTGACGAGGTTGAGGCTTTATTCCCAGAAATCTCTTATGGTTTTTATAAAGTTTACGCTGATTTATATGGTGTAAAATACACAAGAGTACCATTAAAAGATGATTTTACAATAGATATAAATGATTATTGTAATCAGAATAAATTTATTGTAATTGCAAACCCGAATGCACCAACAGGAATTGCTCTTTCTCTTAATGAAGTTGAGCAAATTGTTAAAACGAACCCAAACAACGTAGTTTTAATTGACGAAGCTTACGTTGATTTTGGTGCTGAGTCAGCTTATAATCTTACAAAAAAATATGATAATCTCTTAGTTGTAATGACTTATTCAAAATCAAGAAGTTTGGCTGGTGCAAGACTCGGTTTTGCTATTGGTAATGAAGAAATAATAAAAGACCTTGAAAAAATCAAATTTTCAACTAATCCATACAGTATAAATCGTTTAACTCTTTTAGCTGGTGTTGCCGCTTTAGAAAGTGACAACTACTATAAAGAAAATGCAAAAAGAATAATTGAAGCAAGAGAATATACTGTTAAAGAATTAGAAAAATTAGGCTTTGAGATATTGCCATCTAAAGCAAATTTTGTGTTTGCAAAGGCTGATTTTATTGGTGGCGAAGAGCTTTATAAAGCCTTAAAATCAAAAGGTGTTTTAGTTCGCCACTTTACAGATGAGAAAATTAAAGATTTTAACAGGATTACAATAGGCACAAAAGAACAAATGCAAAAACTAATTGAAACTATAATTCTTATAAAAGGAGAAGTAAAATGAGAACTTCAACTATAAAAAGAAATACAGAAGAAACAAAAATTGAACTTTCTTTAAACCTTGATGGTAAAGGTGAAAGCAAAATAGATACAGGTTGTGGCTTTTTTGACCATATGTTAACACTTTTCAGTAAGCACTCTAAAATTGATTTGGATGTTACTTGTAAAGGTGATATAAATGTTGATTACCACCACACAGTTGAAGATATTGGTATTGTATTAGGTAAGGCGTTACTTGAAGCGTTGGGTGATAAAAAAGGTATAAATCGCTATGCAGATACAATTTTACCAATGGATGAGTCTTTAATTCTTACCGCGATTGATATTTCAGGCAGAAGTTATTTAGGCTTCGACGTAGTATTTCCAACAGAAAAAATCGGTGATTTTGACACTGAATTAGTAGAAGAATTCTTTATGGCACTTACAAGATGTGCAGAAATTACCTTACACATTAAAAAGATGGCTGGTGAAAACTCACACCACATTGCAGAAGGTATTTTTAAATCTTTTGCACGTAGCCTCAGAACTGCGGTAGCACTTGACGAAAACTTCAAAGACCAATTACCATCAACAAAGGGTGTATTATAATGATTAGTATTGTTGATTATGGAGTTGGCAACCTTTTCTCTTTAAGTTCTTCACTTAAAGCGATAGGTGCTGACACAATAGTTACAAATGATAAACAAAAGATTTTAGATTCTTCAGCAGTTATTCTTCCTGGTGTTGGTGCATTTTCAGATGCAAAACAAAAATTACAAGAATCAGGATTATTCCAGGTAGTAATTGATGAAGCAAAAAAAGGTAAAAAACTCTTGGGAATTTGCCTTGGTATGCAAATGCTTTTTGAGAAAAGCTTTGAATATGGCGAATTTGACGGTCTGGGGCTCATTAAAGGCAATATTGTGCCTCTCGAAGGTAAAATCTCGCCTCAGCTTAAAATACCACATATCGGCTGGAATTCGCTCGAATTCAAAAATGGCAAATCTCCACTTTTTAAATACATAAATAATGGTGATTTTGTTTACTTCGTTCACTCGTATTTTGCTACTGATTGCGATGAAAACGTTATTGCAACTTCTGAGTACGGAATTGATGTTACTGCATCTGTTCAGAAAGACAACATTTTTGGCTGTCAGTTCCATCCTGAAAAGAGTGGCGACGTAGGTCTTAATATTTTAAAAGCATTTTGTGAAATGGGGGACTAAATTATGAATATTTTTCCAGCAATTGACCTTTATGATGGAAAAGCAGTCCGTCTTTTCAAAGGTGACTATAATCAGATGACAGTTTACAACGAAAATCCACTTGAAGTTGCTAAAGATTTTGAAAATGCTGGTGCTAAATACATTCACCTTGTAGATTTGGAAGGTGCAAAGCTTGGCACTACACCTAATATTGAGGTTATAAAGAAAATTGTTGATAAAACAAATCTCTTTACTGAAATTGGTGGCGGTATTCGTTCAATTGAAACTGTTGATGCTTACTTAAACGCTGGTCTCGACCGTGTAATTATAGGTACAGCGGCAGTTACAGATGAAGAATTTTTAAAAGATGCTTTAAAAAAATACCCGAAGCCTGGTCAGATTGCAGTTGGTATTGATTTACTTGATGGTTATGTTGCAATTAAAGGCTGGGTTGAAAAATCTAAATATAAAGCTGAAGAATTTTTTGATAAAATGACTTCTTTAGGCGTTACTACCGTTATTTGTACCGATATTTCAAAAGATGGTGCAATGAAAGGCGTAAACCGAGAGCTTTATAAAGAGCTTTCTGAGAAATATAACATTGATATTACCGCTTCTGGTGGTGTTACTGATATTACCGATATTAAAGCATTAAGAGAAATGAATTTGTATGGTGCAATTATCGGCAAAGCGTATTACACAGGAGCAATTGACCTTATGACAGCAATCGAGGTGGCAAAATGATTACAAAAAGAATTATTCCGTGCCTTGATGTTAAAAATGGCAGAGTTGTTAAAGGCGTTCAGTTTGAAGGTCTTTCAGATGTTTCTTCACCAATAGAACTTGCTAAATATTACAGCAATGCTGGTGCAGATGAGCTTGTTTTTTATGATATTACGGCTTCATTTGAAGAAAGAAAGCTTTTTATTGACGTTTTAAGAGAGGTTGCTTCTCAAATATTTATTCCGCTTACAGTTGGTGGTGGCATAAATACTGTTGAAGATTTTGACAGAGTTTTAAAATGTGGTGCCGATAAAGTCAGTGTAAACTCTGGTGCTATAAGAAACCCTGATTTAATTAAAGAAGCCGCATTAAAATATGGTGATCAGTGTGTTGTTCTTTCTTGCGATATTAAGCGTGTTAATGGTGAATTTCGTTTATTCTCAAAAGGTGGCAGGGAAGACACAGGCATTAACGCTATAGAATGGATAAAAAAAGGCGTAAAAAATGGTGCTGGTGAAATAGTTGTTAACTCTATTGATACTGATGGCGTTAAAAAAGGCTTTGATATTGAAATGCTTAAAGCTGTTTGTGAAGTTATTAATGTTCCTGTTATTGCTTCGGGCGGTGCTGGGTGCAGTGAAGATTTTGTTAAATTGTTTAATGAAATTCCTACTATTGATGCTGGTCTTGCCGCTTCAATATTCCATTTTGGAGAAGTAGAAATAAAAGACTTGAAATTACTCTTAAAAGAGAATAAAATAAATGTCAGATTATAAATTTTGAGGTTCTATTTATGGGTTTTGATAAAGAAAGTGAAATGACTATATTAGATGAATTTATTCCCGTTATTGAGAATACTTTCGTTGACCAGCCAATGAGCAAAGAGGAGTTGCCAACATTTGATGAATCAAAAGATAAACTTCCTAAACCTTTATGGGATAATCATAAAGATTACATTGACTGTTATTGGCGTGCGTGGGAGCTTGCATTCAAGAATTTAAGAAGACCACACGAAAATACAGGCTTTGTTTCAAATTTTATTGACACGGCTTTTGATGGTTGTACTTTTATGTGGGACTCTGTATTTATGTTAATGTTCGGTAAATATGCTGATAGAATTTTTAAATTTCAGGGTACTTTAGATAATTTTTATTCACATCAGCACGATGATGGGTTTATTTGCAGACAAATTGATGCTGTAACGGGTGAAGATATGTTTACTCGTTGGGACCCATCTGCAACTGGTCCTGAAATTATGGCTTGGTGCGAATGGGAGTACTTTTTAAACTTTGGTGATATTGAAAGACTTAAAAGAGTTTTTCCAGTTCTTCTTTCTTATCACAGGTTTTTAAAAGAAACTCACACCTGGCCTGATGGTACATATTTTTCAAGTGGCTGGGGCTGTGGTATGGATAATTTACCACGTCAGCAAAAAGGTTATTCTGAGCCTTTCAGTCACGGTCATATGATTTGGGTCGATGCTTGCGCTCAGGCTCTTTATGACTGCCGTGTTTTAATTAAAATGGCAGAAGTATTAGGTAAGCAAGAATACATTAAAGAACTCGATAATGAAGCTAATATGCTCTTTAAGGTTATAAACGAAAAGCTTTGGGATGAAAAAACAAACTTTTATTATGACCTTTGGAAAAATGGTGAGTTTAATTACGTTCACCACGCTGGTGCTTTCTGGAATTTACTTGCAGAAACAGTTCCTCAAAACAGAGCAGAAAAGTTCATTGCAAATCTTAACGATGAAAAACTCTTTAAAACACCTAACAGAGTGCCTTGTCTTGCAAAAGATAACTCTGAATATGAGAGTACAGGTGGCTATTGGTGCGGTGGTGTTTGGGCACCAACAAACTATATGATTTTAAAGGGTCTTGATAAATATAAAAAATATGACCTTTCACACCAGATTGCTATGGAGCATCTTTATGCAGTAGTTGAAGTTTTTAAAGATACAAATACTGTATTTGAAAACTATGCTCCTGAATATGTTAATAATGGTAGACCTTCCCAAGGAAGCCCAGCTATGAAAGATTTTGTTGGTTGGACTGGAATTTCACCGATTTCAATTCTTTTTGAATTTGTTTTTGGTATTAAACCAGATGCAGAAAACAACAGAATTATATGGGATGTTACTCTTTTAGAAAAACATGGTATTGAACAATATCCATTTAAAACAGATGGTGAATTAACACTTATTTGTAATGAAAGAAAATCAGAGGATGAAAAGCCTGATATCACGTTCAAATCCAATATCCCATTAGAATTAGAAATAATCTGGGGTAGTGAAAATAACAAACAGTCAATGATATTAAAATCTTAAGGAGTATATTATGTTAAATATTGAAGAACTTAAATTTGATGAAAAGGGGCTTATCCCTGCAATAGTTGTTGATTATGCAACTAAAAAGGTTTTAACCTTAGCTTATATGAATAAAGATAGTCTTAAAATTTCTTTAGAAAAGGGCTTAACTTGTTTTTACAGCCGTTCAAGACAAGAACTCTGGTTAAAGGGTGAAACAAGCGGTAATTATCAGCACATTGTAAGCATTACTGCAGATTGTGACAAAGATGCTTTAACAGTTGTTGTTAAAAAAGATGGTCCGGCGTGTCACACAGGTACAGATTCTTGCTTCAATGACTTAGTTTATGAAAACGAAGAGTTAAACAACGAATTTTCTATGGAAAATCTTATGAAAATGCTCGTTGGCAGAAAAATTGAGAAAAAAGAAGGCTCTTACACAACTTATCTTTTTGAAAAGGGTATTGATAAAATTCTCAAAA
>SVOI01000052.1 GCA_015066465.1 Oscillospiraceae bacterium
GCAAGTCATAAAAAATGAGAGTTGTATGCTTAAAAGTGTGCAACTCTCTTAATATTTACAAATTCTTATATTTATGATATAATATATACTGAAAAATTGTGTGGATTGTGAGGGACAATATGTTAGAGGTTAAAAATCTTAAAAAGATTTATAAAACTAAAAATGATGTTGTTACAGATGCACTTGATGGTGTGTCAATTCAATTTCCCGAAAAAGGCTTAGTATTTTTACTTGGTAAATCAGGTAGTGGTAAGTCAACTCTTCTTAACGTGTGTGGTGGTCTTGATGCACCATCAGAAGGTGAAATTATCGTTAAAGGCAGAAGCAGTAAAGATTTTACACAAAGTGATTTTGATAGCTACAGAAACACCTTTGTTGGTTTCATTTTTCAGGAATATAATATTTTAGATGAATTTTCTGTTGAAGATAATATTGCTTTAGCCCTTGAGTTACAGGGCAAACCTAAAGATAAAGAGTCAATTAATAAATTACTTAAAGATGTTGATTTAGAGGGCTTTGCAAAACGTAAGCCAAACACTCTTTCAGGGGGGCAGAAGCAGAGAATTGCAATAGCACGTGCTCTTATAAAGTCTCCTGAAATTATTATGGCAGACGAGCCTACTGGTGCACTTGACTCTGCTACTGGTAAACAAGTGTTTGAAACTCTCAAAAAACTTTCTCGTGACAAGCTCATTGTAGTTGTTTCTCACGACAGAGATTTTGCTGAAGAATACGGCGATAGAATAATTGAATTAAAAGATGGTAAAATTCTTTCTGACGTTACAAAAACAGAAGTTAAAACAGAAGAGCTAACCGAGAATATCAATTCTTTCGGTGACGTGCTTTGTGTTAAAAATGGCGCAGAGCTTACAGACGGCGATTTTGAGAAAATAAAGAGCTTTTTGAAAAACTCAAAAGAAGACGTAATTATCGCAAATGGTGAAAAAGACGTTAAAAAATTCAAAAAAGCAAGTCGTATAAGTGATAATGGTGAAAAAGAAGTATTTAAAGATACAGACGTTTCAGATTTGATTGAAAAAGAATACACTGGTGACGAAAGTAAATTTATACGTTCAAAATTACCATTAAAGCACGCTTTTAAAATAGGTGTTTCAAGTCTTAAAAATAAGCCGGTGAGACTTGTTTTAACAATACTTCTTTGCACTATTGCTTTTGTTCTTTTCTCACTTCTTACTACGCTTAATTTTTATGATAGCGAAGCAACGTTCTTGCAGACAATGGCTGACTCGGATAATTCTATGATTCAGCTTAAAAAAGAATTTAAAACTCAGGTTAAGTGGGTAGATAAAATTGCGGGTGAAAGTGAATATGAGTCGGTTACATCTGGCAAATTTACAAACGATGACCTCAAAGCACAGGCGAAAACCTTTGGCAAAAATGCTTTTGGTGGCGTTAATTACAGTGCTAATTTCAGTGTACGTCAGACAACTAATCCATACTGGGTTACAAATGTTTCGGCATTTGCAGTTTTAAATGAAGATAATGGCTTAAGAAATGACATAATTGGCGAGTATCCTGTTAATGATAATGAAATGATGATTACGTCATACATAGCAGATATGCTTTATAATTGTGGTGTGTTTGGTAGTCAGAATGAAGCGTTAAACCTTAAAAGTGCAGAGGATATTATTGGAAAAAGTGTTGTTTTAGGTGGTATTGATTATAAAATTACAGGTATTTTAAAGGTGCCACAGTTACCAGCTGAGTATGAAATATTAAAAGAATCGACAGAAGAAAGCAAAACGCTTCTTATGGATTATAATTTGCTTCTTACTGATGGTATTTACCTTATTGCTTTTGTTACAGAAAATCATTTAAAAACGTTGTCTCAGGAAAATACAGAATATGTTGAAAGCCTTTATAATTACACAGAGGCTTCTGTAGCAGTAAATCATAACGAAGCATATAGTTTCCCAGACTGGTCAAATGCTTGTTATATGGATTACTCAAACTTCAGATTAAATGATGAAGTGAAATACATTTCTCCTGAAAAGACTGTTTTAGAAGAAAGAGATGCAATAATTTCTTCAATAGCTTTAGCTTCTGTTGCATCAGAGTATTTTTATAATCTTGCTGATAGTGGCTACTATTCAGACAGATATTATCGTCTTGGTGAAATAGCAAACAATGTTTCACAAGGTGGCGAATATAGCTACGATATTGAAACTGAAGAAGATATTTTTACTGCATATACTAAAGAAGAGATTGACCAGAAATTAGATGAGATTTTACAGTCTCTCAAAAACAGTAATGGCGAAATAAGATTTGGTCTTAAGCTTTATGATAAAAATAACAATATAATTTTTGGTGACGTAGAGGAATTCAACATAATAGGTGTGTATTACGAAGATCGAAATAATTATTCGATGGGTAAAATTGTAATTTCAGATAAGGCGTTCAAAACAATCTGGGATTCACAGAAAAATACACTTGATTATTACGCTGAAACAAAAACAAATTACGTAGAAGAAAAATCCGCTATTTATACTAATATTTATTTGCCGTTTGTGTATTCAGAGGAACTTGCAAACGATTTCTGGGCAATTTATGAAAATAAGAATTGGTCAGAGAATGATAGCAGATTGGCGTTAGCAGGTAACTTTGTAGACCAGTTAGAGTCTGTTGACCATACTGTAAAAGAGCTGTCAACTGCATTTTTATATGTAGGTTTGGTGTTGGCAGTGTTTGCGGTGCTTCTCTTCTCTAACTTTATTTCTGTTTCTATAAGTAACAAAATTAAAGAAATTGGTATTTTAAGGGCTGTTGGTGCGAGAAGTGTGGATGTATTTAAAATATTCTTCTCAGAATCATTTGTTATTGCCGCAATTTGTGTTTTGGTTTCTACTCTTACCACAATGATTGCTTGTAAAATAATGAATATTATGTTAGCAACAGAAATTGGTGCATCACTTATGGTATTTGGTATTGGTTCATTCTTTGTGTTGGTGGGAATTTCTGTTGTAACTGCAGTCGTTGCAACATTCTTGCCAGTATATAGTGCTGCAAAGAAGAAGCCGGTTGAGTCAATAAGGTCAATTTAATAATTGAATAAACAGAAAATTTATGTTAATATAAAAATATATTAACAAAAGGGGTTTTAAAAAATGTCAGAATTATTAGTTCCAGTACTCTTACTGGCAGTTGGTTTTGTTTTACTTATTAAGGGTGGCGACTGGTTTGTTGATGGTGCTACTGGTATTGCAAGACGTTTCCACTTACCAGAAATTTTAATTGGTGCTACTGTTGTTTCAATTGGTACAACACTTCCTGAAGTAATGGTTTCTGCAGGTGCAGCGGCTGGCGGTAATGGCTCTATTGCTTATGGTAATGCAATAGGTTCAATTATTTGTAACACATCTTTAATTGCGGCTATTACAATTTCAGTAAAACCAGGTGAAGCAGCAAGAAAAAGTATGATTTTACCAGTTGCTTTCTTCTTTGGTTCAGCAGCATTTTACTGCGGAACTGCTTATATAACAGGCGAATTTTCTCGCTTAACCGGTATTCTTTTACTTATTACATTTGTTGTTTATATGGTAACAACTGTTTTAAGAATGAAAAAGAGCGCAGCACCTATTGAGGTTGTTGAAAAAGAAGAAGAGCTTGGTGCTCTCACAAGTGAAGAAGAATTAGAAGCAAAAAGTGGCGAAGACCACGTTGTTGAATCAAAAGAAAAAGGCACAAAAGATAGCCTTTTAAAAGATATTATTATGTTGGTTCTTGGTGCGGCAGTTATTGCTGTTGGTGCAGATTTACTTGTAGATAACGCTACAATCGTAGCAAAAGCACTCGGTGTTTCAGATGCGGTTATTGGTCTTACTATAGTTGCTTTAGGTACATCACTTCCTGAGCTTGTAACTGCTATTACATCACTTGCAAAAGGTCACGGCTCACTTTCACTCGGTAATATTATAGGTGCAAACCTATTCAACTTAGTTCTTGTAAGTGGTGCTGCTATTACAATAAATCCATTTACAGTTCCTTGCTCAGGTTTAATTAATGGCATTAACTCTTCACTCGTTCTTGATATTCCTGTAATGCTCGCAGTAATGCTTATACTCACAGTACCAACAATGATAAAACAAAAGCTTTCTCGTTGGCAGGGTATCTTAATGCTCGGCATTTACGTAGCATTTGTAGGGCTTAGCTTTGTTATTGGGGCAAATTAGTTAACTAGTATGGCTAGTGTGGCTGGTTGCTAGTGTTATAAAAAATATATTATCCTATCATTTCAGTTCAAAAGAATTGAAATGATAGGATTTTTCTATTATCTGACACCTGATATCTAATTGTTACTTGCCACTTGCATACTTGCACACTTGCAACTGAACTGACCACTAGCCGCACTAGCCACACCAGCCACACTAGCCATACTAGCCATACTAGCCATACTAGCCATACTAGCCATACTAATTTCTTATTGCTAAAAAAAGAAATTTATGCTAATATAAAACTAAGTTCTAAAAGGGGGTAACTTTATGAAAAAGTTAAAAGATAACTGGATTGTTGACTTAAGTGTCACAACAGTATTATTGGGGTTAATGTGTTATGCGGCATATTCTCTCTGGTACATATTTGATGGTACTTTAAGTAGTGGCGATGTACATCTTTATACAGCACTTACAAGTCTTGCACTTGGTTGGTTTATGATGATTTTCACAAAGACAATTATTGAAAAAGCTACTTGGTTTATGAAACTCTGTTCATTTTTAACCGGTTGTGTTTTGTTCCAAGTGTTAATATGGGGAATAAATGCCCAAATGAACCCAGTAATGAATGATACAACTTATAATGATGATAATACCGTTATTACTGTATATACAGTTGCATTTGCTTTATCAGCAATTCTTCTTTTGGTAACATTTATTATAAAAGCAATAAGAAAACCGAGAATTTTCAATGCAATTTTTGCAGTCATTTATTTTGTAGTTTCTTGCGGGGGTCTTATTGTGCTCAACGAAGAAAATATTAAAGCTCTTGAATATAAAAAGAATATTCAGTTTGACAGAGTAAGTGCTACTGAAATGAACGTTTCAGAAGAAGAAAAAGAACTCTGTAAAAAATGGCTTGACGAAAATTTATTGAATACAGTTACAAATAATCTTCCGTTTGCATTTAAGGTTGACGGTAAAGAATTCAGCATTGCAGATTGGAAGAATATAGAAATAAAAGACTCCCATAAGAATTATCAGGGTGGTAAGACTAAAAATGTAATTTTCACTAACAAAAATAACGGTCTTCAGGTAACAGTTGAAGCAACACTTTTCCCTGAAAATGCAACTTGTCAATGGGTTGTATACATAAAAAATAATGGCACGGAAAATTCAGGTGTTATAAGTGATTTTTATGCACTTAATTCATCTTTTGCGACAGGCAAGGCAGAACTTTACTATTCAATGGGTAGTAACACTGCGGCAAGCGACTTTTCGCTTATTAAAAAAGATTTATCTGCTAAAACATTTGGTTTTGGCGGTGTAGATGGTAAGCCTACAGAAAATTATCTTCCGTATTTCAATATCTTCGGTGAAGAGTTTGGTATGGTTGTGGGTATCGGTTGGACTGGTCAATGGGCATCATCGTTCAGTAATAAAAATGGTGAAACTGTTATTACCGCAAAACAAGAGAATTTTAATGCATACCTTCTTCCTGGTGAAGAGGTTCGTTCACCTCTTGTTTCAGTAAGCTTTTATGAGACGTATGAGACTGACAACGCCTTGAAGGGCTTTAATATGTTCAGAGAGTGGATAATGGATTGTGTTTACCCAGAAAACGTTACACAAAGCTCATACACAGTAATGGAAGTTGCAGGACCAATGTCAACAAGAACATCTGACGAAATTATTGAAGTTCTTAATGGTTTAGATAAAGAAGTATTTGAGCATACAGATGCATTCTGGATGGATGCCGGCTGGTACAGCTATAACGAGGGCTGGTACGATGGCGTTGGCAACTGGACTGTAGATAAAAGCAGATATGATAATGGTATAATTGAGCTTTCTGATTATGCAAAGAAAAAAGGTCTTAAACACACTCTTTGGTATGAGCCTGAAAGAGTTTTTCCTGGTACAGAATTCTATAATAAGGGTATGGAAAACCAAGAATGGCTTATTTCAGTAGATGGTGAAGATAACCTTATGTGGAACCTTGCAGATGAAGACGCGTTAAAGTATTATTCAGATTACATTTTAGCGTCGCTAAAGGAAAATGGCGTTACAATTTATCGTCAGGACTTTAACTTTGCACCACTTAAATACTGGCAAAAAGCAGATAGCGAATATTATGACGGCAGAACAGGTATCTGTGAAAACCACTACGTTACAAATGAATATAAATATTTAGATTACCTTACAGAAAATGTTCCTGGTCTTATAATTGATAACTGTGCTTCAGGTGGTAAACGTCTTGATTTGGAGATGGCTTACCGTAGTATTGCATTCTGGAGAAGTGACTATAACTGTGATTATCACCCTGATTTATTTGAAGCAACTCAGGCACAGACCTATGGTATTTCATTCTGGTTACCAATAACAGGTGCAAATCTTTATATGATTGATGAGTACACCTGTAGATCTGCTATAATGCCACTTATGCTTATGGATTTCTTCTCACATCAGAATCCTGAATTTGAGTACTATAATGAGCAAAGAGCACAAATGGGTGAAAGATATTACCCAATAGAATTTGGTAGCTTCGATAAAGATAAGATGTTAGCAATGCAGTTCTCAACTGAGGATGCAAGTAGTGGTATGGCTCTTATTTATAAAAGAGCGAATGTTACTGACACCGAATATACACTTTTCTTAAATGGTCTTAAAACTGCTACAGAATATAAGCTTTATGATATTGATAATCCTGACAAGGTTTATACAATGGAAGGCATTGAGCTTATGAATTATGGTCTTACCTTACCTTTACCAGAGGGCGAAAAGGCTATGATAATTATGTTTGAAAAGACAAAATGATAAAAAGATATAAATGTAAAATAATTCTTGCTTCGGGTGTTATTATTTTACTTTTAATAGCTTTTGCAATTGGAATTGCTATTAGCATCTGGAATTACGGGAAAGTGGATGAAAAAGCACCAGCAGATGTTGCAATAGTTTTAGGTGCAGCAATATCTGATGGCGAGGTTTCACCCGTGTATCGTGAAAGAATTAATCACGCTATAACTCTTTATAAAGAGGGAACAGTTGATTCTATTATTTTAACTGGTGGTTTTGGTGAAGGTAGTTACAAATCAGATTCACAGGTTGCAAAAGAATACGCCTTGTCACAAGATGTTCCTGAAGAAAGAATTTTAATAGAAGAAAAATCTACTATTACAGAAGAAAATCTTGAGTTTTCTAAAGAAGTAATGGAAGAAAATGACCTTGAAACTGCAATAATTGTAAGTGACCCTTTACATATGAAAAGGGCTATGCTTATGGCAGAGGATTATAACATAACTGCACTTTCTTCACCGACACCAACTTCAATGTATAAAACATTAAAGACAAAAATACCGTTTTTATTACGAGAAGAATTCTTTTATGTCGGGTATTGTATTGTAAGAGTTTTTAGATGAACCGACAAATATTGACAAATTTATAAAAATATGCTAACATATTAGTCAATGAGGGAGTAATTCGGTATTAAAAATACCAGATTCATCGTCAAGACAGAGATTTTCTCTCGGTGTATCAATTAAGAATGAGACTCATACATGGTTTTTGCTGTGTATGAGTTTTTTTAATTACTAACTCAGAAACAGACACAATTTTGAAAGGGTGGAATTTATTATGAAAAAGAATATTGTAAAAATTGCGATTGTAGCAGTCTGCGCTGTACTCGTTGCTGGTGTGTGTTTAACTTGTTTTACAGTAGTTAAAGCGGGTCACACAGGTGTGGTTTTAACTTTTGGTGCAGTTGAAGAAAATGTTTTTGATGAAGGCTTACACTTTAAAATGCCATTAGTACAAACAGTTGTTCAGATGAATAATCGTACACAAAAGGTTGAAACAGAGGGTAGCGCATCTTCAAAAGACTTGCAGATTATTTCTTACGTAGTTGCAGTAAACTACCACGTAAGAAGTGAAGCTTCTGCATCACTTTATCAGAATGTCGGTAAAGATTATGGTACAGTAATTATTGTTCCTGCAATTCAGGAAAGCATCAAAGCAGTTACTGCACAGTTTACCGCAGAAGAGCTTATTACAAAGCGTCAGACAGTTGGCGACCAGATTAAAGAAGCATTATCTGAAAAAATCAATTCTTATGGTATTGAAGTTGAAATTTTTAACATTGTAAATTTCGATTTCTCTGAAGAATTTAATGCTGCGGTTGAAGCAAAACAAACTGCACAGCAACAAGCTTTAAAAGCTCAGCAGGACCTTGCAAGAATAGAGGTCGAAGCTCAACAAAAAATTACTCAGGCAGAAGCAGAAGCGGAAAGCATCAGACTCATACAGGAAGCACTTGCAAAATCACCAGACTACGTTGATTACATAAAATGGAACAAGTGGGATGGTAAGTTACCAGAAGTAATGGGTAGTGATGGTGTTCTTGTTGATGTAGGAGACTTAGGCGAATAATAATACATAAAAACAGCAAAAACCAAGTGCTCGTAACCATTTGTGGTTACGAGCATATTTTGTTAGTATATAACTATCTTTTTTCTTGACAATGTGTATAAATTGTATTATATTTATTTATGTACTTTTAATAATAAAAAATTCTCATAACAAAGGGGGAAAAACAGATGGATGCTGGCGGTAGTTGTAGTCATAAGAGAAATAAAATCCGATATTTTGGCGGTTTGAAAACGAAGCCACGAGTGGCATCTGTTTTTTCTATTGTCTGACTGAAAAATTAAGGTGTTTTTACCTTGAGTTTTTTCGGTTTTATGGCATTTTGTAAGTTTTGACCGCCGAGCGTAAAGCTCGGTTTTTTTATTTCTTAACCTAATGGTAAAAATATATAGAAAAGGGGTTAAGATTATGGATAAAGAAATTATTATCAAGTTATTTGAGAAAAAAGAATATAAAGCAATAAAGAGCATTTTTGACACAATGAATCCTGTTGATACGGCTACACTTTTACCAGAATTCGATGAAAAAGAAATGGTGCTTCTTTTTAGGCTTATTCCCAAAGAAAATGCCGCAATGGTGTTTACTTACTTAGAGGCAGATTCACAACAAGTTCTTTTAGAAGCATTTTCTGATAAAGAGTTAAAGCACATTATGGACGAAATGTTCATTGACGATGCTGTTGACGTTATTGAAGAAATGCCTGCAAACGTTGTAAGCAGAATGTTAAGTGCGGCTGGCGATAAAAGAGAGAGTATTAATAAAATTTTAAACTACCCAGAAGACAGTGCGGGTAGCATTATGACTCTCGAATACATCACATTTTTACCAACTATGACAATTGGTGATGCACTTAAGAAGATTAAATCAATCGGGGCAAAGTTTGAAACAGTTTACACTTGTTACGTTGTAGAAAAACATAAGCTTCTTGGCATTGTTACTGCAAAAGACCTTTTAACACAGGATGATAATATTATTATTTCTGACGTAATGGAAACTAATATTATTACAGTTAACACTCACTCAGACAAAGAAGAGGTTGCTAATTTACTTAATAAATACGACTTTTTGGCGCTTCCTGTTGTTGACGTTGAAAACTGTATGGTCGGTATTGTTACCATTGACGACGCTATGGACGTTATCTTGGAAGAAGCTGAAGAAGATATTCAGATGATGTCTGGTATTACACCAACTGATAAGCCATTTTTAAAGACGTCTGTTTTTGAAATTTTTAAAACAAGAATTCCGTGGCTTTTAATTCTTATGCTTTCTTCAACCTTTACAGGAATTATAATTTCTGGTTTTGAAACAGCTTTAGAAAAATTAGTTGTTCTCACTGCATTTATTCCTATGATTATGGGTACAGGGGGTAACTCTGGTAGTCAGGCTTCTGTTACGGTTATACGTGGTCTTTCTTTAGGTGAGGTAGAAATCAGCGACGTTTTAAAGGTGCTCTGGAAAGAAATAAGAGTTTCAGTTCTTTGTGGTGCAGTAATCGCTGTTGCAACCTTCTTAAAAGTTTATTTTATAGATGGCTTTGTTATGGGTGCAGAAAATGTATCTTTAGTAGTTTCTTTAGTAGTAGCGTTAACTCTTTGTGTAACAGTTATTGTTGCAAAAATAATTGGTTGTGTGTTACCTATTCTTGCTAAGAAAATGGGCTTTGACCCTGCAGTTATGGCAAGTCCTTTTATCACAACCTTAGTTGATGCTATATCTCTTTTAGTTTATTTCGGTATTGCAAAGGCATTCTTGCCAATATAAAAAATATCTTGGAGAAATTTATGAGCTTAAAATTTAAAAACGGAAAATTTACGATTTTACAGGTCAGTGACCCACAGGATTTACAGTATGTAAGAAAAACTATGATGAAAATGCTCGATAAGGCATACGACAAGGTAAAGCCTGATTTGATTGTGTTTACAGGAGATAACGTTTTAGGTAATCACTTCAGAGATGCTAAAACCTTAACACCTCTTTTTGTTAAAACAAAAGAGGCAGAGTTTAAAGCAATGAAAATTGCAATTGAAAAGCTTTTAAGACCTGTTGAAGACAGAAAAATTCCATTTTCTATGATTTATGGTAATCACGATGATATGAACGAGATTACTAAAAAAGAGCAGTCAGATATTTATAGAAGCTACCCACATTTTGTAGGTCTTGATAACGATGTTGAAATATTAAAAGACGAGACCTTTAATATCCCGATTTATTCAGAGGATGGCAATGAAATTAAGTTTAATATCTGGATGATGGATAGTGCCTGGAAGAATAAGGAAGAAGATAAATGCTACAATCAGGTAAAGCCTGAAGCAATAGAGTGGTATAAGAAAAAAAGTGCTGAATTAAAAGCACAAAATGGTGGCACACCTGTTCCGTCACTTATGTTCCAGCATATTCCGTTAATCGAAATGCTCGATTTAATGGAAGAATGTGGTAAAGACGATGAGGGCGCAGTAAGTGGTCCTGACGGAAAATTCTTTAAAGCAAAGCCGTGTGTTGATGGCGAAATCGGCGAATATATATGCACAGTTTCACAGGGTAACGGTCAGGTAGAAGCAATTAAAGAATGTGGCGATATTAAAGCAATTGTTTTTGGTCACGACCACCAGAATTGCTTTACCGCAACACTCGATGGCATAAACATTGTGCAGACTCCTTGTGCATCATTCCGTTGCTACGGCAGACGTTCACGTGGTGTAAGAGTTTTCACAATTGACGAAAAAACCGGCAATTACGAAACACAGCATCTTAATTATAAAGATTTATGTGGCGATAGCTTAAAGGCAGAATTAGAATACATCTGGGATGCAGATGGAATGTTAAAAGAAAAAATTCTTTTGTGCTGTGGTGTAGGTTTAATTACAACAACAGTTAAGCATATCTTAAAGAAATAATACATAGGAGTAAAAGAAATGGCAAAAATTAATGTTATTTCACACAGAGGTGCAAATATGGTAGCCCCTCAGAATACGTTACCAGCATTCAAAAAATCTTTCGAGATTGGTTGCGATGGTGTTGAAACAGATATTCACTTAACAAAAGACGGAATACCTGTGTTATGTCATAACTTTACTATTGATGAAACTTCAACTGGTAAAGGTGCTATTAAAGATATGACATATGAGGAGCTTTTACAATTTGACTTCGGTTCATACAAGGGTGAGGAGTTCAAAGATACAAAAATCCCACTTGTAGAAGATTTTATTAAGCTTTGCAAAGAAAATAACGTAGAAGTGCTTAATATTGAATTAAAAAGCGAGGTTCCAGGCGAAGCACCTATTGAATTCCCGAAAGTTACAATTGAACTTGCCAAGAAGTATGATATGTTTGATAAACTCATTATTTCTTCATTTGACCCTGCAATTTTAGTTGTATGTAAAAAACTTGACCCGAATTGTAAAACAGGTCTTCTTTATGCACCAGATAAAAAAATCGGCAGAAAGATTATGTTTAAGCCATTTAAGTTTGCTAAAGAAATTAGAGCAGATGCAGTTCATCCATTCAGTGCTCTTGTTACAAAAGAATATGTAAAAAAGGCACACAAAGAGGGAATTATGGTTAACCCCTGGACTGTTAATAAAGAAAAAGAAATCAAAAGAATGATTTTTTGCGGAGTTGACGGGATTATTACTGATGACCCAGGCTTGTGTAATAAATTAATAGAAGAGAATAAATAATTATTAAGTAGTACCTGAGTATAATAATGCTTGGGTATTATTTATTTGGTTCTAATGCTATTACTCTAAACTTAAGAGTTTATCATCGTTTCAGTAAATAATCGGATAGAGGTATAAAGTATGTCAGTTTTTGAAAAAATATATGAAGTAGTTAAAACAATCCCAAAAGGCAAAGTAACCACCTATGGTCAGGTGGCGCTTCTTGCAGGTAACCCACGCTGGTCGAGGGTTGTGGGGTATGCTTTGCATAAAAATCCACAACCGGGGATTATTCCTTGCCATAGAGTAGTAACAAGAAATGGTGAAGTTGCTAAAAGCTTTGCATTCGGCGGAGAAAACGTGCAACGAGAGCTTTTGGAAAAAGAGGGAATTGTTTTTGAAAATGACGGAACAATCGACCTTAAAAAATATGGTTGGTTCGGTTGAATATATTGTAAAAATATGTTAGAATTTGTATTGTATTTTAAAGTTAACTGATTTACGGAGAAAAGTTTTAATGGACGAAAATAAACAAAAATCTGAATTACAACAAGAAGTACCCCACAAACGCAGAAAGCGTTATTCGGGTACACACCCTAAAAAGTTCAGTGAAAAATATAAAGAGTTAAACCCTGAAAAATATAAAGAAGATGTAGCCCACATTATTGCTCGTGGTGCTACACCTGCTGGAATGCATATTTCTATTATGGTTCAGGAAATATTGGATTTTTTAGATATTAAACCAGGTCAAATTGGTCTTGATGCTACTTTAGGTTATGGTGGTCACACTAAAGCTATGCTTGAAAAGTTAGAGGGTAAGGGGCATATTTACGGGTTAGATGTTGACCCAATAGAATCTGAGAAAACTAAAAAACGTTTAGCAGATTTGGGCTTTGGGGAAGACATTTTAACTGTTCGTTTGCAGAATTTTAAAGATATTGATAAAGTGTCAGAAGAAACAGGTCACAAGTTCAATTTCATTCTTGCAGACCTTGGTGTTTCTTCAATGCAGATTGATAACCCCGAACGTGGTTTTTCTTACAAGGTGGATGGGCCATTAGATTTAAGACTTAACCCACAAAAAGGCGTAAGCGGTGCCGACAGATTAAAGCAATTAACAAAGGCAGAAATTGAAGGAATGTTAATTGAAAATGCCGACGAGCCTTATGCCGATAAAATTGCAGCTGCGATTTGTCGTTGGAGAAGTCAGAAAAGACCAATAGAAACTACAACAGATTTAAGAAAATGCATTACTGAAGCACTTTCTTTTTTACCTGAAAAAGAACGAAAAGAAGCAATTAAAAAATCGTGCCAACGTACGTTTCAGGCAATAAGAATAGATATAAATAACGAGTTTGAAGTGCTTTATGAATTTTTAGAAAAATTACCAGCTGTTTTAGCGCCAGGTGGCAGAG
This sequence comes from Oscillospiraceae bacterium, assembly GCA_015066465.1. Classification (GTDB taxonomy): domain Bacteria; phylum Bacillota; class Clostridia; order Oscillospirales; family Acutalibacteraceae; genus DTU089. The sequence continues at coordinate 13,660 of SVOI01000052.1, forward strand.
TTGCAGTTTTAACTTTCCATTCAGGTGAAGACAGATTAGTTAAAAAAGCATTTAAAGAATATAATCGAGCAGGCGTATTCTCAGAAGTTGCACGTGACGTTATAAGACCATCTCAGGAAGAATGCTTTAAAAATAGCCGTGCAAAATCGACTAAAATGAGATGGGCGGTAAAGAATGCAGAATGCTGAGTGCAGAATTTTACTTAATATATAGTTTTTCGGATTTAATTAAAGATTCGGTAAGAATTCGGGTACTTAAACTGAAACCTGTGCAAAAGGCATCTTCAATTAAAAGATTAAAATATTCTTCTGTATTAGTTGAATATTTTTCTAATATTTCTTTTTGTTTAGTGTTTAGTTCATTGTTGAGTTCATTAAAATTTTGCTGAATGAATTTTTCAAGTTCTTTTATTTCATCAGAATTTTTGCCGATTTCTTCAAATGGTTTAATTTGACCGTTTAAGAGTTGAGTTAATATGTTAAGCATTGAAGTAGCACCCACCAACTGAATATATCAATGTATTCGTTCGAATACATTTGTATTATATCATTTGTCTGGATGTTTGTCAAGCATTTATTTGAATACTTTTGTTTTGTGTTAAAAGGAGTAAAAAAATGGAACTTTTCTATCAAAGATTAAAGGAAATAAGAAAAATAAATAATTATAAACAAAAAGATATTGCAGAACAGTTAAACATAACAAGGGAGCAATATCAGTTATACGAAAGTGGAAAAAGAGAATTACCAATACATCATTTAATACCGCTTTGTGAATTCTATAATGTTTCACCAGAGTATTTTTTAGGATTTATTGACGAGCAAAAACCGATTAAATAAATCTTAGGTGATGAATATGGAAACAAGATTGAGAGAATTACGAGAAGATAACGATTTAACACAGGAACAATGTGCTAAAATTGCATACATTTCAAAAAATTCTTATATAAGATATGAAAATGGCGAAAGAATACCACCATTAGATACAATACTTGCCTTTGCGAAATATTATGGTACATCTATAGATTATATAGCTAAAAATACTGATGTCAAAACACCATATAAAACTAATTCATAGTTCCTGTTTCCTGTTTCCTACCTCCTGAAGTTATAAATCCACATTATTTGTAAACACTAACTTCAGGTGATGAAATATGAATAAAAATAATAAAAAGAAAAATTTAAAGAAGCAGGGTGTAGATGAGTATCAGGTTGAAATGACACCATCTACTGCATTTATTGGTGATGCGCCTGATGATTCATTTCAGTTAGTAAATAAATATGGCACTTATGAAATTCAGCCTACTGCTGATACAGATAACAAATTCCCGACAATTGCTCAAGGCTTTTCACGAAAAGAACAAGAACGAGAAAGACTTGATGAGAAGAACGGTGACAAATAAGTCGTATTGCTAACAATTTTACAATGCCGACCGCAGGTCCCGAAATTCTTGATTTTTAATTTTTAATTTTTAATTAAAACGACGAAAGGAGTTTTTCTATGGGTAAGATTATCGCTCTCGGTGGCGGAGTTTTTGAAAATGGCGAGGTATTACCAATTATAGAAAAAATTTACGAAATATGCGGTAAAAATAATCCGTCTGTTTTATATTTACCAACAGCTGGGTTTGACGATATGGATGATTCTGAAATTATCTTAAAGCCATTTAAAGAGCGTTCAACTACTGTTGATTCACTTCTTTTAACAGATGAAAGCTTAAGTGAAGAAGATATTAAAACTAAAATTCTTTCAGCAGATATTATTTACGCTGGTGGCGGTAATCTTGAGTTTTTAATGAATACCTTTAAAAAGACTAAGGCAGACAAATATTTGAAAGAAGCATATGAAAAAGGCGTTGTTCTTTCTGGTCTTTCGTCTGGTGCAATGTGCTGGTTCGAGATGGGCTGGGATGATTGCGGTGAGGACCATTCATTTGTGTTTGTTGAGTGCCTTGGAATTTTAAAGGGTTGCTTCTGTCCGCATTACGAGGGCAAAACCTGGAACAACTTTAAACACGCCATTAAAACAATTGATTATGACGGAATTGCGGCAGAGGATGGTGCTGCGCTTACATACGTTGATGGTGTTTTTGGTACAGTAAATGGTACAGAAGATGGCGATGTTTACATGTTTAAAAGAACGAATAATTATAAAGAGGAAAAGTTTGAATAATAAAAAAGTGGCTGAAATACACAAGTTTTTTCAGCCACTTTAATTTTATTGGTTATAATTTGTTGGTAATACAGGTTTGCTTTCCATAATTTTAATCATTATATCGGTGAGTTCTTCAGGTGTCTCTCTACAACCTGTTTCAAGCCAGGTTACATAGACAAAAAATAGTGAACCTATACGGTAGCTTTCGTAATAATTTTTTATAGAATCATCTACTTTATAAGAACCTTTAATGAGTAAAAAAGATTCATAAAGCAAAGTAGATAAATTGGCAGAAACAAGAATTTTTGCAATTTTACTGTGTGAGCACAGGTGAGTAAAAACAGCGAGTATGTAGTCGTAGTATGAAGATATATTTTTTTTATTTAGTTCGTTAATAAAGTTTAAAGAAATATAATTAAGATAATTCTTTAAAATAAGATTTTTAGATTCGAAATTTCTATAAATAGCGTTTCTTGAAACACCTGCTTTTTCTGCAATTTCTGTCAAAGTAATATCTTCATAATTTTTTTCTTTTAAAAGATTTATAAATGCTAAAAAAACACATTCCTTTGTGAAAGCTTTTGCTTCATTATTAGAAGAGTTAGACATAACAAAACACTCCTTTTTGTTACAGCGTATTTTATAAATATTGAAAGAGGGGTTCTGCTGGTATATAATGTTGGTGTTACAAATGTTACATCTAATAGTAACATAATCTTTTTTTGTTTTCAAGGAGGCAAATTATGAAAAGAGCACTTTCAGTATTTTTAGCAATGTTACTTTGCTTTTTAGCAGTACCTTTCAGTGTTTCTGCTGCAGATGAAAGTTACCCAGTAGAAGAAAAATTTTCTCAAAATGGACCAAATAGTGTAAAGACTATCGTTTTTGAAAGCGGTGAAACTGCTTACACTTATTACAAAATCTGGTACCCTGAAAACATAGAAAACAGTACAGAAAAATATCCTGTTATTGTTTATTGCAATGGCACCGGAATGACAGATGAAGATGTAAACACAGTAAATTTAATGACTGCATTCGCTTCATGGGGTTATATTGCAATAAGCAACGACCACGAATCTTCAGGTAATGCTGATTCTGCTTCGAAAGGGCTTGGATTATTACTTGATTTAAACGAAAACTCTGACAGTATTTTTTACGGTAAAGTAGATGTAGATAAAGTTGGTATTTGTGGATTTTCTCAAGGTGGTTCAGGTGCAATTAATGGAGCTTCAAAAGGCAAACAACCGAATAGCTCTAAGTTTAAGTCAATATGTGCTTTAAGTGCACCTCATAAAGATTTAGCTGCTTCTATTTTGCAAAATACACCTTATGATGCTTCTAAGGTTTCTGTTCCATCTTTTTTAGTTGCGGGTACAGGGTCTACAGATGCCGGTTCTACAACGTCAACAGGTATTTGTCCTTTAGGTAAAGGTCTTATAGAAAATATGAAAAAAATAAATAATGAGAATGTTATTATCGGAAGATATACTGGTGCTGACCATGGTACTATCCAGAAATCTGCTCAACCATATATTATTGCGTGGTTTAATTACACACTTCTTAATGATTCTTTTTCAAGTACTGCATTTGTTGGAGAAAATGCTGAACTCTACAGTAATAGCAAATGGCAGGACGTGTATAACAAGCAGTCAACTGATTTGCCAGAAAATCCGGATCCAGACGATTCTCTTAATTTACAGGATAAGGTAACGACAAAGCTTCTTACCAAAATTTCAAAGATTTTATCTAAGATTTTAGAGGTAATAGGAAAGTTGCTTTCTTTCTAATAATTGTTTGTGGAGTAAAAGAGCTGTAAAAAACGCTAAGTTTTTTACAGCTCCTTTTGTTTATATAAAAGCACCAT
>SVOI01000006.1 GCA_015066465.1 Oscillospiraceae bacterium
TTTTCGGGTGTGCTTTATGCCTGGTCTATTTTAAAAATACCATTTAAAGAAGATTTTGGGTTTAGCGATTCAACTCTCGCTTTTAACTTTACTTTAACAATGTGTTTTTTCTGCCTTGGTGCTTTCTTTGGTAGTTTAATATGTAAAAAAGTTGGACCTAAAATCACGCTTATAATTTCGGGATTATTAGTTGGCGCAGGTTTTACCACAACTGGATTTTTAAACGAAGCAACACCCCACGCTTTACTTTATTTAACTTACGCTGTTCTGGCTGGTACGGGCATTGGTATTGCTTACAACGTAGTTGTTTCAACTGTTTGTAGTTGGTTCCCCGATAAAAAAGGACTCTGCTCTGGCGCTCTTATGATGGGATTTGGTGTCAGCACGTTACTTTTAGGAAACATTATAAGCATACTTTTTGAAAACGAGAATTTCGGTTTCAGTAAAGCATACATAACACTTGGTGTGGTAATTGGTGTTGTAATTATTTTTGCAGGGTTAATTCTTAAAAAACCTTCCGGTGACGTTCAGTTCCCCACACCAAAGATTAAAAAAATTGCTTCTAAAGAGAAGTTTGAAACAAGAGATTTTACTACAAAAGAAATGCTTAAAAGTTTTACATTCTGGAGAGCATTCGTTTGTATGGCGTTTATTACTGCAGTTGGTAACACGGTTATTAGTTTTGCGAGAGATTTAATGCTTTCAGTTGATGCCATGCCAACTCTTGCGACTACGTTAGTTGGTGTGCTTTCTGTTTTTAACGGCATTGGCAGAATAATTACCGGTGCATTTTACGATTCATTAGGCAGAAGAATTACTATGATTTCGGCAAACGTTTTAACGATTGTAGCGGCTGCTGTAACACTTATTGGCGTTATAATTCATTCGTTACCACTCTGCATTGTTGGTCTTTGCCTTACTGGAATTTCTTACGGCTCTTGCCCTACAGTTACTTCTGCTTTTTCTGCCTCATTTTACGGACAGAAATATTTTTCAACGAATTATAGTATAACGAACTTTAATTTAATAGTTGCTTCATTTATTGCAACATTCAGTAACTCTTTACTTATTTCAACTGGTAGTTACGTAGCACCATTTATATTATTACTTATATTAGCCGTTAGTGCTATGGGACTTAATTTAAGTATAAAAAGACCTTAGGAGATAAAAATATGACAACAATTAAAATACCACCATATAACTGGTTCATAAATAAAAGTGATAACAAGCCTGTTACAAACGTTTACACCGGCTCTTGTGATACAGAAGCAAAAAAAGGTACAACTCACAAAACAACTTTTAATTATAAAGTTTACGTTGTTGACGTTGGTACAGAAACCGAAAAATTTGTTGCAGAGTGTTACTCAATAACTTCTTTAAACGACGGATATAAAAAAGAAGAAATTGGCTCTAAAGACGCTCCTTGTTCAGATGACGGATTAATTGAACTTAACACCTGGTTAAATGAAGAACATAATAAATTCTTAGAAAACTGATAAAAGAACTGAGTAATTTTTTAATTACTCAGTTCTTTTATGTACTCAGTTAAGTTATTCCAATTATTAATTACAAGATATTCTTTGTTATTTGAGTTTATTTCCCAACTAAATGGCTTGAGTTCAGTCACTTTTAATAAAACAGTTGAAAGACCTGCATTACTACCACCATCTACGTCGGGTATTTTACCATCGCCACAATACCAACACTCTTCCACTGAAAGACCTGCAAAGTTTACTGCACATTCAAAAATATCTTTACAAGGTTTACAAAACAGAATATCGGCACTGGTTAAAATAAACTCGAAATTAGAAGACGGAATCCAATGCTTTAAAGCAAGTGCAAGACTTTCGCCACTCATCATATTATTGCTTATAACTGCAGTGCGGATGTTTAAATTTTTTAGTGCTTCTAAAAGCTCGGGAACGCCATCTATAACAGTTCTGGTAGAATTAAACCAGTCAAAAATTTCTTCTTGTTCTATAACAGGAAGATTTATTTTTAAGCCTTCTTTCATTGTAGCGTATTTTACAACTGCGGATAACGGAACGTCGAGTGCAACACCTGATTTTGACTTAAAGCCTTCGGTTTCTGCTAAAAATTCATCCCAGTGAGATGCTAATTTTTCGGCAGTTGTAACGTCAGGGTTTTCTGCTCTTTGTAATAATGCTTCGAAACCTTGTGTAGGATTACACTTGCCATCATCGAAAAGTGTTCCGCCTACGTCAAAAAGTATCATTTTTGGTTTTTTATAAGACATAATTTCACCTGTTTACATTATTTCATTTGCATAAGGAATGGATTTTGAAGCACCTTCACGACTTACCGTTATTGCAGATGCTTTAGTTGCAAAAGTAATTGCATTTTCTAAACTTTCGTTTTGTGAAAGTTTAGAAACCAATGCACCAATGAACGTGTCACCTGCAGAAGTGGTATCTACAACGTTTGTTTTTATAGCTGGTTTAAAAATAATTTCATTTTCAACACTATATGCACAACCACGCTCGCCGAGTGTTATAATTACATTTTTAACACCCATTTGTTTTAATTTTAAAACTGCTTTTCTTGTATTTTCTTCGTTATCAGGGTAAACATCTGTTAAATCGTACGCTTCGTGCTCATTTGGAATAACAAAATCTATCTTTGAAAACACTTCATTTGGTAATTCTTTATATGGTGCGGGGTTAAGAATGATTTTTGTGCCCGATTCATTTGCAATTTCACATACTTTTAAAACAGTCTCTACAGGAATTTCTAACTGCATAACACAATATTCACACTCTGCAATTAAATCGCTATAACTCTCAATAACTTCTGGTGTGAGTTCTGCATTTGCCCCAGCATCAAGAATAATAAAATTGTTACCATCAACAACAGTAATCATTGCAATTCCTGTTGGTGCTTCTTTTGTTTTAAACCCTTTAAAATCAACGTTGCTATTATATAATTCGTTAAGTAGTAATTCACCGTTAGCATCTTCACCTACTGCACCTAAAAAAGAAACGTCTCCACCTAATTTTGCAATAGCAACTGCCTGATTTAAGCCTTTACCACCAGCATTAATCTGAAAATTGCTACCAGTAAGAGTTTCGCCCAAATTTGGCATTTGGGGTGAATGTATAACTAAATCAGCATTCATACTGCCGATAACAATAATTTTTTCTGACATAATTCTTAACTCCCCTTGCTTATTGTAAAGATTATATCATAACAACATGAAAAAGTAAATTAACTACTATCCTTATCATTAATTTTTTAATCTTTTTGCACAAAAAATGTTGATACCGAAGATGAATTATGTTATTATTACACTACAAAATATAAAATATATATTTATAGGGGGATTATTATGAAAAAGGGGTGCATTTTAAAAATTTTATGTGTTTTTTGTGTACTCACACTTTTATCTGTTGACTTTTCATTAGTCGCATTTGCAGAAGACGGAACTGAAATCGTAGAGGTTGCCGGTGAACAATGTGCGACATATCCTGGTCCGGAAGTTTTTTCTGATGTAATGCTTAATGCACTTGCTGATGAAACAGATGAAAACAACGAAAATAACGAAAACGACGAAAATAACGAAAATAACGAAAACAACGAGAACAACGAGAACAGCGAGAACAACGAGAACAATGAGGATGAAGATGACCCGTTAAATGTTGATTATTCTGCTTACTCAACTCTTTCTGACCATGAAAAACAATATTACGACAAAATTGTATCAACACCAATAGGTGAAACGTTATTCAGAATTGACTATACACCTTATTTAACCAAAGAAGAATTCGAGGCAATTGACTTCCGTGCAATTATGTATGCAGTTTCTTTAGACCACCCAGAAATGTTCTGGTTTCACGGTTATTCTTATAGATATAAATATATAAAAAGCACTGGTGAAGTTGTTTACGTTGATTACACTTTAGTTGGTCCTGTTGTTTCAGGCACATCTGACCCTGTTTATTCACCTTCTGAATATTCAACACGTAATGATGAACTGTGGGTAGAATTCCACCGAGTTGCCGAAGAATTAAATTTAGCAAATCGTACAAGATATTCATTCGCTAAAACACTTCATGATTATCTTTGTAATTCGGTTGCTTATGTTATAGATGATAGGTCTTGTTTTGACCCATATGGCACTCTTGTTAACAAGCAAGCAGTATGCCAAGGTTATGCAGAAACATTTAAGATGTTTTGCGATTATTATGATATTCCTTGTGTAAGTCTTACTGGTACTGCTGGCGGTGCTCATATGTGGAATGCTATGCAAATGGAAGATGGTCTTTGGTATATTTTAGATATTACTTGGGATGATGGTGGTTCTACTTGGGTTTACACAGACTTTTTCCTTTGTGGTCTTGATACTGTAGATGTTAACTTTAATAAAAAACCGTTCCGTAAGTCTCATATTTCTGACGGTTCACCTTATTTACCACAACTTAATTATGCATCGGAAGCATACGGACTTATAGATGATAAATCTTTCAACTCAACTTACAATTCTTATGCTTATGAAGAGGAACAGTATTTGGCACTCTCACCATTTACAGCTCCTAATCACGAAATTTGTTATAATGGTGTAATAGTAAAAGACGTTGTTTTCAGAACTGGTGAACAATTTACAACTTACGATGATAAAACCTGGACTGTAGTTATAATTGGTGATACTGATGGTGATGGGTTAACAACTGTAGAAGATTATTCGGATTCTGTTAATAGAGCACTTCGCGATGATCGTATAGTCAGCACAGCTCAGGATGCCGCAGCTGATGTTTCAAGAGATGGCGTTATTGATGCTCTGGATTTGTTTCAAATACAACTTATGCACACAGGCTGTAAGGACGATATTACAGTTTAGATTTTATATAATTTTCTTTTCTCGGATACAATTTACATGATTTCATAAGATTGTGCGAGCAGTAAAAAGTAATAAATTATAAAAAGCGGAGTAATCACTCCGCTTTAATTTTTGCTATATTTGATTTTAATAATTCTTTATTTAGTTTTTTCATAAAATCACCCGATAAACTTACTATTAATTATTATAGCACTTAAATTTTCAAAAGTAAATTCACACAGTATATTTTCCCTCAAAACACAAATACTAACAACATAATTTGATATTAAGGAGAAGATATATATGAAAGCGACAGGAATTGTCAGACGAATTGACGATTTAGGTAGAGTTGTTATACCAAAAGAAATCAGAAGAACTTTAAGAATCCGTGAGGGCGACCCATTGGAAATTTTTACCGCAAGTGATGGTGAGGTTATTTTTAAAAAATACTCACCTATGGGTGAAATTTCTGAATTTTCAGGTCAATACTCAGAGGTTTTAAGCAGAACTTCAGGTATGGGTGTATTAATTACAGACCGTGACCACGTTGTTTCTGTTTCTGGTCTTTCTAAAAAAGATTTTATTGAGAAAAGAATATCTAAAGAATTAGAAGATATTATGGAAAACAGAATTAATTTCACTAAATCAGGAACAGAAAAACCACTCTACCCTATTGAAAGTTCAGACCTTGAGGCTGCTATTGCCTTCCCTATTATTGCGGCTGGTGATATTTCAGGTGCAGTTATTTTTGTAGCTGACAGCACTAAAAAACAAGTAACAGAAACCGAGATTAAATTAGCACAGGTTGCAGCTTCATTTTTAGGCAAACAAATGGAAGAATAACGTGTAAAAATTTACTCTTTCAAACTGTGCATAAATAACAAACTTTTGGTAATCGTCTTTATTTAATTGATTTAAAACACACCTTGTGGTAGAATTAATGTGTATGGGATTATTTCTTGTATTTCATACAACTAATTCTATCACAAGGAGTTTTTTATGACTTCACGAGAAGAAAGAACTGAAAAGCTTGCAACGAATTTAGATATTTTCGTAAGCCACGCACATATATTCACTTCCGATGCTATTATTTTAGCAGACTTCTGCAAACCAAGGCATAAAGACAAATGCTGTGACCTTGGCACTGGCAACGGAATTATTCCGCTTTTATGGTTAAGAGATTTTAAACCTAAAGAAGTCTTTGGGGTTGAATTAAGTGAAACCGCTGTTGAGCTTTTTAAAAAGACGTTAAAATATAATAATATTGAAGATAAGGTTAATTTATATCATTTAGATTTAAAGAGAATTAAAGGCGTTTTGCCTAATGAATATTTTGACATTGTCAGTATTAACCCACCATATAAAAAGATCGGCACAGGCATTGTAAACGAGAAAGAAGATTACAAAAACGCTCGTCACGAGTTTAACTGTACTCTTTATGATGCTGCAAAGGCTGCAAATTATCTATTAAAATTTGGTGGCAGATATTGTATGTGTCAGAGACCTGAAAGACTCCCTGAGATGTTCGATGCTATGAAAAAAAATAAAATCGAACCTAAAATTATGAGAGAAGTCATTCAGAGAAAAGGTAAAGAGCCGAGTCTTATTTTACTTGAGGGTAAAAAAGGTGCTATGGAAGGCTTCAGAATTATGCCTCCCCTTTATATTGAAGATGAGAGCGGTAATTATTCAGAAGAAGCGGATGCTCTTTTTAATGCTTATAAAACAAAAGAATTTTAATACATAAAGAAGGTTATTTTATGAATTACGATGTTGTTATTGTTGGTGCAGGTCCTGCCGGTATTTTTACAGCTTTAGAGCTCATTAAGCTTGGTAGTGATAAAAAAATTATTATTATAGAAAAAGGTCAACCAGTTGAAAAACGTAGTTGCCCTAAAGCAAAGACACAACAATGTGTTAATTGTAAACCATATTGCCATATTACAACAGGTTTTTCTGGTGCTGGTGCATTCTCTGATGGTAAACTCTCATTAAGCTACGAGGTTGGTGGCGATTTACCTACACTTATTGGTGAGCTTTACGCTCAGGATTTAATCAACTACACAGATAAAATTTACCTTGAATTTGGTGCTGATGAGCACATTGAAGGTATTAATGCAAGTGAAGAGGTTAAAGAAATAAGAAAAAGAGCAATTCAAGCCGGTTTAAAGCTTGTTGACTGCCCGATTCGTCATTTAGGCACTGAAAAGGCACAGACTCTTTACTACGAAATTGAAAAATATCTTCAAAGCAAAGGCGTTGAAATGATTTTCGGTTATGAATGTACCGATATTGAAATCACTGATGGAAAATGCCGTGGTGTTTATATTACCAATGGTAAAGATAGTAAAGAAATCAAGGGCGAAAAAATTGTTATTGCAACTGGTCGCCGTGGTGCAGACTGGCTCGAAAAGCTTTGCTCTGAACACGGAATTGAGCATCAGGCTGGTACTGTTGACATTGGTGTTCGTGTTGAAGTACGTAACGAGGTTATGGAAAAGGTTAACAAGGCTCTTTATGAATCTAAATTAATCGGTTACCCTAAGCCATTTAAAAATAAAGTAAGAACATTCTGTCAGAACCCTGGTGGATTTGTAAGTCAGGAAAATTATGACAATGACTTAGCGGTTGTTAATGGTCATTCTTATAAAGAAACAAAGTCTGACAACACAAACCTTGCTATTCTTTGTTCACATAACTTTAACTATCCATTTAACCAACCTATTGAATACGCTCAAAAAGTTGGTGAATTAACTAATATGCTTGGTGCGGGTCACATACTCGTACAGAGATATGGAGATATTCTCGACGGTAAAAGAACTTGGCCAAAAGAACTCGCTCAGAGTAACTTGAGACCTACTCTCCCTGATGCAGTTGCTGGTGATATTACTGCGGCAATGCCTTACAGAGCGATGACTAATATTATTAACTTCATACAGGCGGTTGACCATGTAGTACCTGGCTTTGCTTCAACCGAAACTTTGCTTTATTCCCCTGAACTCAAGTTTTACAGTAACAAGATTAAAATGGATACAGACCTGAACACAAGTGTTGACGGACTCCATTGTCTTGGTGATTCATCTGGCTGGACCCGTGGACTTATGATGGCTTCTGTTATGGGTGTGCTTATGGGACGGAAGATAAATGCAGAATGCTGAGTGCAGAATGCAGAATTGTGGGTCTGCGACACTTTTAATTGAAAGTTGAAAATTGATAGTTGAAAGTTAAGGGGCAAGCCGATTATAATATTATAAACAAAGAAATTATCCTATCATTTTTAGTTGATACTAAACCCAACTTTAAATGATAGGATAAACTATTATTTATTTAATTTGTAATGCCAACGCATTCCGAAACTTTCAACTTTCAATTTTCAACTAATACAATTGACTTCCGAAATTCTGCACTTAATAAAAAACACCTTGCTTTCGCAAGGTGCTTTGTGTTTATCAATATTTATCGTCGTAGCTATCAAAAGCGTAATCTGTTGCTGAATTGTAATTACTTGTTTCAGCCTCTTTCATTGTAGCTTGTGTACTTACATTTTTAAGCTTAAAGCTATCAATAATTTGTTTGAGCATCTGAGCCTGACCAGAAAGCTCTTCTGAAGCAGAAGCACTTTCTTCTGAAGTTGCTGAGTTAGTCTGAACAACTGCAGAAATCTGCTCGATACCACCCTTAAGTTGAGTAACTGCTGTTGCTTGTTCTTCTGAAGCAGAAGCAATTTCATCAATCTTAGAAGAAACACTGTTAACCTTTTCAACAACTTCTGAAAGTGAGTTTGCAGTTTCATCTGCAATCTTAGTACCATTTTCAATAGCTTTAATAGCACTTTCAATAAGAGCTGTTGTATTTTTAGCTGCTTCTGCAGATTTACCTGCAAGGTTTCTTACTTCATCAGCAACAACTGCGAAGCCCTTACCAGCAGCCCCTGCTCTCGCTGCTTCAACTGCAGCATTAAGAGCTAATATATTGGTCTGGAATGCAATATCATCAATAGTTTTGATAATTTTGCTGATTTCGTTAGATGTATTTGTAATGTCGTTCATAGCAAGAACCATTTCTTGCATCTGTGCATTACTTTCATTGATACCACTTGAAGCGATATTTGCTTGTTCAGTAGCTTCAACTGCATTTTTAGCAGTATTATTGATATGTTCTGAAATCTCAACAATTGTAGCAGAAAGTTCTTCAACACTACTTGCTTGTTCAGTAGCACCTTGTGAAAGTGCCTGAGCACCACTTGCAACCTGGTCTGAACCACTTGCAACTTGACCTGCTACCTGATTAATCTGCAATAAAGTATCACTCTGCATATTTGTCATAGTTGTTAAATCGTTGATAATTTTCTCGAAATTGCCAACATATAAGCCTTCATTTGCAGTTTCTACCTGATAGTTACCATCTTTAAGTTCAACAAGAATGTATGACAAATCATCAATGATATTTTTAAGTGTTGAGCAAGTCTTACGGAAGGAATCAGCAAGTTCACCAAATTCATCTGTAGATTCGTAATTAACCTCTACATCAAGATTACCTTGAGATAACTGCTCTGCAACATTCTTCATTTCAGAAATTGGTTCTGTGATAACCTGAGACAATTTTCTTGCATAGTAGAGACCAATTGCAATACAAACAAGCAAAATTACACCAAGAACAATCTGTGTCAATTGTGCTTGTTTCTGACTATCCAAATAAGCCTGTTGTGCTTCCAATTCGATTTCAGCACCAATTTCACCTAAAATAGTATGAATTTCATTAGTAGCTTCTTCGTATGTAGTAACATAAATTGCAATAGCGTTCATAATATCGCCTGCTTCTACATAAGTAGCAATTTCGTTGTACATAACAAGATATTCTGCCCAAGCTTCATTCAACTGTGCAAGTTTTTCTTCATTTTTATATGTTTTACTAAGTTCAGGAATTGCTTCTGTAATAGCATCCATTGAACTACGAACATATTTCATATGTTCAGCTACCTGCACTGGATCTTTAACTGATACAGACCAAAGGAAGTGCTTACTTGCGTAATGCAAATTAGTCTGCATTTCTTTTTCTACAGAAGAACTTGTATGAGATACGGTATAAAACTCAGAAAACTGAGAATTAATTGTGTTAATACCCATAACACTCATAACAACTGCTATCGTAAAGGCAATAATTAAACTAAAAACAACTACGTGGATTTTCTTTCCGCATTTTAATTTTGTCAAAAATTTCTTCATAAAAATGCTCCTTACATTTTTAAGTATATATCCTTATAACTACTTATTAATATTTATCGTCGTAGCTGTCGAAATTATAATCCTTTGAAGAATCGTAATTATTGATTTCTGGGATTTCCATTGTAGCCCCAGTTGAAACGTCTTTAAGTTTAAATGCACCAATAACTTGTTTAAGCATCTGTGCCTGACCAGAAAGCTCTTCTGAAGCAGAAGCACTTTCTTCTGAAGTTGCAGAGTTAGTCTGAACAACTGCAGAAATCTGTTCAATACCAGTCTTAAGCTGAGTAACTGCTGTTGCTTGTTCTTCTGAAGCAGATGCAATTTCGTCAATCTTACCTGAAACAGAGTTAACCTTTTCAACAACCTCAAGAAGTGAAGATGCGGTTTCGTCTGCAATCTTTGTACCATTTTCAATAGCTTTAATAGCACTTTCAATAAGAACTGTTGTGCTCTTAGCTGCTTCAGCAGATTTTGCTGCAAGGTTTCTTACTTCATCAGCAACAACTGCAAAGCCTTTACCTGCCGCACCTGCTCTTGCTGCTTCAACTGCTGCGTTAAGAGCAAGGATATTTGTCTGGAATGCAATATCGTCAATAGTTTTGATAATCTTGCTGATTTCGTTTGATGTGTTAGTAATGTCATTCATTGCAACAACCATCTCTTGCATCTGTGCATTACTTTCGTTGATACCGCTTGAAGCGATATTTGCTTGTTCTGTTGCTTCAACTGCATTTTTAGCAGTGTGGTTAATGTGTTCTGAAATTTCAACGATTGTAGCTGAAAGCTCTTCAACACTACTTGCCTGTTCTGTAGCACCTTGTGAAAGAGCCTGAGCACCACTTGCAACCTGATCTGCACCGTTTGCAACTTGTTCTGAACCCTGGTAAATCTGATACATTGTATCTGTTAAGTCAACAACGATTTTTTCAAGTGACTCGAGAAGCGGAGCAAAACCACCAACGTAAACTTCAGGATGTGCTGATTCAACATTCAAGTTACCACTTGCAATTTCTGAAAGAATATTACCTTGGTCTTCAACGATTGTTTTAAAGTTATTTGTAATTTTAAGAGTTGCCTGGTAAACCATACCTGTTTCGTCTTGTGTTTTAACTTCTTCAACAGGAGATTCAATATCACCGTCTGCAAGTGCTTCAAGTCTTTGAGCACAAGATTTAAGAGGTTTAGAAATAATATTTGAAAGAAGTACGCCGTAAACAACAGCAACTAAACCAATGAAAATAAACATAGCGTACATAAAGTATTCTGTGCCCTGTGTACGATAAGAAGCTCTGCCACTACCGTGAACCGTTGCATCTTGCTTAATGCTGATAAGTTCGAAAATACCATCATAAAGCGGGTCGTAAATCGGGTCAATTTTTTCAACTAACTGACTTTGAATTTCTGCCTCGTCTACGTTACCGATTTCTGCAATAATTCCGTCAATAGCTACTACATACTGCTCGTAGTAAACCATCACAGTTTCAAAAAGTTCTTTATCGTTTATGTAAAGATAATTACCGCTCTCATCTGAACCGTATTCTGTTTCTTCGCGCATTAACGGTGCTGCTAATTCCATATAGCTTTCAAAATCATTTTTATACGTATCAATTTCTGCTATAGCATCCTGAACTCTTTCAGGGTCCGCAAAAGAAACTGCATCGTGTAAATATTCATCGATAAGACAGAATGATGCCAAAGCTTCACCCAAATAACCCTGAGCTGCTGCATCTTTCTCTAAAAGGTCACTGTAAGTCTCGTCAACAGTATTCATTGCTGAACCAATTAAAACACCAACAATAAGCAAAAGAACTGTTACAGTGATAAATGATGATAAAATTTTGCCTTTGATCGTCATTTTAGACATTGCTTTTTTCATTTTGGGGATACTCCTTGGTATTTTTATTTACACAATATTAATAAAGTTATTTACCTCATTAATATTTATCATCATAAGATGCTTCGTAGCTTTGTGGTGCTTCGTAAGAAGCGTAATCAACGAGTGATACAGAAGATGTATCAACATCTTTAAGCTTGAAGTTACCAATGATTTGTTTGAGCATCTGAGCCTGACCAGAAAGTTCTTCTGAAGCAGAAGCACTTTCTTCTGAAGTTGCTGAGTTAGTCTGAACAACTGCTGAGATTTGCTCAATACCACCTTTAAGCTGTGTAACTGCTGTTGCCTGTTCTTCTGATGCTGTTGCAATTTCATCAATCTTTGATGAAACGTTATTAACTTTTTCAACAACCTCAAGAAGTGAAGAAGCTGTTTCATCTGCAATCTTTGTACCGTTTTCAATAGCTTTAATAGCACTTTCAATAAGAACTGTTGTGCTCTTTGCTGCTTCTGCAGATTTTGCTGCGAGATTACGAACTTCATCTGCAACAACTGCGAAGCCTTTACCAGCTGCACCTGCTCTTGCTGCCTCAACTGCTGCATTAAGAGCTAAGATGTTTGTCTGGAATGCGATATCGTCAATAGTTTTAATAATCTTGCTGATTTCGTTTGATGTGTTAGTAATGTCATTCATTGCAACAACCATTTCTTGCATCTGAGCATTACTTTCGTTGATACCGCTTGAAGCGATATTAGCTTGTTCTGTTGCTTCAACTGCATTTTTAGCAGTATTGTTAATATGTTCTGAAATTTCAACGATTGTAGCAGAAAGCTCTTCAACACTACTTGCTTGTTCAGTAGCACCTTGTGAAAGTGCCTGAGCGCCACTTGCAACCTGGTCTGCACCGTTTGCAACCTGTTCTGAACCTTGGTTAATCTGATACAATGTATCTGTCAAGTCAACAACAATTTTGTCGAGTGACTCAAGAAGCGGAGCAAAATCACCACTGTATGCTTCAGGGTGTTCTGAAGAAACGTTAAGGTTACCATTAGCTATTTCACCTAAAAGTGCACCCTGATCTTTTACTATGTATTCAAGACGCCATTTAATATTTGCGGTTGCTTCTCTTAATTCGCCAACTTCATCCTGAAGGTTTGTTGCCGGAACATCAGATGTTAAATCACCATCTGCTAAAGCTTTAAGTCGTTCTGAACACTCTTTAACAGGCTTTGCAATTTTGCCAGAAATCACGGCACCAATTATAATACCGATAACTGCAATTACACCTATCAAAACAGCAAGTGAAACACCTGTTGTTGTAGCGTTTTTGAGCATTACTGCAGCTTTTGCATCACCTGTAGTTTGTTTTAATTCAACAAACGCTTCCATATCAGCATAAACATTTTCATAAACAGGGGCTGCTTCATTATTGAAACGTGCTTCTGCTGTTGCTGCCGCTTCAGCAGTACCGCCACCCTGATGTAAACCTGTTAAAATTTCGGTTAATAAATTTCTGTATTTATCGTGCTGAGCAATTATATCTTCGTATAATGCTCTTTCTTCTTCAGTAACTATGTAAGGCTCAAGCTCTGCCATATGCTCTTTATAGAGGTTCATATGTGCTTGCATCTGCTCACCTGCAGCTTGCTTTTGCTGTGGGTCAGTTGAAGTGATTGAAATTCTTGCAAATTCTTCAACTCGGGTAAGCTCTGTAAGTGCCTGACCACCATAACCTTGTGCAAATCCGTATTCATGTACAAGTGCATTCCAGTTATTTGTAATTGTAGTAAGCCCGACCGCTGTGACTGCACTACAAAGGAAAGTTAACACACCCACAATAATGAACACAGTAAGTAGTTTTTTTCTGATACTTAATTTTGCGTAGAAGTTTTTCATAAAATTTCGCCTTCTTTTGTTTTTTTTACCTTTTGAGTTTACGCATTACTCAAAAAGCACTAATATGCCACAATGTGCATTATAGATAAATTTATTATAACAACTCTTTTTAAATTAGTCAACATTTATAATGAAATTTGTTGAAAAAAAGACAAAAAAAGTTGACAAGTATTAAAACTTGTCAATATTTTACTACTCATGATAACTTTCTTCACCTATTCGTCTTATAATGACTTCAACATCTACCATTATAACACTATTCTTGAAATTTTTCTGCCAGTCACTTTTCAGCAATTTATAGGCGTTTTTATCATTTTGCAAAAGTCGTCTGCCAAATCTTAAAATATCATAAGAATTATTTATCTGTATCGTTTTATAGAGATTAGTAATACTTCTTTCTGTTTCAGTTTCTATATTCTTTTTAAATACTTCTACCGTTTCGCTTTTTATAGTTTTAAATCTATCGCCTTCGTAAGCGTTTAAATCGCAATACATTTTGATTTTTACATTATAATTAACAATTCCATTAATAACTTCGGCTTTATATTTTGTTTTGCCATCTACTATTATAAATGTTGCTTTGTTCCCTATTTCATCTTGTGTAACCAGTGTTCCGTTTTTTAATTCACCAAGTAATTTTACAAAGCTTTCTGCACTGCTTCTTCCTAAATAATACGAAATCTCGTTATTATAATTGAAAACCGCTATATCCTCAACAAAAAACGTCTTAGTTTCACCGTTATTTTCTAATGATACTGCAGGCAGAGTGACACAGGCTGTTTCGTCAAGAATTGTGTTTATTACGTCAATCAATCTTGTTTCTGGTGTGATTGAGCTTATTGCACTCTGATTCAAAATCTTTTCAAGCACTTCACTTTTTGAAATATCTTTGCCGATATTTGCCTTTAACACCTCACCTGCTTTAACGCCTTTTGATATACAGACAAGAGTTACAGGCTGGGTTGTGTAATCTCTTTCAAAAAAATCAAGAACTTTTGTAATATCGGTTTTTGCGACTTCTTCACTTAAGATTATCACCTTATTATGAATATAGGTCGGCACGTTACCGGTTTTGTTAATAATAAGGCGTAAAGCTTCGGCAACCGTTTCACCTTTTGCTGAATATATAAGAGTCATTTCATCGCCAACATTACTTGAATCTGCAGAGGCACTTTGTTTATTGTTGAGCATCTCTATTGTTACTTCAAAAGTCTCATTTTCTTTATCGACTGCAATACCTTCTATTATCATCATATCTTCAACTTCGGTTCCATAACGCTCACAGGAGCAAAACATAAGAAACACAAATAGCACAAAAAAGAGAAGTAATATTTTTTTAAGCAAGATTTTCTCCCCTTTTCTTTTTCAACATTAAGAGTAAAGATACAAGTGGTAAAACAACTACCAACAGAATATAGGTAACTGTCACCCAAATCTGAGACGACACAAACGAAAAACGTGTAACGCCCTGAGAAATATAAATTATAAATGCTGTTGCTACAATTCCCGTTATAGCATTAGGAGTCCACCATTTGATTTTTGGAAATAAATGTCTTATACAATTTGAAATAATCATAATCTGCAAGGTCGTTTTTGCTATTATGCAAACAGTCCAGACAGAGCTTTGTATTGACTCAAAGCGTTCTAACACACGAAATTCCCCAACCGAAGAAATTGCAAAAGCTGGAAAAAGCTGTGTGTTTGAAAACTCCCCTAATGCACCTACAACTGTAAATGAAACAATAGTAAGAGATAAAACTAATAAAAGAATATATAAATAATACCCTTTCTTTATATTACCCTTTATATTTGAAAGAAATAATATCAGACACGCTGATTCAGGAAAAAACACAGAGTAAGACAAAGCTTGTTTTATAAATTCAGTTTCACCATTCATAAAAAGTGGCACTATATTTACAGTTTCAACATTACTGAATGCAGACGTAACAATAACAGAAACAGAAAGTGTTACCATAACTAAAAATATAGTTGAGGCTCTTGAAAGAGCTCCAATATCAAGCAAAGACAAAAAGACAGATACAATAACTATTGAAACGATTAAGAACGTCATTGTATTTTCCGGAAAAACTTCTGAACTGACAAACAAATCGAGTCTTGCTAAAGTTCTCAGAAGAAGGATAAACACAAGAACAATATATGAAAAAGCAATTATATCTGAAAACAACTTATTTCTTTTTCTTGTTGCAATAAGAACACTTTCACCATTTGATTTCTTACAGAAAGCAAACGTCGGGATAATTGTAATAAGACTCAGAATTCCAAAAACTGTTGGAAACAAAACTGCATCAGTCGTGCCTAAATCAATAAGCGTTGTTGAAACAAACATAAACGCTGCTACAACGGAACAGATATATAACAATGAATAAAACTGAAAGGTTGTTATTCTGGTTTGTGTCATTTTTCACTCACCCTATAATTTATTTATATCAAATATATTTTTACCCAATTTTTCCATACTTAAACGAGTTATAGTATCTCTAAACAAAGATTTATTAAAAGGTGCTAATGGTGACAAGAAGTAAACACCAAAATTTTCAATTGAAGAAAGGTTCACTATTAAAATTGCAACACCGACCATAATACCGAAAAATCCACTTGTACCGCCTATTATAATAAAAGCAATTCTTAAAACTGCTATTGCGTGATAAAGTTCAGTTTCAACAAGTGATGTTATTGCCGTCATAGCAACAACTATAAGCATCGGTGCATCTATAAGCCCCGCAGTAACTGCGGCATCACCAATAACAAGTGCACCGACTATACTGACGGCGTGACCAATAGACTTGGGTACACGAAGCCCTGCTTCACGTACAATCTCATAAATGAAATGGATAATCAAAGCCTCCACTGTAAGTGTAAAGAGCGTATTACTTTCCATAACGACAACATTATATAGCATTTTTTCGGGTAACAGCTCCTGATGAAATAAGCCTATTGCAACAAACGCACCTGGCAGAAAAATACTTATTATAAAAGAAAGTAATCTTATTGAGCGCATAAACGCTGCATAATATGGTCTGTTTAAATAATCGTCAAAGGTCTGAAAATTCTCAACAAACAGTCTTGGAACAATTAATGCATAAGGTGTGCCATCAATAAGAATTGCAATTTTACCTTCGTTTACTTTTGCACATAACGTGTCTGGTCTTTCGGTTTTGCCTACCATTGTAAACATTGTTTTGCGTTTTGTGTCTAAAGTTTTTCTTAAATAAGTTTCGCCTAAAACTGTATCCATTTTAACTGAGTTCAATCGTTCTTTTACTTCTTCTAAAACTTTTTTATCTACCTTGCCATCCATATAACATAGTGCTATTTTTGTTTTTGTAGAAACGCCAACCTCCAGCACTTCGATTTTGAAGTTGACATTTACCATTCTTTTTCTTACAAGTGTCATATTTGTTTTAAGAATTTCTACAAAGCCTTCTCGTGAACCATTCTCCTGAACCTCGTAGTTCGGTTCATCTATTGAACGTCCTGGAATATTCTGCATTCCTACAACAATGCATTCCTCTATACCATCAATAAAAACGAGAACACAACCACGTAACATATTTTCTATAGCTAAATTAAGATTTGTTTCTGTTTTTACTTCTGTGCTACAAATTATTTCTGTTGAAATAAATTTAATCGTATCTTTTTCGGGCAATTTGTCATCAAAACGCAACATTGGTTTTGTAATACCTTCAATTATTTTTTCTGAAGACGTGAGCCCATCACATTTTGCAAAAACGACTCTTCTGTCGCCACACACACCATTTTTTACAACAATATCAAAACAATTAAGAAATACTTCTTTTATAATTTTGCCGTTATCATCTGCATAAAAACGAACCTTACCAAGGTTCACTTCTGGTAAATCATCAACATTTATATATGGACTATTTTTTTCTTTCATATAATCACCAATTTTAGTATAACCTGAAAATTTCAGGTGATTATAAAAATGGTGATTTTATGTTAACAACAATTATAAGAGTTGCCATTCTTTATTTATTTGTAACTATTGCTATAAGAATAATGGGTAAAAGAAATATCGGTGAATTGCAACCAACAGAACTTGTTATTACGCTTCTTCTTTCTGAATTTGCGTCTATTCCGATTGAAGACAATTCTGTACCACTTATTAATAGTTTAATTCCTGTTATGCTTTTAATCAGTTTTGAAATTATCAATTCAGTAATATCTATGAAAAGCATAAAATTCAGAAATTTAAGTGACGGAAATCCTGTTGTAATAATAAAAAATGGCAAGTTAGACCAACAACAATTAAGAAAACTACGCTTTACTGTTGACGACGTTCTCTCTGGTTTAAGGCAAAAAGATGTTTTTGATATTAACGAAGTAGAATATGCAATCATTGAAACAAACGGCACACTTTCAGTATTACTAAAACCAGAAAATCAGAATGCAACAAAAAAAGATGTAAAGGCAAAACTCAAAAATGACGGATTCACCTGTCCTATTATAATTGACGGGGTTATAGTAAAACAAAATTTAAACTCTTGCGGTTTAACAAAAGATGATATTAAAAAGATGTTAGAAAAGAAAAACGTTCACAAGAAAGACATTTTTCTTATGAACGTTGATAAAAATAGAAACACAGAAATTATTTTAAAAGAGTGAAAATATGAAAAGAATATTTTTTGCAATATTTTTTATTTTAATATCAGTTTTAATCGGTTTGTATGGATTAACGAAAACTGAAAAAACTTGTAACAAAATGATGGTTGAAATTGAAGAAGCAACAAAAGAAAATAAAGATGCCCTGGAGAGTAACAGTCATCAAAAAAAAGTGAATTTTTATGAAACAACAACAGAACTTAAAGCTTTATGGGAGGAAAATTCAGACTTCTTTTATTTTTTCTTTAATAATGATGATATTAAAACAATAGAAACAAATATTGAGAAACTACCTGAACATTCTAAGAACGGCGAATTAGAATCATCTTATTTGTGCCTTGTTGAGTGCCTTGAAGAGTTAGAATACCTGAAAAACAACACAAGACTTACTTTCAGCAATATATTTTGAATAAATATTGAAATCAAAATTTAAAAATGATATAATAATTCCGTTATATTAGTTTTTGAAAGAGAGGGATTTTCATGGCAGGTCCAGGCGGCGGCTCAAGAGGCGGCGGATTCTCAGGAGGTTCACGCGGAGGCGGTGGCGGCTCACGTGGCGGTTTTTCAGGTGGTTCAAGAGGTTCAAGTGGCGGTAGCTTTGGTGGAGGTTCACGCGGAGGCGGTGGCTTCGGTGGCGGACATCACGGCGGAGGTTTCCACGGCGGACACCATCCCCCACCACCAAGACATCACAGACCAATGTACCACGGACGCAGTTATTACGGCGGTGCTGGTCATTACCATCGTGGCGGTGGCGGAGCTTTATCTACCATTTTTGCATTCATTATTGTTATAGCAATCATTTTTGCTTTCTTTAAATTTGTAGTTGGTATTAACTCAAATGATATTAAAGACTGGGCAAGTGATTTTCAGATTGAAGATACATATAACGAAGATGGCAGGTATTCAGAATCATTATTCCAGGAATACACAAACGATAAATACCAGGAAATTTTCGGCAAAACAACATGTTATGAAGACAATATTTTAGTTGTATTCTTAACTACTGACGCTAATGATGGTTATTACACTATTGCCTGGGTTGGTGACAACTTAAGATATGAGGTTACTGATTTATTTGGTAATGAACAAACAGCCTTAGGCGATGCTATGTCAGACTCAATAAGTGATTATCACGGATATTCTTTAGGAAGTAATTTAGCTCAGGTTGTTGACAAAATGACTGATAGTGTTACCAGCTTAGGTTTAGATTCACCTTATAAATCTGAAGCTGACAGAAGTACTGTAGCTGAATCAAAGGTTTACAACTACTCTAACTGTGAATTCACTGAAGATACAGTAAATACTTCACTTAAGAATTTCACAGATAAAACTGGTATTACTTTCTGTATTGTTGTTGAAAATGAAACTACTGTTTTTGGTGGTGGCTCCGAGCAGGATTTACCTGTTACAAATCAAAGTCAGAATCCTGATAAGCAGAATAGTTCTTCAATAGGTGTTATTGGTAGTGCTGACGGCCCTACATCAATAGTTGTTGGTGAAGAAGAAAAAGATTCTTCTACAGTTAAAATTATAGCTATAGTTGTTATAATTGTTGCAATTGTTGTTCTTATAATCTTCTTAAGAAAACGTTCAAAGAAAAAAGAAGAGGATTTACTTAACGAAGGTAAAATCTCAATAGATAATCCTTCTGACAGCGATTTACAGTAAAACAAAAAACGCTAAAGGCTTTTTAGTCTTTAGCGTTTTTATTTATTTTAAGGTTTCACTATTATTTAAAACAGAAGTGCTGTAAATGAATAACACATCCTGATTATTAAATTCAACAAAGTTTTCTATCATATTAGGATGCATATAGCGAATGTCAATAAGCGTTATTTTTTTATAGCCCTCTATAAACAATGGTGCTAAACTGCTACCATAAGAATCACGGAACATTATAAGTTCTTTTTCGGTAGTTGCATTCTCATTTTCTATAGTAACAAGTGAAAGCGGACCACCTAAATATGCTTCGTAAAAATCTCTGCCTTTTGCTTTTGATATATCATAAACAAAAATTTCTCTTTGATTCTGATAATCTATTACCTTTGCATTCATAGTATGGTCATTATATAAAACTCTAAGCATATCGCCAGATAAATTTTTTATAGCATACTGACCATAATAGACGCCATAAACTTCTTTCTCGAAATAATCCTCTTTATAAGAAGAATTAAGTGTAACACCCATTTCCCCTGCTATTTTTTTAGCAACAGGCAAAATTTGCTCTTGTCGCCAATGGCTATCTGTTTTATAGTAACTATCTATTGTGAGTTCAGAGAAAATATCAATATATTTCATATAGCTTGTTTTCTCTGTTATACTGCTTACTAACTTTTCATAATCAAGAGATAGATAGTTTTCGTCTTCACTTATTAAATAATAGTTTTTATCTGGAATTATTGAAAAATAGACGTTTGTATTTGTATCCTTTAAGTATTTATCATAAACAAAACTAAACTTCATGCCTGCATTTTCAATAGATTGTTCATTCAAAGGATATTCTATTTTTGTTATATAACCATCTTTTTCAATAATACTGTTATTAGACAACTTATTAAAAATACCTAATTCACTTTGTGCTTTTATAGTTCTGAAGAACTCTCTTAACGGAAACTGGTCAAGAGTGTAATTTTCAAAATTCTTCATAAAACTGCCCGAAACGAGTGTATTAAAACTAAGGTCTGGGAATTTTGCAAGTTCTCGCCTTTCGCTGACAGAAATATCATCCATTGGTTTAACCCAGGCAAAAACAGAAAGTGTCAATATAAAGCCTAACACAAGTACACTTGTAATTATATTTAAAATTCTTTTCATACTGACGCCTCCTAAGGTGACGGAAGTCGAACCCCGTACGCCTAAAATTTAAATTTTTCGGCACATTAAGCCGTTTTTTGTCTTGTTATACGATAAGTATGACTGCGCCAAAGAAACACCTTACTGCACCAAAATCTTTACAATTTTAGGTGCATGCAGTTTTGTAAGACTAAAAAATTTTCAGTAACAAGGAAAAACTCGCAGGAATACTGACGTATTTCAAGAGTTTTGATGATGTTAGTGGGAATTTTTGTCTTCCAAAACCGTGCGGTGTTCGGCTCCCGTCACCTTAAAATCTAAAATATAAGAACGGATTAAAAGAGCCATCAACTAAATATGCGGTTACTAAAACAAGTAAAGCAATAAGAACAATTGGTTCTAAAATACCAACAAGAGTTTTAACGCCTTTTATCTCAGTTAATCTTGTAGCAATCTTTTTAACGAGTGGTGTAGCACCAACCAAACTTAAAACAAGAATTATCAAATATTCTTTAAGATAATAAATGAATTCTGTTGATACAAGTGGTACACCCGAAGCACCCAACATTGCTTTAATATAATTAAATGCTTCGCTCATATTTACAGCATCAAATATAACAAAGCTCATAATTATAAAGAACAATGTATAAACTCTGTTTAATACGTGTGTTTTAGTAACAAATTTACCTACTGGCGTTTTTTCAAATATGAGGAATATAACAAAATATAATCCCCAGATAATGAAATTCCACGCCGCACCGTGCCAGAAGCCTGTTAAAAACCACACAACAAGAATATTGAAAATCCATCTTGTTTTTTTCACTCTGTTGCCACCAAGTGGAATGTAAACGTAGTCTCTAAACCACGAGCCTAAAGAAATATGCCATCTTCTCCAGAATTCAGAAATACTTTTAGAAATGAACGGAAAATTGAAGTTTTCCATAAATTCAAAGCCTAAAATTTTACCAAGACCTATTGCCATATCAGAATAACCTGAAAAGTCAAAGTAAACTTGTAAACAAAAAGCAACAGCATACAACCAATAAAACAATAAGGATTTATCATCTGAGGCTTTAAAAGTAACACAAAGCTCGCCTAAGGCGTTTGCAAGAAGAACTTTTTTTGAAAGACCAATTATAAATCTTCTTAAACCTGTACTGATTTTTTCAAAGCCTATTTTTCTTTCTGTTAAAGAGTCAACAATGTCGCTATATCTTACAATAGGTCCCGCAATAAGTTGTGGAAACATTGTTATATAGGTTGCGAGGTTTATTAGATTTTTCTGTGCTTTTACAGTACCACGATAAACGTCAACTGCATAGCTTAAAATCTGAAAAGTGTAAAAACTGATACCAATTGGAAGTGCAACGTTTAATAAGTTCAACGAAAGTCCCGTTACACTATTAAAATTTTCTATAAAGAAATTAGAATATTTAAAGAAGACTAAAAAACCTAAATTAATTATTATATTGATTGTGATTATCAATTTCTTTTTAGATTTTTCATTTGTAGCCTCAATTAGTAATCCGGAAACGAAACCGATTATAATTGAGGCTACCATCATTATTACATATTTAGGCTCTCCCCAACCATAAAAAACAAGACTGCTTATAAGAAGAACTGTATTCTTAAGTTTTTGGGGAGCTAAAAAGTAAAGTATCAGTACACTTGGCAGAAAGTAATATAAGAATGGTATGCTCGAAAAAAGCATTTTTTAACCCCTATCCAAAGTGTAATATTATTTTAAAAGCGATTATGCAACTGCTTCTTCAGCTACAACAACTGCACTTTCACCCATAACTGTAGTAAGCTGTGTTTTGAAATAATCAATAGCTTCACCATTACCAATTGCATAAACTACATAGTCGCCACCATTAACATTCACGATAACGATTTTTTCTGGGAAACCACACATCCATTGTGTTGCTAAAACGCTTTCTTTAAGAGAAGCTGCAAAGCTTTCAGCATCACCAGCACTCTTAAGCTTAAAAGCACCACTTGTGAATGTATTAGCATTCATAGCGTGAACGAAAGACGCAACTTCATCAACATCTGCTAATAATTCATCATTTGTGTGAAGCATACTGTTAACAACTTCTGTATCTGCAAGATTCATTAAACCTGCTTTGCCATCAACTGGTGCGTTGATATCGCCACCAACAGCAAAGAATTTATTTTCTTCTGTGTAAGTGTCAACAACCTTGTTGATAACGTCTGCTGTGTCTGTAAATTCCATTTTTGCTGCACCATTACCACAACCAACAGCAATAACACCAATTGCAACAACTAAAGCAACTGCAACGATTGACATAATAATTTTTTTGTTCATTAAAAAAACTCCTTTGTTTTTTATTTATTTTCATACTCGAAAGTATAATTTTTAAATCCATCTGTGTATATCTGTTCGCCGTCTGTCTTCACCCACATTACTTCAACGTTTTCTAAAGACTCAACTATCTTTTTACCATCTTCAATACTCATTAAGAAAAGAGAGGTTGAAAGAGCATCACCGAGCCCTGAATCTTTTGTTAAAACTGAAACAGATAAATACTTATTTCCGGGTAATAACGTTTCAGGGTCAATTATATGATGATAGTTTTTGCCGTTCACTTCATAGAAACGTTGGTAACAACCACTTGTTACAAGTGACATATCTGATAATTTAAGATATTCAATATGTGGGGCTTCTTCTTGTTTTTCAATATCTGGATTTTCTATACCGACTTTCCACGGCTCATTGTTTTTGCCCATACCGATAGTACGAACATTACCACCGATATTAAGAAGAAAATCACTGACACCTTTATTTATTAAATATTCTGCTATTCTTTCTACTGCATAGCCTTTGGCTATTGCACCAACGTCAAGTATCATTTCTGGGTCAGAAAGAAAAACAGTATTATTTTCTTCGTCAATTTCAAGATTATTTATATCTGTATGCTTCATTGCTTCTTTCAACAAATTCTGAGGTGGCAATTCTGCATTAGCTGGGTCAGAAAGCCCTAAATTGCGATATTTATGCCATATTGAGAGCACACTACCCATAGCAACGTTAATTTTACCATTTGTCAGTGTATACATCTCTTTAGAATAAAGCAACAAATCAATTATTTTTTCATCTACTTTTACAACATTATGTTTTCCATCAATAAGTTCATTTATAACACAAATGTTATTCATTCCCTCATATCTGAAATAAATATTATAAAGCTTATGATAATTATTAAGTTCTGTTTTTATTTCTTCACAAATGCTTTTGAACTCTTCTTCTGTTTCGGTATAACCCGTAATTGTTGTTACAGTATCAAAATAATCAAAATAGTATTCTGAAAACTTTTGTTTTTCCTTTACAGTATTACAAGAAGTAAAGAAAGAAAGTTGTGAAGCAAGTAATATTACACTCAAAAATATTGAAAACGATTTTCTCTTCATATTTAAAAATAAGGGATGTTGCTATGAAACAACATCCCCTTAAAATTAGTTGTTTTAACTTATTTTGTTGCAGCTGTAGCAGCCTTAATCATATCACCGATAGCCATTGTGCAACCAGCTGTTGCAAGGTCACCTGTTGCATAACCATCTTCAGCAGCAAGACCAGCGAAGTCAGCTGATGTTTTACCAACAAGAGCAGCATCAAAAGCAGCTGCTTGTTCGTTCCATTCTTTTACAGCACCTTCTGTACCATCGTGTTTTGCACCGTATGCAGCCATACCATAGTCTGTACCAAGTTCAAGCTTTGTTTTGATTTCTGCTGTAGCGTCAAGAGTTGATTTACCAACAACATCAAATGGCATTTTACCCTGTACACAGTCTGTCTTAGCAACTACAACTTTACCGTCTGCATCTGTAACAACAGCAGCAATTGTTGTATCAATCTGAGCAAGACCAGCTTTTTCTTCTGTAGCATCTGCACTTGAATGTGAGTTAGCAGCTACAAGAGCAACTGAAAGTTTATTTTCAGCAGTAGCTTTTGAATCTGCAGCTGAGCTAACAGCCTTTTCAAGAGCTGAAACGAAATCATTAACATTAATTGTGCAACCTGCTGTTGCAAGGTCGCCCTGAGCATAACCGTCTTCAGCCATTAAAGCTTTAACTTCTGCAACTGTTTTACCTTTTGCAGTAGCCATAAATACATCAGCTTGTTCGTTCCATTCTAATGCTTTGCCTTCTGAACCGTCGTGTTTCTTACCGTATGCAGCCATACCGTAATCTGTGCCTTTTTCATACTTTGTTCTTAAATCTTCAACTGCAATGTTTTTACCAGCTGAAGTCCAAGCAGTTTTGATTTGTGCTGTATCAAGGTCGATAGCAGCAATTTTGCCTTCAGCATCAAGAAGAACTGCAACTGCAGTTGTATTAAATTCGCCTGCGCCGTTTGTTTCGCCATCAGCATCTTTTGCTTCGCCGTAGCTTGAAACAACACCTAAACCGAATTTGAGTGTAGCAGCATCGCCGCCTGTAGGTTCTTTGTCACCTGAGCAACCAACTAAAGCTGCAACTGATAATACCATTACTAATACAAGTGCAAGACTGAGAATCTTTTTCATTTTAATCTTCTCCTTTAACATTTAATTTTTCTTGCATATAGAGTTTTCACTCTAAAACTGATTATTACAGATTTCCAACAGTTTGTCAATACTATTGTTAAAAAATAAACAATATTTTAAAATTTAGAAAAAACTATACAACTTTTTCCAATTTTTTTACAAGTATTGAACTGATAATTCCAATAACTACACCAGCAATTGTGCCAGTAATTGAAAGAACTATCATATAATACCCTATTTGTATTGTATCAAACAGGAAAATTGCAACCAAAATCTGACCGAGATTATGAGAGATACCGCCTATTATACTTACACCGACAATTGAAAAAAGATTTATCTTTTTAAATAAAGTCATTAAAGCAAGGCTTAAAACCGCACCTGCTACGCTGTAAGCCAACGTCATAACGTTACCAAAGAGCAATGCCACAATAAATACCCTTATAAGCGAAACTGTTACTGCCTCTTTTAAACCGAACTTATAAAGCACGAAAATTATTATAATATTCGGAAGCCCCATTTTTATTCCTGGAACTGCAGTAGATATTGGTGGTAGCATTACTTCTAAATAAGAAAGAACCAATGCCACAGAAGTCAAAACACCTAAAAGTGCTATTCGTCTGGTTTTGTTTCTCATAAAATCTCGTTTCTGTTACAAATTAAACAACTGCATCTAATTCATCAGTAGCTTCATCTGCAACAATTTCTATTACAACCTTGTGTGGAAGACACACGATTGTTTCACCTTTATATGAAATCTTGCTATGACCTTCACATATTTTATCAGGACAATTAGCATCTTTCATAAAAGCTTTGTTATCTTCAATAACCAGAGTATTTCTGCCGTTATCCCCTGTTTCAATAACTACTTCTGTATTTACAGAAAGCGGATAACGTTCAGTTTCTTTACCATCAATTTTAATAACAGCAAATGAACCCTCGGTTTTAAAGATATTAAGTAAAAGTAATCCCACTGCCGCTACCGCAATAACGATAACGGCAAGGATTATATCATTTTTAAATTTTTTCTTATTATTCATATTAACCAATCTTATTATTTCTAAAATCAATTGGTTTTAAACACTTTGTAGGACAATTTTCTTCGCACAAACGACAACCAGTACATTTATCGTAATCAATTCTTGCAAGGTTATCAATAACTGTAATTGCTTTTTCAGGACAGTTAAGCTCACACTTTTTACATCCGATACAAGCATTTTTACAATTTGTACGAGCAAGAGCACCCTTCTGAACGTTACTACACATAACCGCAGTTTTTGATTCTTTTGGAAGAAGTTTAATTATGTGTTTAGGGCAAGTACCTACACATTTACCACAACCAACACATTCTCTTGGGTCAACATGAGCAAGTCCGTCGTGAACACAGATTGCGTTAACCGGACAAACAGTAGCACAGTCGCCACAACCTACACAGCTATATGCACAGTCAAAAGGACCACCGTAAACCATAGCAGCTGCTTTACAAGATTTGATACCATCATAAATTGCATTTGATTTAGCTGCTTCGCAGTCACCACCGCAAGCAACAAAAGCAACTTTTGGCTCGAGCTCCTGAATTTTAACACCTAAAATAATTGAAAGCTGTGCTGCAGTTGAAGAACCACCAGGGATACAGAGATTTGGCTCTGCTTCGCCCTTTGCTACTGCTTCAGCGTAGCCGTCACAACCTGTGTAGCCACAAGCACCGCAGTTGGCACCAGGAAGCGCTTCACGGACGAGCTTAACTTTTTCATCTTCGTCAACTGCAAAGAACTTTGATGCGAGTGCCAAAACGATACCCAAAACAAGACCTACACAAGCAACAACGCCTAAAGCCATTAAAATCGGCATTATATCCATTTTACACTCACCACCTTATTTGAATAAATTTTCAACAATGCCTTCAAAACCAAAGAAAGCAAGTGACACGAATGAAGCTGCGATTAACGTTGCAGGAAGTCCTTTGAAATGCTCAGGAATATCGCTTTCATCAATTCTGGAACGAACGCCAGAGAAGAGAACCATTGCAAGCATAAAACCAAGGCCGCAACCTAATGCACTTACCATTGATTCAAGGAAATTGAAACCATCTTTAATATTATTGATAGTAACACCTAAAACCGCACAGTTTGTTGTTATAAGTGGTAAATAAACACCAAGGCTCTTATGAAGTGCCGGAATGAACTTCTTTAAGAAGATTTCAACAAACTGAACCAATGAAGCAATAACTAAAATGAAAACTATAGTCTGTAAATAACCAAGATTTAAGTTATTGAGAACAAAATTCTGAATTGGCCAGGTAACTGCAGTTGCAAGTAACATAACAAATGTAACTGCAACACCCATACCGACTGCCTGATTAAGCTTTTTAGAAACACCTAAGAATGGGCAAATACCAAGGAACTGTCTTAAAACATAGTTATTAACTAATACTGCTGATAACAATATAACTATTAATGTTTTAAACATAATTATTCACCCTCCTTAACTTCATTTGCTTTACAACCGCCGTTACAAACACCAGCAGATGGGCAACCAGCACAGTTAAACTCTTTTTTCTTTATTGCTTTGCCTTTTGTAATTACGTTTACAAATGCAATTAAAAGACCATAAACCATCAAGCCACCAGGAGCTTTAACAAGGAATTCAATTTTGTGGTCAATCATAAATGGAATTTCGATACCAGCAAATGTACCTGCACCTAAAACTTCACGAACAACTGCCATAAGGAAAAGTGCCAAAGTAAAGCCAAGGCCCATACCAATACCATCTAAAATTGACTTACCAACTGTATTTTTACCAGCAAACATCTCTGCTCGACCTAAAATGATACAGTTTACTGTAATGAGAGCCAAGAAAACGCCAAGACTCTTATAAAGCTCTGGTAAATAGGCATGAATAAACATTTCTACCAACGTAACGAAGCCTGCAATAACTACTATATAGCAAGGAATACGAACTGCATCCGGAATAACCTTACGAAGTAAAGATATAACCGCATTTGAACAGATTAAAACTGCAGTTGCTGCAAGACCCATACCCACAGCACTTGTTACTGAGTTTGACATAGCAAGTGTTGGGCAAGTACCAAGAATAAGAACGAATACAGGATTTTCTTTGAGAAGGCCTGTAATTAAGATTTTCCAGTAATTAGTCTTTTTCATAATTTCAAGCCACCCCTTCCAAGATTTTTACTGCTTCAAATACTTTTGAGATAGCAGTTTTATAACCATTTGTTGTAATTGTCGCACCTGAAATTGCTTCAATGTCACTGTAATCTGCTTCTGTTTTACCGTTGAATTGTGAGTAGAATGATTCTTTAGCACAAGCATCACCGATATTTTCAGACTCATATTGAGCAGTTGTAAGAACTGCAATAATTTTACCGTCTTTTGTTGCAGAAGCTTTGATTTCAATCTGTTTACCAGATGGATTGTAATAATGGTCACCATTGATACCAAAACCATTTGCGCCTAATTCAAATACATAGTTACCACTTGCAGTTTTATAAACCTTTTTAACCTGTGAAGGCATATCACTGTAACCGCTTATATCAACTTCTGTAAGTGAAGAATTAATAATTAATTGTGCATTTGCTTCCATAGTAGCTTTAACGTCGTCTGCAACCTCTGAAAGAACTGCACCAGATTTATCAACTGCAATAAATTCTTCGCCTGAAACGAGCACATAGCCTGCACCGTTTTCTGCTTCATAAACTGCAGTAACGTTTTCTAAGCTTTCAGCCATAAACCAAGAAACGAATTTACCCTCTGCCTGAGGTAATGCTTCAGAGAGATTATCATTAAGAATTTCTTCTTCTGAACGGATATCTACTGAGCCTCCACCGAGAATGATTGTAGCGTTAAGTGCATCTTTAACTGCATTTTTATAGCCTGAAGTAGTCATTGTTGCACCTGAGATTGTTTCAACTGCATCAATATCAGCAGTTGTCTTGCCTTTAAGAGTGTCCCCATAAGTTTTTTCATAACCTAAGGTTTCGCTACTTGAAAGACAGGTTGCACCTGTAACAGTACCAGCACCATCGATACCACACATAAGCACCATATTAGCACCATAACCAGAAGTAAGAAGTTTTATAACGTAACCACCATTACTTGCAGAATATGCATCTGTAACAGTTGCAGGTAATTCTTTACCAGTTAAATCAATTTGTGTAAAATCGCCACCGTCTGGGTAAACAACAAGAAGTGCTTCGTTTGCTGCTGCAGAAGCGTTTTTTTCAATAATAGGTGCTGTAATTGAGTTTGTTAATGCAAGAAGCAAAGAAATTGCAGCACAAATAGCTGTTAAAGCTATTACACTTTTAATATATTTCATTTCTTCGCACCCCCAAACAATTTACGTGCAGTTAACATATCAATATATGGATTAAGGATATTCATGATAAGTATAGCGAATGAAACACCTTCAGGATAAATACCCCACTCACGAATCAATACTGTAATTAAACCTGCACCAACACCAAAAACAATTTTACCGAGTGGTGTTGTTGGTGAAGTAACGTAATCAGTTGCCATAAAGAAGGCACCTAAAAGAAGTCCACCAGAAAGAACGAGACTTAAAGCTAACATAAAGTCAAATTCGTGAACTGCTAAAGTGAAAATGAAGGTTGTACCAATAAATGCAACAGGAATGTGCCAGGTAATAACTCTTCTTACTAAGAGGTAAACACCACCAATAAGAAGTGCAACCTTGCAAGTTTCACCAATTGAACCACCAATATTACCTAAGAGTAAATCTGTTAAAATAACTTCGTTACCGTTTGCAATTTCAGCAAGTGGAGTAGCACCAGCAGTAGAATCAAGTGGGAAAGCCGCTTTTGTCATAGAAGCGAATGCAACAAGCATAAATACTCTACCTGTGATTGCTGGGTTTACAACGTTTCTACCAATACCACCGAAAATACATTTAACAATAATAATTGCGAAAAGTGAACCAACACCAGCTTGCCAGAGTGGCACGTTTGCAGGTAAGTTAAGTGCTAAGAGTAAGCCTGTTACTGCTGCACTTAAATCACTGATTGTAAGTGGTTTCTTTGTAATTTTATTAAAAACAAATTCACCTAAAACACAAACTGCAACACAAACGGCAATAACTAAGAGTGCATTGAGTCCGAAAATCACAACACCAGCAATAGTTGCAGGTAAAAGTGAAATTAACACGTCGAGCATTATTCTCTGAGTTGAATTTTTACTGTGTATATGAGGAGACACAGAAATATGAAGTTTATTTTCCATTATTTATTTGCCTCCTTCATTTTTTCTTCTCTGATAAGAGCTTTAGCAAGTTTATTTGTCTGAACAAGTGGTCTGTTTGCAGGGCAATTGAATGAACAACAACCACATTCCATACAAATCTCAGCGCCAGCCTTAACCATTGCATCAATATCTTTATTTTTATAGCCTTTCATAATCGCTGGTGCGCTTATACCGAAAGGACAATTTGTAACACAAGCACCACAACGGATACAAGAAGTTTCTTTTGGAACACTTGTCTCTTTTTTGGTGAGTGCAAGAATTGCATTTGTCTGTTTTAAAACAGGCACTGATAAATCAGGCACTGCTATACCCATCATAGGACCGCCATAAAGTACTGAGAAAGGCTCTTCTTTAAATCCACCACAGAAGTCGAATACATCTTTTAAAGCTGTACCAATTGGTGCAACAACAATTTTAGGTTCTTTAACAGAAGCACCGTCTACTGTAATACATCTTTCAACTAATGGCATACCAGTTAAAATATATTTACCAATGTTAGCCATGGTTGAACAGTTAATTACCACACAACCAACGTCTATTGGTAACATACCATTACCGATAACCTTACCAGTTGTATGATAAACAAGAACCTTTTCTCCACCTTGTGGGTAAAGCTTTGTTAAAACCTTTACTTTCATATTTGGAATTGCAGAAGCTAATTCTTCCATCTTTTTCTGAGCCTCAGCACTACCCTTTTCGATACCTAAAATAACTTCTTTAACACCACAGTATTTTGTAATTGCTTCAATAGCAACCTTGATGTCGTCTGCTCTTTCTACCATTGTGGTAGTATCGCTTGTAATATAAGGCTCACACTCAGCACCATTAATAATAAGAGTATCAATAGGCTTATTTGTATTGAATTTAGCGTAAGTCGGGAAGCCTGCGCCACCAAGACCTACCATACCGCTGTTTTTAATAGCGTTTATTAAATCTTCTTTTGAGTTGATTTCAGGCTTTTTAATGTTTGCATCTGGAGTCATTTCGCCATCAGAAGCTATAACAATAGCTTGTACAACGTTACCATTAGAAATAGTGATTTCTGTAAGCTTTGAAACCTTACCTGAAACACTTGAGTAAACTGGTGCAGAAAGCTTTTCATTATCCTCTGCAATTAAGGTACCAACAAAAACCTCGTCGCCCACCTTAACAACCGGTTTTACAGGTGTACCTATATGCATAGCTGTTGGAATTGTAACAGTTTCTGGAGCTGGCATTTTAACAGAAGGCATTCCCTCTGTTGTTTTTCTCTCCGGAAGCTTAATTCCGTGTAATTTAAAAGCCATTTTAGAACCTACCTTTCAATAGCTGAATTTACATATTAATTTTGAGCATAATATATTACATTACACTATTAGATTAATTATATAACACTTGTTTTTCACTGTCAATAATTCTAAATCCACAAAATATTCCCGTAAAATTTTACCTTTTACACAAAACAATTTGATTGTTAAAAAATTACCAATTTTCAAGGCTTTTTGGCTATTTTTGTCAGTCTTTTTTTGTGGCAAATCTCATAAACAAAAGTTACTCAGATTATAACATTTAACGAAATTAATTTAAGATAGAAAAATTTAGTTGATTATTGCAAAAAAGAATATTATAATGTATGTCAGTATTTTATTTGTGAAAGGATTCCTATTTTATGGAACAGCGATTTAAACTATTTATAGCGTACCACACAAATGAAGAAAATATTGCCACGCTTCTTTCAGAATATTTTCAGAGTATGGGTATTCCAAAAGATTTTATTTACCTTTGTGGGTTACCCTCAAATGATGGTAAGGTTATTAACATTGACGAAATAAGCATTATGCTTAAAAGTAGCTGTGTTAACATTCCGATTTTGTCACAGAAATTTTTAGATAGTGCTTTCTGCACAAACGTAACTGGTGCCTTTGTATTTGACGAGAATGCATTACTCTTGCCTGTTATATTACCTGAAATTACCCCAAATATGGTTTCAGGCTTTTTAAAGGAATTTTACAGACTCTTTAAATTAGACGTAAGCGAAGACGTTGCATATATTTATGATGCAGTGCAAGGGTCTTTAGATATTATTCCACCATCACTTACTGTTGCAACAAATGCAATGAATGCTTTTATAAACAAATACACACTTTCTGTAAGCAGAATTTCAAAGAAATCGTCCCCCACCCTTATTTCTTCTAACCCTGCATTTGAACAGCTTGATATTACAACAGACGATGAAATGATTGTTCTTTACTACATACTTTCAAATCAGGTTTTAGAGGTAAGCAAAAAAGACGTTGACGACTGGCTCGTTGAAGCTGAGATTTATGACGTTGACACAGAAAATGCTTTCAAGCTTCTTGCTACTATTGGTTATGCGAGATATCACGAGGGTATTCTTAAAATTGACATTATAACATTCAGACGTTGGTCAAAAATGAGTGATGAGCTTTTACCAGTTCTTACTGCTTGTGTTAAAAACCACACTATTCTCAGCTCACATATTTTTGAAGATATGTGGCAGAACGATGAACTTAACACAACACTCAAGTTGTTCACCGCATATTTAATTGACGAAGCAACGCCTGTTTTAACCTACAGAAATGCAAGTGACCCACAAATTAACAGCATTATTGCCTGGGAAAACAAAAACGGACTTTCTAACACAGTTTCTAACAATTACCAGAAGTGCTTACAGGTATTTGAACAAAACAACCTTATTTATGAAAGTGACTGGTCAATTCACGGCACTCCGAGAAAATATAATTTAAACCATTCATTTTATGATTATATACTTTCAAACGATTTTCCACACAGGCACGAGCTCTCCGAATTAAAAATTAAAAATTAAAAATGAAAAATGAAACTCAGTTAACTGATTTTTTAAAATCAATTAACTGAGTTTTTTGTTTTAAAAATTATTCGGTTTTTGGGCAAGACAGAGAACCGTCCCCTGTCTTACGCTTATCTCAATCAGCCGTTCCCTGATTGTCCTGTCTTGATTGTCTGCGAAACCGCCTCCTAATTGCAAAAACAATATTCAATAAATTCAATAAAATCATTAATATATAACCAGATAAAACAAGTATTTTCAAAGAGTAAACCCATCCCAACAAAACAAGAAAAAAAGTTAATAATAAAACCAGTGTAAACGTTGCTTTAAATTTCATATTCAATCATCTCCATAAAATCAGGGGACGGTTCTGTGATTGGATTGTTTTTTAAATCAACCAACCCCTGATTTTCTTATAAAATTAAACTTTAAACAACGCTAAAAACGTGATAATCAAGGCTTTTAAGGTTCAATCATAGAACCGTCCCCTGATTGCATTAATGAGCCGTCCCTTGATTGTTTAAAATCGTCCTCTGATTGTCATTTATCATTTTGTGGTGCAAGATTAATATAAAAAACTAAATCACAATCATTACTTGTCCATAAATTATTATCATCTTGATAATGGATATGAACATAATCTTCATTAATGGCAAGTTTATTGCATTCTTTAACTTTTTCCTTAAAGTTAAGTAATTTCCCAATTAAAACATCTAATTCTTCATCTGTACACAGCACTTCTATCGAAGAACAAGGTAATCGTGCTGGGATTTTTTTTATTTTAGCATGGGCAATCATAATTACTTCCTCCAACCATTTTCAAAAAGCCAAATAACTTCTTCGTTTGTTAAACTTAAGACAGGGGACGGTTCTATGTCTTACGCCGTCCAATGTTTTTTCTTAATTTCAATATATCAAATTTTGCAAGATTAATCAAGTAATTGTGCAATCTTCAACAAAAACAAGTAAAAGCGTTGAAAAACTCAGTTAATTGACTAAAAATCAATTAACTGAGTTTTTTGTTTTATGCCAACTTCATAAACATCTCTAAGATTCTTCTTGTGCAAACTTCTAAATCTGCACGTGTTAAATCGCCACTATCGAGTGCTTTTTTAAGGTCTTCTGGGTAGCCACAGTGCATTTTGAGGTCGTTACCAGCTTTAACTTCTTTAACAGGGTCATTTTTTACGCCCCAGTCGGTAACTACCATTCCGTCAAAGCCCCATTCGTCTCTTAAAATACCAGTTAAGAGCTCGTAGCTTTCAGAGGTATGCTGACCATTTATGAGATTATATGATGACATTACAGTCCAAGGCTTACCCTCTTTAACTGCAATCTCGAAGCCTTTTAAGTAAATTTCACGTAATGCTCTTTCAGAAATACGTGAATCGTTCTGATAACGGTTAGCTTCTTTATTATTACAAGCAAAGTGTTTCATTGAAACTGCGGTTTTCTGTGACTGCACACCACGGATTGCCGCCGCACCACATTTACCAGAAACAATAGGGTCTTCTGAATAATATTCAAAGTTTCTGCCACAAAGTGGGTCACGGTGAATATTAAGTGCAGGAGCAAGCCACACACCTAAGTTATTTTCTCTTATTTCTGCACCACCAGCGGCACCAACCTCGTAGATTAAATCCAAATCCCAAGAGCAAGCTAAAAGTGTAGCACAAGGCCAGGCAGTTGCAGGAATACCGATTGATTCCATAAGACGAAGTCCAGCAGGACCATCTGCTGTTGGCACGTAAGGAATACCAAGTCTTTCAATACCACCGAATGAACCAGTGTTGCACATACCAACCTGTTTCTGACCACCAACGATATACATAAGTTCATCAATAGTCATTTGTGCAATGAACTCATCCATTGTTATTTCTGCGCCAACCAAATCGAACTTCTTTAATTCTTCAGGAGCTTTTGCGGTTATAGGCTCGTTTTTACCATAAAAATATTCTGGCTCGCCCATTGGTAAGTTTTCGTAACTACCATCAGCTAACATTCTTTTTTCAAGTTTAAACGGTTTACACCAGTTTTTGAGTTGCTCAACTACTCTGTCTTCTTTTACTGTGTATGTAAAGTCTAATTTTTCAGCACTTCTTACGTCAGTACCAAGGTAGAAATTATAATCCCCTTTTTCTAAAACGTAAGCACTCTTTTGAATTTTTCCTAAATCGTCAAAGCTTGCCATAAGGTTAATATCAAAACTCATAACGAGTGTTTCACTTTCACCTGGGTTTAAAAGCTTAGTCTTTTTAAATGCTCCTAATTCACGAGCTGGTTTACCCAATTTACCCTGTGGTGCGCTATAATATAATTGAAGAATATCTTTACCAGCAACGTCGCCAGTATTTTTTACGTCAACAATAGCGAAGATTTTTCCGTCTTTCTGGAGACAAACCTTTCCTGTATGCTCGAAGTTTGTATAAGAAAGACCGAAGCCGAATGGATAACGAACCTTTTCTTTAGCACCAGGTATTGTTTCAAAATAGCGGTAACCAACGTAAATATCTTCATTATAATAAACGTAATCGAAGCTTTCCCAGAATTCTTTTGTTTCTGGGTAAGCGTCATAAGATTTTGCAATTGTGTCAACTAATTTACCAGATGGGTTAACGTCACCAAAAATAATATCTGCTATTGCACTACCACCTTCAAGACCACCCTGCCAGCTCATAAGAATTGCATTAACTCCAGCATTTTCTGCCAAGAATTCGCAGTCGAGTACACCACCAGAGTTAATAACAACAACTACCTTTTTAAAGCATTTTGTAACTTCATTTAAAAGATTTTTTTCGATATCTGAAAGGTAATAGTCAGATGGAATTGGTCTTCTATCAACACCCTCTGCCGAGAAACGGCTGAGAGTTACAATAGCTGTGTCTGCAAACTCTGATGCGGACTTAATCATACTGCTTTCTATTGCAGGCTCTTTAACGTGCATTGAAGCAAAAGTATCGTAAGTCATATCGTCACGAGTAGTGCAAAAATCCATATTATTAACAATATCCCAAGTAGCGTTGATTTCTTCTTGTGACGGAATATTAACGCTTTCTCTTTTTACGTAATCTTTGTAAAAATCAACAAG
The DNA here is from genome assembly GCA_015066465.1 of Oscillospiraceae bacterium. Classification (GTDB taxonomy): domain Bacteria; phylum Bacillota; class Clostridia; order Oscillospirales; family Acutalibacteraceae; genus DTU089. Next base: position 36,951 of record SVOI01000006.1, read on the forward strand.
TGGCATATAGATGTTTTGTGAAGTGATTTTTTCTTCTACGCCTTCAAAAATATTTCGGATATATGGCACGTAAACGTCACCGCTACCGCCACCACCTTTTATGTATTCAATAGTCGCTTTACCAAAAAGTGCAACTTTAGAATCTTTGCTTAAAGGCAAGGTTTTATTATCGTTCTTTAAAAGCACCATACCCTCTGTTGCCGCTTTACGTGACAAAGCTGTATGCTTTTTTGAAGCGGTAATTCTTCTGCCATCTTCACCTAATGGTAAACAAGGCATATATTTGAATCTTGCATATTTTTCCATAAGTAACACATCCTGAAAATAAAATATTCACCTTTAAGGTGACGGGAGCTGAACATCGCACGGTTTTGGAAGACAAAAATTCCCACTAACATCGTCAAAACTCTTGAAATACGTCAGTATTCCTGCGAGTTTTTCCTTGTTACTGAAAATTTTTTTTGTCTTACAAAACTGCTCGCACCTAAAATTGTAAAGATTTTGGTGCAGTAAGGTGTTTCTTTGGCGAAGTCATACTGACGTATAACGAGACAAAAAACGCCTTAATGTGCCAAAAGATTTAAATTTTAGGCGTACGAGGTTCAGCTCCCGTCACCTTAATTTTATCATATAAAAAGATAAAGTCAATAAAGGTGAATGTTTTATTTTAAGATATTTTCATTTTTAATCTTAATTTATCAGCAATCATTGCAATAAATTCTGAATTTGTTGGTTTGCCACGTTCGCTCTGGATTGTGTAACCGAAATATGACGATAAAACGTCAACGTCGCCCCTATCCCAAGCAACCTCTATTGCATGACGGATTGCTCTTTCAACACGTGATGGTGTTGTTGAAAACGCTTTTGCAACTGTCGGGTATAAAATCTTAGTTACAGAATTAAGCATTTCGGGGTCATTTACTGAACGCTTTATTGCTTCTCGTAAATACTGGTAGCCTTTAATGTGTGCCGGTACACCAATCTGATGCATTATTTCAGATATTGTTACCTCTATGTTAGTTTCAGTGCTATGATTTACACCGACGTTAGTGTTACCCATATCTTTCCAGCTGTAAAGCTGTGGAATTCTTTCTGCTAAAAGCGATGGTTCAATTGGTTTTAAAAAATAATAATCTGCACCCGCTTTTAAAATTTCTAATTCAAAATGACTTTTATCAATACTCGAAAAAACAATAATTAGCGGTCGTTTCATAAGATTTAACTTATTTAACCTTTGTAACACACCTAAAGCATCAATATGCATTAAAAATGCATCCATAATAATTACATCTGGTGTTTTGCTTTCTACTAATTGAAGTAATGTTGCCCCACTCTTTTCACACACTTTTACATCCATCATATTCTTTTTAAGCTCAGACACAAGTGTAAGTGCCATTTCACTTTTTTCGTCTGCTAAAAGCACAGACAGTTGTTTATTCATTTACTGCACCTCCGTTAGTGAGTGAATTATAGCACCCTGAAAATTTTAGTGCAATAGACTTTTAAAACAATCGTGAATATAGACAAAACCTTGATTTTATTAAGGTGTGAATAAAGTCTTAGTTTGAATTTTCTTGACGAGTAACGTCGAATTCGCCGAATTTTTTTGGTTATATTTTTTCGACATTTTTTGCATTTTTCTACAAAATGAGTGAAAAAATCAAAAACTTCTATCAATTGTTTCAGAAACCAGTAAGTTATTAAATACAAAAACTACTCTTCATAGCAAAACAAATGCAATAAAGAGTAGTTTATTGATTAGAAAATGTTAATTAAACTCAATTATTTAATAGTAAACTTTTCTACCATCTGATTTAAAAGTTGTGCCTGAGCAGAAAGTTCTTCACTTGAAGCGGCAGTTTCTTGTGCGGTAGTGCTATTATTCTGTACAACGTCTGAAATTTGATTTATACCTTCTGAAACCTGAGCAATCGCTGTTGATTGTTCTTCGTAAGCAATAGACATCGCATTGATATCATTTGTTATAGATTTAATATTTTCTACTGTTTCAAGAAGACTCTTTGCAGTTTCATCTGCTATTTCACTACCCTGATGAGTTGCCTTAACAGATGCACTTATAAGTTTTGCAGTATTACCCGCTGCTTCTTGTGATTTAATTGCAAGGTTTCTGACTTCGTCTGCAACAACTGAGAAACCTTTACCAGCTTCACCTGCACGTGCCGCTTCAACCGCCGCATTCAATGCAAGAATATTAGTCTGAAATGCAATATCATCAATAATTTTAATAACCTTATCAATTTCAATAGAACGGTTATTGATTTCTGTCATAGAATCAATAAGTTCTCTCATTCTTTCGTTACTCTGAGCAACACTTGTTGCGGTTTCATTAACATTGTGGCTAACTGTTCTTGCAGTATCTGTATTTTTGTAAACTTGTTCTGCCAAAACAGAGATTGTAGCAGAAAGTTGCTCTACAGATGCCGCCTGTTGTGTTGCACCACTACTAAGAGTCTGTGCACCATCAGACAAATGACTAGAACCTGCTGAAACTTGTTGTGCGGCATTATCCATCTGCCAGATAGTATCGGTAAGTGAAGATGAAATATTTTCGAGTGCTAACTTAATCTTATTAAATTCACCTACATAATCGAGTGTGAGTTCGAATACAAGGTTACCATTTGCGATTTCATTAAGTATGTTTGTAATTTCATCAATATATGCCGAATAATTGTGAAGTTGATTTGCGGTTCTTCCGAAATTATCAGAAAGTGCACCAAACTCATCGTTTGAATGATAATCAACCGTTGTATTAAGGTCGCCATCTGCAATACTTTGAGCCGCTTTATCAAGTTTCTTAACTGGTTTAATAACCAATTTGTTTACAAGTGCAAAAACAAGTAATGCAAGAATTACACAAGAGCATACTGCAATAATAACAAGTGTAGTTGTAAGAGAATTTGCTGCAGCAAGTATTTCAGACTCTGGTACATAGAATACTGAAGCCCAGTTGCAACCCGGCACCCATTCAATGTAATAATACATATTCTCGCCGTTTACTACAGCTTGGTGGAGACCTTCTTCTTTGGTATCTATCCACTCAACTGCGGCTGCATAAATAGGATTTTCTTGAAGTTCGTCAAAAGATTTTGCCATCATAGCTTCATCTGGTGCGCCTATAACAATACGAGCACCAGCATCTGTCATAAAAGCACCGCCAGTTTCTTCAATTTGAACTTCAGCCATCATTTTTGAGATTTCTTCTAACTGAACGTCACCTGCGGCAACACCTCTGACACTTCCGTCTTTATTCTTTAAAACGCAAGTAGCAGAAGTTACGATTTTATTTATGGTAAGGTCTAAATATGCATCACCAAACATAAATTCATCGTGTGTGAGACCTTCTTTATACCAACCCCTTGTTGTAGGGTCATAATCGCCTTCTGGAACTTCCCACGTTGCATAAACTTCTTTATTTTCTGTTGCTATGTAGATACCACCCGAACAACTACTATCAGGGTCAACAGTATGGTTTACGTAAGCCTGTTGCTCTTGTGGAGTCATATCCATATATTCAAACACGTCACGTTGTGCATCGAGTTTCCCGAGAATTTCATTCATCCACGCAGAAACATCGTTTACTGCACTATCAGCACTGGTTTTAAGTAAAAATTCACTGTTTTCACGTAATATGTTCTTAGTAGTAACTTGTACTATCACAAGAATACTTACAATTACAATTACGATTACAGGAATAATTACCCCCATAAGTTTCGTTTGGATACTCATACGAGCACCTTTAGTTTCAGATGTTTTAACAATTTTTTTCTTTTTACCTTTCACCCTAAAGCCTCCCTTATAAATACAATAATAAAACGCATACAACATTTGTTACATTTTACCACTTTATTTTATGTATGTCAATATATTTTAGCGAAAACACCTAATACAACCAAAAAATTCTATAAGTGGTCAGTGAGTCAGTGGTCAGTGCCGACTTACAACTAAAACCAAGACAGAGAACCTCCTCTGTCATAACAATTCCCAAAAATTACAAAAAAACGCCCAAAAATTACATTTCAGTACATTTTGAAAATCAAATTGATATTATGTAGATGAAAAGAAAAAAGGAGTGTTCTGTTATGAAAAATAAATTGCTTGTAGTTTTAAAGAACATATTTATGTATACAACATTAATCTGGTCATCTGTTATGTTAATTTCATATCTCAGTATTATTTTTGAACTACCAGTATTTTTATTAATCAGTTATATACCTTTAGTAGGCGATTTTATTATTGAAGTATTAGAATTCTTGGTGTTATTTGGAATATGGGGCATACCTATTCTTTATATTATTACAATACCTTACATTTTAGTGGTTAAAGAAGATAATCCGAATAAACGAATAACTTTATCTACGATAATCGTACCTTTAGTTCTCATAGTTTTAATGTTAGCAACCAACTTTTTAGAAGTTTTAGCATAAAAGAACTCGTCAGGCTTAACGTCTGACGAGTTTTAAGACAGAGAAGCGAGCCCCTGATTGTTATTATGCTGTCTGTTTCCTGTCTTATAGACTGATTGTTATGATTGTCTCACTCAAACCTTTCAGAAAAAGGAACATCAAAAAAAGTCTTTTCTTTTGAAAACTGTTTTAGAATTTTATGTTGTTCTATAATTTCTTTGGCAAAATCTTCTTTAGAAATATTTGAATATTCAGCATAAGTCAAAGTAGCATATGTAGTCTTGTTAAAATCTTTAACTAAAGCACCATAAGCACCATCAGATTCAAAAAAGATAACAGTATCATCACCGATTTTTATTATTTCACCATTTGATATAACCTTTAATTCTGCCCAATCCTTTATGATTGGATTATCGGTTTCTAATCTGAATTTAAAATTCATAAAAGGGCTTAAACTTTCAAAATATCTGATATCATAATGTTGTGGCAATCCGTAAATTGAACCACCCTGAGATTCTAACCAAAAATATTTTGTGCCAGTTATATAAGAAACACAAATATCAAAATTTTCGTACTCAGAATTTATTATATCGTGATAAGGAAAAAGTGTTTGTACGGTTTCTTTATTATTTTCAATATATTCATCTGGTGTATAGCAATCATAAAAAGCTAAAGCATTATATAAAATCAATGATATGCAACCAACCAGAATTACGATACATGGAATTAATACTTTAATTTTTAAATTTTCTGCCTTCATTTTTTGTTTTGAAATAAGAATTGAACACACCAACAAAATTATTGAAATAATTAATAAAGCCTGCGCTAAAAATAAAAGTATGGGTAAAAACTCAAATTCAAGAAAATATATCTGTTGAAATAGAATCGAACAATAAAATACAACAGATAATAGACCTGTAAAAATAGAAATACTTTTTAATTTTTCCATTTTATAATCCCCCCTGTCTTAATTTTAAGTTTCTAACCCCTATTTCCTAATCATCTTAACAAGCTTAATAACACCTAAAACGATAAGGCGGAGTAATTCGCCAATAATTACTGCAAGGAGTGAGAATACGAACATCCAGAAGATGTTTCCGTAAACTCTTGGTTCGTAGTACATAAACATTGTTGAAACGACTAAAATTGTTGTAAATAGCGGGAATAAGAATTTAATTTTCTTATTTGAAATTGCTACACCGATTATACCGACAATAAGAGTAAGTGCCATAATAAGAATTATGTGAGCATCTTTGTTGCCCATTGGAATTAACGGGAATAAGAAAATTAACGCTAATTCAATAAAAGCAATTATAAGTTCTTTTAAATACTTTTTCATTAATATTTATCCACACTTTCTACGTCTAATGAAAATACAATTGCACCGCCAACTGCAACTTCTGCCGCTAAGTCACCTTCACGGAGTCCGCTACCGAGTGCTTGTGTTGATGGAGCAGTTTGTGTTCTTCTTTTACAGTGCTCTTTAATTGTGTCTTTTGCTTTTTGTACTTTATCATCTTCGGCACCGATTAAAAACGTTGTGTTACCAACCATTAAAAATCCGCCTGTTGTTGAAAGTTTTGTTACAGAAAAACCTTCTTTTGTGAGTGCAGAAGAAACTACTGCACTATCTTCATTGTTTACGATTGCTATAAGAAGTTTCATAAGTTAATTTCATCCTTTCATTATATCTTAGGTAATATCATTTTAAGACTCTTTTTATCAAGCTGTTTTACGTCTGGTATTTCGTAGCGATTGTCGTTAGCATCTTTAATAAGCACACGACCGTCATAAAGTGGTTTAACCGCTGTAATGTGGTTTCTAATTTCAAAGGTGTAAACGCCTTTATCAGTTTCTGCAGTCCACATCCAGATTTTGAACTTTTCGCTCATTTTTAAGAATTTTGTAATTCTTGGAATCATATAGTATTCTTCAAGAACTTTCTCTGCTACCTTTCGGGACTCTTCCATAAGGTCATTTAAATCTCTTATAATGGCAATTTGTTCGCCCTCAGAGTCAACGAGTGCAATATATTTTGTAAGACCTGTTATAGGGAACATTCTGCGAAGCTCTACACCCGTGAATTTTTCGCCTGTATAAAATTCAACATCAACAAAAATAACGTCATTTGGTGTTAAACGTATATCAGGACCTTCTACATAACGTGGCATTATATTGCACCCCCTTATTCAAAATTCTCTTCAGCCTTGCGTTTTTGTAACTGCTCACCCATAGACTGAATTTCAATAAGCTTATAATATTTACCTTTGAGTGCCATAAGCTCTTCTGGAGTACCACACTCAATAATCTCACCTTTATCTACAACAACGATTTTATTCGCTTTTCTTAAGGTAGAAAGTCTGTGAGCAATCATAAGTGTAGTTCTGCCACTTATAAGGCGCTCAATAGCACTCTGAATAAGACTTTCTGTTTCTGAGTCAACCGCTGCAGTTGCTTCGTCAAAGATTAATATACTTGGGTTTTTAAGCACTGCACGAGCAATAGAAACACGTTGCTTTTCACCACCTGAGAGACCTACACCGCGTTCACCGAGCATTGTATCATAAGCATCAGGTAATTTTGAAATAAAGCCGTGTGCATTAGCAACCTCAGCAGCGTGAAGAACCTGCTCAACGTGTGAAACATTACTGCCGTAAGCTATATTATTAAAAATAGTATCACGGAACATAAGTGGCTCTTGCTGAACAAAACCTATTGAGTTTCTGTAATATTTCATATCAATATCACGAACGTTTACGCCATCAACAAGGATTTCGCCATCATACTCGTCGTAATATCTCATAAGAAGATTTATAAGAGTTGATTTACCACTACCAGTTGTACCTACAATACCGACAATATCGCCAGGCTCAATGGTGAGGTTGATATTTGAAAGAACCTTTTTAGAACGGTCAAATGCGAAGTTAACATTTCTGAATTCAATTTTACCGCGCATTCTTTCTAATTCGTTATCGTGACCAAAGTCGTGCTCAGGCTCTGCATCTAAAATATCAAGGATTTTTTCAGCAGATGCTAAAGTGTTCTGGTATGTATCACCGATATTAGCAAAGAAGTTAACCGGGTTATAGAACATACTCGCATAAGTTACAAATGAAACTAAAAGACCTAATGAAACGTCTTTATCGTCACCAATAACAAGATTACCACCCAAGAACCATATTACAAGTGAACCACAAGTAACAAGGAACGTAATAATTGATGGGAATATTGCGGCTGGAATTGCAACCTTTCTGTCTTCTTTGAACCATTCATCACAGAATTTGTTGAATTTATCAATAGTTTTTCTTTCGTTTGTGAAAGCTTTTATAACTCTTACACCCGGAATTGAGTCTGCAAGCATTGTTGAAATTGCAGAATGCCTTCTCCAGAGTCGCATATATTTAGGCCCCAAGACCTTACTGAACATTTTACCAACTACAACAACTATAGGAACTGGAATTAATGAAAACAAAGCAAGCTTCCAGCTCATTGCGAACATTATAATTACAAGACCAACTAAAGTAAACGCCTGAACTACCGCTTCCTGCGATATTTTCATAATAAACTGCTGAATTGTACCAGCATCGGAGTTAACTCGGTTAATAACTGAACCAGTTGAGATTTTATCGAAAAAGCTCATTGGTAAATATTGCGCTTTTTCAAAAATATCTTTCTTTAAGTTTAACGTGATTTTGTTACCAGTTATTCTTAATTTATATGACCTTATACCATTTACTATGTACTGGAACACATAAACGCCCATAAGCCACACAAGAACAACAATGAGTTTTTGTGAATTTTTATTAGGAATAACGTCGTCAACCATTATTTTTGTAATATAAGGTGGAACGAGTGACAAAACAGTTGCCACAACTGATAAAAGCATACACACAACAAGTGACGTTTTTTCGGGAGCGACATATTTTGCAAATTTACTTATAATATGACTTTTGCTTGAGCAGTTGATACATTCTGCATCTGGCTTGGGTAATTTTCTACCACATTTCGGGCAGAATGAACGTTGCTTACTGTAAACAGATTTTACAACTTCAACCTCTGCTTCTGAAAAGCCGTTTTCATTAATTACATTTACAAAGTTTGCGGCAGCATCGCCAACCTCTGCAGCGGCATAAGAAAATCTGAGAATATTTTTCTTTTTGTTTTCGCCTTTTAATTTCACCTTAAAGAATGCATTACCATACATTCTTTTTACTTCTGCTTCTTCAATTTCTTTATACTCAACAATTAAAAGATTGTCTGAAAAGCAACTGTCAAAGGCGTAAAGCTTATCTTTAGTAAAAACAAGCATTGATTCGCCATATTTTCCTTTTAAATTCAAGTCACCCACGATAACAAAAAGCGACTCGCCTTTTATTTTTTCATCGTAAAGACTTTTATAAATTTCGGGTATTGGTCTGTTAGTGGTTTCTTTCACAAAAAAGCCCCCTTTCTGTTTCAAAAAACAGAAATAATCACACAAGTCAATATTATCAAACTTGGTATAATTTGTAAATAGAAAAAACGTATTTTTTAATTGTTAATTTTAACTATTTTTAATTACTAAATATTGTTCTGTTTACTGTATTGTTTTAACTTGGAAATTATGTTACAATTAAAAAATCTTATTGATAGAAAGCAGGGTTTCTATGAAAGAAAAAACAGGCTACAAAGTTCCTAAAAAAGAGCTTAATATGTTCGCTCTTGGCACTATGGGTCAAGGTATGATTTACACTATGATGTCAAGCTACATAAGTGACTACTACGTTAACGTTTTACAGTTACCATTAGTTTTCATTCTTGTGCTTATGCTTGGTGCAAGAATCTGGGATGCTATTAACGACCCAATGATGGGTATTTTAGCAGACGTACGTTCAAGAAAAACAGGTAAAATGAGGTCATTTATAATTTACTCTGCACCACCTCTTGTAGTGCTTACAATTTTAATGTACTTCTGCCCTGACTTAAATAAAAACGGCTTAATGGTGTACGCTGCAATTATTTATATCCTCTGGGGTATGATTAACACAATGGCAGACGTTCCAATGTGGAGTTTACCTAATGTTATGACTCCTGATGCAGAAGAACGTGGTCAGGTTATTTCATTCGCAAAAATCCTTAATGGTATTGGTACTGCTGTTCCTGAAGTTTTATTCTTAGTGGCTGGTCTTGCTTTACCATTAGTTATTGATTCAAGCAATCCTATTGAATATAACAAATCAAAATATTTAATTATTTCAATTGTTGTTTCAGTTATCGGTATTATTCTTTTTACAAACTCATATTTCCACGTTAAAGAAAGAGTAAGAATTCCAGCAAAGGTAAGAAAGCCTGGTGAACCTTCTACTCTTGCAAGAGTTTTCAAATGCAAACCTTTAATGCTTGTTGTTGCTATGGGTGTTCTTTCAAGTGGCAGATATATGGTTCAGGCTGCAGCTGTTCACGTTGCAAGATACGCTTTCTATATTGGTCCTGACCTTACTGGTATGACACCAGCAGAAAGAACTGCGGCAATTGATGCAAGCGTTTCTTCTGTAAAAACAATCTTCCAGGTATGTGCAATAGTTGGTATGTTTGGCGCTATGCTCTTTATGCCAAAGCTTATGAAGAAATTTGACTATAAGAAAATAGTTATTACAACTTGTCTTGCTGGTTTTGTTGCAAGTATTTTCACAACAGTTATTGGTTGGTATACTGCAAATCTTTACATTTGTATTCCATTCATTCTTATTTCTTGTATTCCTTTAGGCGTTCTCAACGTAGTTTCAAGTGCTATGATTTGTGACTGCCTTGACCTTATTGAATTACAGACTGGTTTCAGAGATAACGGTCTTGGTGCTGCGTGTCAGGGCTTTGTTAATAAGTTAGGTAATGCTCTTGCAACAAGTGGTATTATTATTGCTTATATGTTAATTGGTTTAGAGCCTGAAAATATGTTAAGCTCTACTGCAATTGTTGCGGCAACTGACCTTACTAAAATGCAGAACTTTGGTATGTTCTCACTCGTTTCAATTGTACCAGGTGTAAGTATGCTTCTTTGTGCAATTCCAATGTTCTTCTACAAAATCTCTGGTAAAGAGAAAGAAAGAATCGTTACTGAACTTGCTGAAAAGAGAGCAAGAGAAGGCGTTGTTGTAGAATAATAAATTAAGAATTAAAAATTAAAAATTAAACTCAGTTAACTGATTTTTGTTAATCAATTAACTGAGTTTTTGGTTTTAAAAATTATTCGATTTTTCAGTAAGACAGAGAACCGTCCCCTGTCTTATTAAGGATTTATATCGCTGATAAGTAATGCTGTGCATTACTTATCAAAACTTCTTCTCGCCACGCTCACGGATTACAAAGCGCACTGGTGTACCTTCGAGTCCGTAAACTTCACGAATCTGGTTTTCTAAATAACGCTGATAGCTATAATGGAAAAGCTCTTCGTTATTTACAAAGCACACGAATGTTGGTGGTCTTGTTGAAGCCTGAGTCATATAATAAATTTTAAGGCGTTTGCCTTTATCTGTTGGTGGTTGCACTCTGAGAGTTGCAGCTGCCAATATTTCATTTAACTGACCAGTTTTAATCCTCATAGCATTCTGAGTATCAACGAATTTAATGAGTTCATAAAGTCTATCTAATCTCTGACCAGTTTTTGCAGAAATAAAAATAATAGGTGCAAATGACATAAATGAAAAGTCATTCATAAGCTTTTTGCGGTATGAGTCCATTGTTTTGCCATCTTTTTCGTAGGCATCCCACTTATTGACTGCAATTATACAACCCTTACCCTGCTCTAACGCTCTACCAGCAACCTTACTGTCCTGCTCGGTGAAGCCCTCTAAAGCATCAATCATAATTACACAGACGTTGGCTCTTTCTACTGCCATATCTGTTCTTAAAACGCTGTAACGTTCAACTGCATCTTCAACCTTAGATTTTCTTCTGAGACCTGCAGTATCAATAAACATAAATTTACCATACTCATTCTCAACGAAGCTATCAGTTGCATCACGTGTTGTACCAGCGATATTTGAAACAATCATTCTGTCTTCGCCGATAATTTTATTAACGAGTGAAGATTTACCAACATTTGGTTTACCAATAACCGCTACCTTGATATAATCGTCTTCATCTTCGCCATCTCTTAAATATTCCTCAGGGAAGTGCTTAATAACTTCATCAAGTAAATCGCCTGTGCCGTGACCGTGAACAGATGACACTGGAAATGGGTCACCAATACCTAAATTATAAAATTCATAAATATCTGCTGGTGGTTCACCGATTTTGTCACACTTATTTACACAAAGGACAATTGGTTTACCACTTTTCTGGAGCATTGAGGCAACTTCACTATCAGTTGCAACAACACCATCACGGACATTTGTTACAAAGATAATTACATTTGCACTATCAATAGCAAGCTGTGCCTGACGACGCATTTGTGAAAGAATAATATCATCTGAATATGGTTCAATACCACCTGTATCAACAAGCATCATTTTATGACCTAACCACTCACATTCACCGAAAATACGGTCACGTGTTACGCCTGGTGTATCGTCAACAATAGCAAGTCTTTTACCTGTAAGCTTATTAAAAAGCGTAGATTTGCCGACATTTGGTCTGCCGACTATTGCAACTACCGGTTGTGCCATTTTATGCACCTCCTGAAATCTTTTCTAAAAGTTTATATCCGTCATTTTCTACGGGTGAAACTTTAACATTTAAATATTCCGATAACTCATCTAAGGTTATATCGTCTAAAAATTTATCCCCTTCGTTTCTTAAAGAAACTCTTGGAATTAAAAGCTCTTCGCCCAAATTTTTCGATTTTAACTGCTCCTTTAAATCCTGACCTGTTAAAAGCCCTGCAACAGTTACAGTTTCACCGAAAAACTTATTTTCTATTTTAACCACATTTACTTTTAAGCCCTGAAATTTTTCTTCGGCTTTTTTTGTTAATTCTGTTAAAAGTGAATACGCTGACTCGCCTGTTGCGATTGTGACTTCACGATTGATTTTGGTTACTTCTGCTTCTTCCAGAGCACTCAAAAATTCGCTCTTTAAAAGAGTACACATACCAACACCATTATCAAGCTGACTGTATTCACCATAAAAATCTTCGTCAGGGAAATCTCGTTCTGCTAATAGATAGAACTCATCTGATGGGTATGCTAAAATCTTACCATTATTAAAGAAAGAGTAATGTGCGTTAAATTCATCAATTATATCAATAACTTCATTTGCTTTTTCTTTGGTGTAAGAATCTAAATGCTCTAAACCCTCACGATATTTTGTAAGACCTACAGGAACGGCTGCAATACTGTTGATGTAAGGACTATATTTTGCGAGTTCTGATAATGAATATCTTAATTCCTCACCATCATTTATACCTGGGCATAGAACCAGTTGAGTATTCATTAAAATTCCAGCTTCATAAAACTTCTTTATGAATTTAAGGGATTCACCTGAATTCTTATTTTTCATCATTTTAACACGAAGCTCGGGGTTCATTGTATGAACAGAAATATTTATAGGACTTATGTGCATCTCACAAATTCTGTCGGCTTCTTTTTCAGTAAGATTTGTAAGTGTAATATAATTACCAAAAAGAAACGAAAGACGAGAATCATCATCTTTAAAATATAACGTTTCTCGCATACCTTTTGGCATCTGGTCAACAAAGCAGAAAATGCATTTGTTTTTACAGGAATGTTGCTTATCCATAAGGTAGGTTTCAAACTCTAACCCTATATCAGAAAATTCGCTACTTTTTCTGATATTAACAGTTAACTCCTCTAAACCACGTTTTAAAGTGACAGAAAGTTTTTTACTTTGAATTGCAAAGCGATAGTCTAAAACATCGGTAATTTCTCTGCCGTTTATTATCTCTATAACATCATTTTTTAAAATACCAGCTTTTTCACCATAAGAGTCGTTCAACACAGATGTTACTGTTACTGACAAGAAATCACCACCTTAAAAATAAAACTCCAATAGGGCGGAGAGATATTTCTCACCGCCCCTGAAAGCAATTCAACTTAAATTTCGCACAAAATAATTATTTTTCAACAACTACTACTTGTTTGCCGTTATAGTAACCACAAGCTGTGCAAAGTCTGTGAGCTCTCTTGTATTCGCCACACTGTGGGCATTTTACAAGCTGTGGAGCATCCATTTTCCATACGTTTGATCTTCTTTTGTCTCTTCTTGCTTTTGAAACTCTTCTCTTTGGTACTGCCATTTTAAGTTTCCTCCTTATGTTTTAACAATAAATGTTTTATTTACTAATTTAATTTATTCCAAAAACTGAAGCAAACCTTCAAGACGTGGGTCTATCGGCTTCTTACAGTCACATTGGCCTTTGTTAAGGTTTTTACCACACATTACACAAACGCCTTTACAATCTTCTGAACAAAGGAATTTTGTTGGTAATTCTAAATTGACATCTTCTTCGATAAGCTCGTCTAAATCGAGTCGCATATCACTCACAACGAGAAAATCGTCATTATCTTCGTTGCTTAAAGATGCAATTAAATTGTGTGAGAAATCATAATTATATGTTTTCTCGGTTGCTTCTGCACATCTGTCACAAAATGCTGAATAGATTAACTCTACATTAGCACTTAACGTAACAATGCCAGTATTGTTTTTCACCATACCTTTGACTTTTACCGGTGATTTAAGTGGATTCACACCAGAAACGCTGATATGTGAAAGCGAAAGTTCGTAATCAAATTCATAAGACGAACCATCATTATTAAATATAGATTCAAGTTCAATAATCATTTAACTACCTCTCAACACGCCTTGATATTATAGTAAAATAAAGTAGATTTGTCAATATATAATTTAAAAAACTATTATTTTTTTCAAAAAAATCCGCCTATCTCTTAAAGACAGGCGAACTTAATAGACAACTTAAGCTTTTTGAGCATATTCGAAGAGTCTTGCAGGAAGTTTATCTTCATCTTCTGAAACTGTGAATACAAAGTCTGTTTCTGAAAGTTTTGAAATATCACTAACCTTTTTAATAAGGTCTGCAAAAGCTTCGTAATCTCTGCCTACGATTTTAAATGTAGCATCAACAAAAATTTCTGTGATGTCGTGGTCCTGAGCGATGATACCGCAAATCATACCATAGAAAGCATCTGTGCCTTCAACACCATATCTTTCTGTTTCAATAAGTCTTGCTTTGTGAGTTACCTCGTAAGTCAGTAACGGTGATTTCTCAATACAAACGACTGTTCCGTTTGATTTATCAACAGCCTCATTGATAAGAGAAATGAGTTTTTTTGTTTTGCCGGAACCTTTGTTGCCGATAATAAGTGAAACCATAGTGTTTACCTCCGTTTATTTTTTTGCTGAATTGTCTTCAGCTAATTTACCGATTATAATCTTGCTTTAAGCTCATCGCCTAAAGACTCGTAACCCGGTTTGCCTAAAAGAGCAAACATATTTTTCTTGTAGCTTTCTACACCAGGTTGGTCAAATGGGTTTATTCCTAAAGTGTAACCCGAAACTGCACAAGCCTTGCAGAAGAAATATACAAGATAGCCAAAATTGAATTCATCCATTTTGTCAATTTCTAAAATCATATTTGGCACACCACCATCACAGTGAGCAAGTACAGTACCTAAGAAAGCTTGTTCATTAACGAAGTCAACAGTTTTTCCTGCGACAAAGTTGAAGCCATCTTTATTTTCGGCATCTTCTTTAATTACCATTTCACTCTTTGGTGATTTAAATTTAACAACTGTTTCAAACATCAATCTTTCGCCTTCCTGAACGTATTGACCGAGTGAATGAAGGTCAGTTGAAAAAATTGCAGATGATGGGAATATACCTTTATTTCCTTTACCTTCGCTTTCGCCGAAGAGTTGTTTGAACCATTCGTTCATCATTGTGAAATCCGGCTCGTAAGCAACCATCATTTCGACCTTTTTGCCTTTACGGTAAAGAATGTTGCGCATTGCAGCGTATTTGTAGCAATCGTTTGTGTAAACGTCGCCTGAAAGAAAATCTTCACGAGCAGTTTTAGCACCTTGCATCATTTTATCGATATCAATACCTGCAACTGCAATAGGAAGAAGTCCGCAAGCGGTAAGTACGGAATATCTGCCACCGACGTCATCCGGAATAACGAACGTTTCGTAGCCTTCAGAATCTGAAAGTTCTTTTAACGTTCCCCTTGCCTTATCGGTTGTAGCGTAAATTCTTTTAGCTGCTTCTTCTTTGCCGTATTTTTCTTCTAAAAGCTCTTTGAAAACTCTGAAAGCTAAGGTTGGCTCAGTTGTTGTACCAGATTTTGAAATAACGTTAACTGAGAAATCTTTACCCTCGCAAAGCTTGATTGTTTCTGCTAAAGCACTTGAAGAAATTGTATTACCAGCAAAAAAGATTTGCGGTTTATTTAAGTAATTATAATTTTGTGATTTACAAAATTCAATAGCGGCACGAGCGCCTAAGTAACTACCGCCAATACCAATAACGATTAAAACTTCACTATCGCTACGGATTTTTTGTGCGGCTTTTTTAATTCTTTCGAACTCTTCTTTATCGTAATTAACAGGTAAATCTACCCAACCTAAAAAGTCGTTACCTGCACCGGTACGATTATTAAGAAGTTCGACTGCCGAAGAAACCTCACCACTTATTGCATCAACATCTTCTTCAGCAACAAAGTTTTCGAGATACTTCGTATTGAGTTTAACTGCCAAACTTTCCATCTCCTAACTATAAAGGCACAAACCTTGGTGTAACCACCAAATTGATATTTGCAATATGCCTTTTATAAATTATACAATAAGTAGTCTTTTTTTTCAATAGGAATTTTACACTTTTTACAGTTTTTGTTACTTTTTTATATATTTTCTTTTGAATATTCTCTGTTATAACCTATTCTGTCACGCTCTACACCAGTAATATTGTAATCAACTTTAAACCCTGCTATGAAAGAACCAGCTACAAATGCTATGAGAATTATTATAATTATACTGATAACTGTAAAATTTCTTAAAAGTTTTGAAAATTCATCCATATTAAACAATCCTTTTATTTTACATATTTTCTTCAAGCAACTCTGCGAGTGAGTCACCTATTAATCTTCCTGAATAAACCGCTTCTTCCAAAGTATTTGCATCTGTTCCCATCTCTAAAAGAAGCGAACACGGAGTTACGTGCATATTATATTTTCGCTGACAAAAGAAAATCGGTCGCATAAGACCTTTATAATTCTCTTCTGTCTTTTCTTGCAAAGCAATGGCGAAGGTAAGATTTTTGTTCCAATCGGGATAATCTTTGATATCCCCTTCTTCTGCGCCAGTTATAATCATAACCTGTGCAGCCTTTTTGCCATTGATTGTTGCAGTTGGCTTACATTTCGTTCCGCTACTGTACTCTATTGCATCACGGTGAATATCAAGCGTTATTACAATTGATGGATTTTCTTTTAATATTTTTTCAACAGTTTTTAATGAACGTGAATATGCACCATTGTAGCTTGCATCGTGAATAGTTTTATCGTGAATAACCTTAAAACCAGCCTTTTCAAGTCTTTCTACAATTTCATCCCCCACCCTCACAACAGTTTTATCGAGTTCTTTTGTTCTTGAAACGTATTCATCTGAATACCAGCCTTTATCAAGAAGCTCATAACCTTCAGTTGTGTGAGTATGATAAACAAGTATATATGGCTCGTCTTTTGTAATTTTGCCAAAAGATGCCGTTTTAGAAAGCTCTTTTTTTATGTTTACTTTTTTAGTTTCTGTCTTATTATTTACTATTACATTTCCGTAGCTTGTTGTGGACGATGTTGCTAAAAGCTGAGTTTCCTCTATTTTGCCTGTTTTTTTGAACGAAGCATAAGCAGACACAGCCTCATCCATCAGTTTTTCGATATCCTCTGGCGTTTTTGTATCTGCAGAGTTACTATCTACAACAAAACTGTTCCCGAAACCTGAAATTTCATTTTCTGCCCCAGAAGTATTTTTTGAATTTTCTCTTTTAAATTCATTCACACCAGTCATTACTGTGAAAGCACCTAAAGTAAAATCAGTCATAAAATTAACTAAATCACCCGAGAAAAAAAGTGTTACAGATAAAAGAGAAAATGAAAGTATTATACTCAGAAATCCTTGTAATCCTCTATTTTTATTATTCATATTGCACACGCCTTTCAGCCTACAAAAATAGTAGTGCAATATATTTTTATGCTCTGATTTCTTAATTTATAACAATGCTGAAAGCTCGTCCTGATTTAAAGATTTCTGTAAACTGAGGTTTATAGCCGTTGCTAAAAGTGAAGAAGAATTTTTAATTAACATATCAATATCTTTAGGCGTAACAATCATATCTACAACCATCTCTGGTTCATCGCTTTTACCATAAATACTCTCAGCGAGAGTCAGAGCATCAACAACTGTTGGTACACCTATTGCAATTACAGGTACGCCTAAAAATTCTTCGTCTATTCTTTTACGTTTATTGTTTATTCCTGAGCCTGGTGCTATACCTGTATCCGACATCTGTATAGTTGTGCCGAGTCTTTTTACACTACGTGAAGCTAAAGCATCTATGGTTATAACACAGCAAGGATTAATTTCATTTACAATACATTTTATATATTCGCTTGATTCAAGCCCCGTCTGACCTAAAACGCCAGTAGAAATTGCTGAAACAGGTCTTAACATTTCTTTAAACCCAATGCTCTTTTGCAACTCTTCTGAAAGGTGCCTTGTTGAAAGAATTTTTGAAGCAACAAATGGCCCCAAGGCATCGGCAGTAATATCACTATTACCTACCCCCGCTACTAACACAAGACCATTTTTTTGTGGTAATAATAAATCGAGTGACTCTTTTACTGTTTCAACTATTTTGGGTAAATCACTCGAAAGAAACGTAAGTTCAGGGATTTCGATTGTTATATATCTACCAACTGCTTTGCCTAATTTTTCAGCAGTTTCTTCATTTAAAATATCAATAATTGTAGTATTACTGAAATCGTTGTGCTTAAACTCTTTTTTTATGCCTTTACCCTTTTCACTTGCGAGTTCTGCTCTTTCTAATGTTAAATCCGTTCTGAAATTCAAAAAAACGCCCCCTGTCAATAATATCATTATTGACAGAAGGGGTTTTGTGTATACATTTTCGTATTAATTTGCTTCCATTTCGCCAGTATCTGTACCAATGCTGACTGTATATTTTTCACCCTTTACTAATTCCGGTGATGAATAAATAACTAAACCGAAATCAAGCTCAGGAGTTTGTGTTACAAGGGTTTTACCATCTTTTGACTTTATAATAATTTCAGTTCCAGCAGAGCGATTACCAACAGTCATAGCAATAACACCCTGTTCTGAACTACTGAAGGTCTGCGCCATTCCCGAAGCACCCGTGCCAATGAATGTACCACCTGTGATTACACCACTAACATCATAATCAAGTGTTGCAGTATCGCCTTGTGTAGGACCGACAACTACCGTATAACCACCCGAGATTTCTAAAGTGCCGTTGGCATCTATTCCATCGCCCGAGGATTTTACATAAAGCTTACCACCAGAAACTTTTATGCTACCACTTGAATTTGATGACATACCACCATTCATACCATTTCCACCTGGTTTGCCACCACCGAACACACCATCTCTGCCACCAGTAAAGCCACTCTGGTCTGTACCACCGGCAGCATTAAGTCCGTCATCACTTGCAACAAGGCTTATATCACCGCCGATTACTTCAATATTCAGTGCCTCTAAGCCTTCGTAGCTTTCAGTAATATCTATATTACCAGACGTAATAGTGAGATTTTCTTCAGCGTGAATAGCATCGTCACCTGAAGCAATTTTGAAACTACCACCATTAATAATAACTGAAGTATTTGAATGAATAGAGTCATCGGCTGAATTTATTGTAATGTTACCATTAGAAATAAGCAAACTGTTTTCAGCCTTTAAGCCTTTCATACTTGTGCTGGTATCTTCTGTAGTGGTAGTTGTATTCTGCATATTATCACTCTGCTTATCGCCGTGTTGGAATCCGCCAGACATTTCCACCGGCATTCCACCTGGTCTGCCACCGCCCATAAATCCACCGAATGAATCTGAATGCTCTTTACTTCCGTTTTCGCTACCACCGCCGACAAATAAATCGATATTACCATCTGCAATTTGCATGAAAGCACCTGCAGTAATACCATCGCCCTCTGCTGCAGCCTTTATATCAGTACCAGTTGAAATATAAACAAAGCCTTTAGAAGAATCATCGTTATTTTCTGAATGAATAGCATCCTTACCGGCATCTATTGTAAGCGAAGCATTTTTAATTCTCACGCTATCATTGGCTTCAATGCCGTGAGAGGCTGAATTCACCTCGAAAGTGCCACCTGTAATAACTAAATCATCTTTACAGACAATGCCGTGCCCCGCTGGTGAAGATACTGTTAAAGAACCAGAACCATTTATTGTTAAATCCTGTTTTGAAAAAAGTGTTGCATCTACATTATTATCATCAATGGCAGTAAAGCTACCACCGTTTGCAAGTGTGTTTTCAGTACCCTCAGAAAGTGTTAAAAACACCTTATCCGCTTCTAAAATATATAAAGGTGCAAAAGTTTCACTCTTAATATTGACACCATCAAAAACTATCTGAAGTTTTGCTGTATCAGGTGCATCTACGATAATTTTACCATCACTGAGTTCACCAGAAATAACATAAGTAGCTTCTTCAGTAATTGTTACTGTAGAACCCGATATTTTAACGTTTTGGGAAGTTGACGTTGCAGATTTTCCGTTAAGCTTAATTTTAACAGCCTTGCTCTCGTCATACGTAGTTTCATTATCCCTATCAGTAAACATATCTGCATCACTTGATGAAAAATCGACCTCTAAGGGTTCAGCATCATCCAAAGCATCATTATTTTCTGTACCTGATGATAAATTATTATTTGAATTTATATTGTCATTGTTCTTATTTAAGCTACAACCCGAAAAGCTCATAACTAAAAGGGCTAAGGTTAATAAAACAGGTAATATTTCCTTCATAAAAGCCTCCTATTATCCTATTATAATTCCATACTTGTTGATTCTTGTTTTGCTACAACAATTTCAAGATTGCCGTTTCTGCAACGGAGCTTGTCGAGCATTTCTTTTTCTCTTAAAGCATCACGGAGTTCTACATTATAGGTAAGCTTAAACATACTACCCATATTTGTACTTTTAACCCGAACCAAATCATTAGATTTTGTGTATTCAGAAAAGATATCATCAAAAGCACCTGTGTAATCTAAATCCTCTGGAATTGTTATTGTGAGAGTTTTAAAAATAGCACCATTCTTTTTAGTACCAAAATCCAAGCGATTGCAAATCACAAATATTATACACATTATAACAGTGAAAAGCAATGCAAATGCAATGTAACCCATACCAACAATAAGACCTGCACCCATTGCTAAAAATAACGTGCAAATTTCTTTTGCAGTACCAGGAACTGAACGAAAACGAACAAGACTGAATGCACCTGCAACGGCAACACCTGTTCCCACGTTGCCATTAACCATCATAATAACGACACAAACAACGGCTGGCAAAAGTGCGAGTGTTACAACAAAGCTTTTTGTGTAGCGAGTGCGGTACATGTAAGCGAGCGTCATTAAAACACCAATTACAAGTGAAACCAACAAACAAGTAATAAAATCGGTTACGCTGATAACATTTGTAAAATCAGCATCAAATAATCCTTTAAATAAATTTTCAAGCATTTTTTGTTACCTCCAACATATTGTATGAATTAATTTTATTATTTTGTGGAAAAATCAATGTTTTGTAAGCTGTTCCATATTTCGAAAATGAGGTTTTATATATTTTTTCTCTTGATAACACCGCAGTCATCCACAATGGAACTCCACCACTACACTTAATTTCCATTAAAACCTTACCATCAGGAATAATTGGTGTGCCATACACGTCTGCCGTGAGTGATAAATCGGATTGTCTACAAAGTATCGTATCATCAAAGGTTACACGAAAATCAGTTCCATCCTCAGAGTAATACGCTTCACGCTCATAAGATAAAAACACAGTGGGATGAGGCTCTTTATAAAGCTTTATAAAATACTCAATTTCATCTGAAATTTGTGTAGATTTTTCAGGTTTACATTCACCCGACAGCCATTTTGTTGCATCATTATTTGTCATAGCCATTCTGCGCTTATAAACAACGTGTTTATATTTCTTTTTCAGTTCAACAAACACTGTACTGTCATCTGTTGCTTTGCTGTAGCTACGAATTCGTAGTTTTTCTTTATAAACAGGCTTTTCTATTGAACGACGTATAAGCAGATATGAATCAGTATCATAATAGAGATTGCGGATTGTAGTTCTGCCGTATTTATCAAGCTTCATATAAGGTGCCATTGCCTGAAGCAACTTTTCTTTTTGCTCTTTCGTCAGCATATATTTCAATTCGTATCTTTTAAATATGGTCTTAAAAGGCATAAAATATCCTCCTGTACTTTGATACAGACATTGTACAGGAGGAAAATTGAAGTTTTATTGAATTTTTTTAATTTTTAAAAATTATTTTAATAAAGGTATTTTCACTTGAAACTCAACGAGTCCATTATAGCAAAGAACCTCGATTTTACCTTTATGAGAATCAACAATAGCTTTTGCAATAGCAAGACCTAAACCATAGTGGTTGCCTTCACTATTACGTGCATCATCTACACGATAAAATCTTTCAAAAAGCTTTTCACGATGCTCTTTAGGGATTTCTTCACCTTTATTTATAACAGAGATTTTAGCAAAGTTGTTTTCTTTTGTAAGCTTACAGAAAACGTCGCTTTTTTCGTTTGTATGTTTTATAGCGTTATCAAGTAAAATTGAAACAAGTTGTTTTAACTGGGTAGTGTTACCTGTAACTTTAACGTTATCTGAAATATCAGTTTTTAGTTCAAGACCTTTTTCAAACGCTACACTTTCAAATGGTAATGCTTCACCAGAAACGAGATGACTGAAATCTATAAATTCCATCTGCGGTGTCACGTTTTCTGTACGAGCAAGGTCTAATAACTGGCTTATAAGTACACCCATACGCTCATTTTCATACTGAATATTTTTAAGCCACTGGTTTTCGCCTAACTCTCTTTCTAAGAGTTCAGCATTTGCACTCACAACTGAAACAGGCGTTTTTAATTCGTGACCAGCATCTGATATAAACTGCTTTTGCTTTTTATAGCCCTCTTCGAGTGGGTCAACAATTTTTTCTGCAAGAAATCTTGATAAAAAGAAAAATACAACTAAAGCACAGCCACCAAAAATCAAAGTATAGCGAAACAAAGTAATGGCGTTCTCGTTTACAATAGTGTTATCCATAAAGGTAACGAGAACATAGCCTGACTTATCTACTGCATAAAAAGAGAGGTTTTCTTCTGTACCCTTTGTCTTACCCGAATTTACAATTTCTACTGCAAGGTCTACTAAATCATCATCACTATGAATTGTTGGTGGTTCATTTTTAATTTCAATTACATTACCATCATAAGAAAAAGCAACTGTGTAAAAGGTAGATAATTTAAACATTGGCGAATCTTCAAATCTATGATTAAAATCAGGCTCACCATTCGGGGCAGGTCTCAGAGGCTCGAAAAAATCTGTATTCATTCCTGAAAGCTCATACATCTCTGAATGTGCTTTAAGCATACTTTCGTTTTGCTTTGTCATTTCTATATAACTTGAAATGTAAATAACACCAAGCGTACCAACCCAAAGTGCTACAAGGATTGACATAATTGAAAAAACTATTTTCTTTCTCGATTTTTCAAACATTGTCACACCTCAATTCGTAGCCTACGCCTCTTACTGCCTTAATCTCTGTTTTTGCACCGACAAAGACAAGTTTTTTTCTGGTAAAAGACATATAAACCTCTACGTTGTTATACTCCGCTTCATCTTCAAAGCCCCAGATTTTAACTGCAAGTTGTTCTCTTGTTAAAATCTGACCACTGTTTGCAATAAGATATTCTAATATTTTATATTCTTTTTCACTAAGCCTTACACTCTGGGAATTTGTTACACACGATAAAGTAAGGCTATTAGTATCAAGGGTGATATCACCAAATGACAAAACACCATCGTTTGAATTAAGAACTCGTCTACCTAAAGCACGAAGCCTTGCTAATAATTCCTTTGTCATAAATGGTTTTGTTAAATAATCATCTGCACCGCAGTCGAGACCTGTTACCTTATCATCAATTTCAGCCTTTGCTGTGAGCATAAGAATTGGTGTTTTAATCCCTTTACTTCTTGCTCTTCTTGCTATTTCAAAACCATTAAGTCCTGGAAGCATAACGTCAAGAATTATAATATCATAAATATCAGTTTCTATGGCTGAAAGACCATCAACACCGTTATCGTAATGGTCAACCTCATATTTTTCGAGACGTAATATTTCACAAAGTGCCTCAGCCATTCGTTTTTCATCTTCAACAAGTAAAAGTCGCATAGTTATCCCCTTTTAGTGTTTGTAAATCCATTATAGCACAAAACATTGAAAATTTATTGAAATATTTTAAATTTTGCTTTTCAAATCTTATTGAAATACTTTTTATAATGTGCTAAAATGTTTTAGTAAATTTTTCAAATAGGAATGGTAATAAAAATGAAACTTGGTATTGTTATTTTTAAACCAGTTTTCATTTCACATTAAATTTCTATAAACCCTTATATATCTTCATATTGTGAAAAATCGAAAAATCAAAAACTTATAAAACTTTATAAAAATCTATATATCACCACACCAAAATGGTGTAAAAATGGTGTAAAAGAGAAATAACTAAAGCCAATGCGACAAATAAACAGAAACACTCTTGTTCAATACAAACGAGCAAGAGTGTTCTTTTTATATTTATAATTCTGTTTTCATTAATTCGTCTGTAGTTACACCGAAAAACTCAGCAATCGCAACCACTTCATAATCAGGTACAAACCTCGTCCCCTGTTCTATTCTCAAAATTGTTAAGTCAGAAAACTCAAAACCATTCAATTGCAGTTTTTCTGCCATTGCTTTTTGAGAAATCTTTCTTTGTTTTCTTAATTTCTTAACATTGTTTCCAATTATATTTTTAGATTTTCCGTTCCAATATATTTTCATTTTACCAACCTTATAAAGATGAAGTTTTATAATGATTGTATACTGAAAACAACATTCAATACTTCTAAAGATGAAGTTTTTGTTGATTTTCTTTCTCGTTAGTGTTAAAATACTTCTAAAGATGAAGTTTTTTACAAAAAAAGCACAATCTTAATTACTATTATAAGGAGAATCAAAAAAATGTTTTGTAAACACTGTGGAGAAAAAATTGAGGAAGGTGCAATAAACTGCACAAAATGTGGCAAACCCACAAATAAAATTGACATTAACAAATTCAACAAAATTCTTGATTTTGTTAAATCTAAAAAAATACCATTGGCTTGTATTGGTGTAATTTTAATTATTGGTATAATTATCATTTCAGCAACAACAAAATATACTACAATCGATATGAAAGATTTATACACAATTCAATTTACTGGATTAAATGAAAATGGTAAAGCAACTGTTATTTTTAATGATAGTGCATTATATGAGCCTACTCAAAAACTTTTTGAAAAAGGCGATTATCTGGGACAAAGCGCTTTAGCTGAATTATCAGAATTAGAATATACTATTTCTCCAAACGAAAACTTATCTAACGGAGATGAAATAACTTTTAAAGTTTATTTCCCAGAAGAATATTATAAAAACTATAACATAAAAGCAAAAAACACTGAACAAAAAATTAAAGTTGCTGACCTTATCATACCAGAAGAAATTGATGTATTTGAGGGGTTAAAAATTGAATTTTCAGGTCGTTCCCCTTACTTAACTTGCAATTTTGTTACTGGCGACTGTCACAAATTTACAAAAGATTATGTAAGATTTGAAACTGACAACGAATATTATGCAATTGGTGAAAAAGTAAATGTTACTGCCCACTTCTCAACTGACGATTTAGAAAAAGCAAAAGTAAAAGTTATAA
This sequence comes from Oscillospiraceae bacterium, assembly GCA_015066465.1. GTDB lineage: Bacteria > Bacillota > Clostridia > Oscillospirales > Acutalibacteraceae > DTU089. The sequence continues at coordinate 62,418 of SVOI01000006.1, forward strand.
ACAATACTGCAACATACGATGTTCAAGCAAAAGAGTATTATATCGATTCTTTAGATGGATTAGATTTAACACAATTAAAAAATGCTATACGTACACAATTAGACTTGGAATACAACTCAGCTACAAACAAATTTTGCGGTGTTAATCTGGGTGGCGGAACCGCGCAATTCATAAAATTATTAGATGAAAAAGCAACAGGAGATGCATTCCTCGTTCTCAGAGATAAAGATTCACGTCCTGACGGCGAATACACACCATACAATATCTACATAAGTAGTTATAAAACAACTATAGAAGCTAAAAAGTATTCTATTGCAACAAAAACTACTAAACAAGAAATTAATGTTTTATTATTAGCTACTAATTTATATATTGATGAAAACAATCAACTTCATTATGATGAAATAATAGAAGTTAGAGGTGCTAATGTAGAAAGCACAAAAGATTTAAAAAGCAAATATATTAAAGATTGTCAGGACATCTATCAAACAATAAGTTCTGTTGAATAACCTTATATATTACACCATGCAGATTTGATTTTCTACGTGGTGTAACAATATTCTATATAAAAGGATTTAAAAAATGAATAAAAAGAAAAGAATTTTTATAATAACTGGAATAATTATTGCTGTTATTATTGCGGTATTAGCAGTATTATTGTTCATAAATAAAAAGAATGAAACACCTACCAATACTACTAATGTTGATGGCGTTGTACTTAAAGAGAATGTTATTGTCATAACTGATGAAACTGACGAGGAATTACAACCGTATAAGATTGATGAAAATAATTTGTATTTCAAGAAAAAACCAAAATATCAAGAAACTGAAATTATCGTTTCAGGTATAACAAAAACTGCACCGAATGGTTACATAAGAAAAATTGTAAAAATCGAAGAAACAAATGGAGAATATGTTTTAAAAACAGAACCAGCAACATTCCTTGATGTTTTTGAGGTGCTACATCTTACTGCAACAATAGAATTAACAGAAGATGAAAGCGGTAATTTTTCGGTAGATGAAACGACAAAAAATGCACTTTCGATACTCCCCAAACTATCATTAAGTGCAACAAATAAAAGCACAACAAAAAGTTCAATTTCAAAGGATAAAGATTCTGATAACTCAAACGATGATAATGGAAAGCGAAAAAATTTATTTGAAATTGAATTTGATGAAGAAATAGATGGAATTGTTCATCTTCAAGGAAATGCAAGTGCTAAAGTCTGGTTAGAAATAAAGATTGATATTGAAGCTGGAGAAATAACTTGGAGCTTAACTGCAAATGATGAAATTCAAAGTCATATTTTAATTGGTTGTGGTGCTTCATACGACAAGGAATTTGAAAAAGAATTATTCAGTAAACAGTTACCTAATATTCAGATTATGGCTGGTCCAATTCCAATCGTTATAACTAATGAAGTAGGTGCTAATTTAGCATTTGAAGCTGGTATTGCTGGTGAAATCGGAACTTCTGTTGATATATTACAAACAAGTAAAAATGGTTTTGTATATACAAGTAAAGATTGTTCAGTAAAAGAAATAAATGATGGTGAATTAAACTCTGGTGGTGTCGAATGTACTACAGGAGCAAAAGCAACAGGCACCGCAAAAGCTGGGGTTGTTTTATCATTAACATCATTATTTTATGATTGTTCTGGTGCTGAACTCGGTTTAGGTGTTGAAGCTTCTGCAGAGGGTGAAATAGCTCTCAATGACAAAACTTTAGGAACTGATGAAAAATATTATGGAAAACTCGCACTTGCGATTTCACCTTGTATAAGTGGTAATATTATCGTACAAATACCAGTAATTGACGATGATTTGTATGAAATGGAAATATTCAAAGTTGACCTCAAACCATTCTGGGAAAAGGTGTGGGAAAACAAAGACACAAATGAAATCGTTGATGTGCTTTCAAAAGATTATAGCAATGAATTATGGTGGATAAACTACAAAGATATTATTAAAACAATTAAAAATTCAAAAGGAAGTGTAATTTTAAGTGAATTCATTCCTTCGCCTGGAGTTGTATGGAAAAGCGTTGATGAAGGTGGACCAGGTTACGGTGGTTGTGGTTTATACTGGAATTTGCAAAATGGTGATGAGATGTTATATTGCTTAAAAGAATCTAACCAAAACTCAGTACCATTATTAGTAATTGCAAGCAAACGAAACGATAATATAGAAATTCTTAGTGTATACCAATTTAATATAAGCGATAATAGAGGCAAATATTCTTGTGTAACCGCATCAAATACAACCCATGATATTGAAGATATGACGTGGATAAGCATAAAAAAATGGACCGAAAAAGATTTAGTCGTAGAAACGACTGAGAATAAAACTGTGTTAAATTCAACAGACTACAATAAAATTTATAAAAAAATCATTACTACTACTGAAGAACAGAATAAAAATTCGACTAAAATATATTTCCCTACTAGTGTTAGTAAAAAATGGAAAGCACCTGAAAACTGGGCAAATTCAGGAACATATACAACTGGTTACCCATCACAAACTGGTGATTTAGTATATGCATTAAAAGACGTAACATATGATGAGGAAAAAATCCCAGAATTATTTATTGGGGTAAAGCAAAATGACACCATTAAAGTTCTTGCAGTTTATTCAATTGATTCTTCTACTGGAGCAAATCTAATGATTGTAAAAAAGATAGAAGATAATGGTGATATTAATTATGTTTCTTGGTCTTTACCAACATTATATAGCGAATCTTATTTTGCTATACATTTCCCCTCTTGGTCTTATGGTGGTGGTTCTTGTTGTGATAAAGATGTTTTTGCAAAAATTGTAGAAGAATTAAATTTAGTTTGGATTCCTGCAGAAGAATTCAATTAAAATAATGATAAAGAAAGAGGCAGATAAAATGAAAAAAATTATTAGTTTAATCTTATTGACAATTATGTTATTTACATTTTCAGCTTGTAAAGATGAAAATACAGCCCCCCCAAAAAACACAGTATTCCCCAATTCACAAAATACTATAGGAAATTCCAGTACAAATATCATTAAAGATGGAAAAATTGCATACCAAGACGGATGGTACTATTACTATAACGGCAAAGGTGTCTACAAAATAAAAACAGATGGAACAGAACGACAACAAATATACTCTTCATATCTTGATGAAATTAATATTGTTGGTGAATGGTTATATGGTAGTGAAAAAGGTTGTTACAAACAAAATATCAATACTGGTGAGCAATATCACTTTTCTTACGGAAATAGTATAAGTTATTTAAATGTTATCGATGACTGGATTTATTATTATGATACAACTAATGATGGTATCTATAAAATGAAACCCGATGGCACTGAAAGCACCTTATTACTCAATACATATATTGTTGATTGCTTAACAATAGATGGTGATTGGATTTACTTTTTTGCAAGATTTGAGGACGATGGTGTGAACGGATTATATAAAATTAAAACTGATGGTACCGAAAACACCCTTTTATACACATCAGAGTATTTTGAAAATGGCGGAACCAGTTTGAAAGAAATTTATATAGTTGATGATTGGATATACTTTGCAAAGCCTTACGTACACGAAACCGGAAACAAAGGAATTTTCAGAGTAAAAACGGATGGTTCTACTTTAGAACCAGTAAAAATTTTAAATGAAGGTGATTTTTTAGAAGCGTTTACTGTATTAGGAGACCACCTTATCTACCGATTATTATTACCTGGCACAAATGGATTGAAAACTTATAAATCGGATATCAACGGAAACAACGAAAAAGATATTTCACAAAATTTTAATCCTGAAAGTTTCTATGGTATTTACGACTATTACGTTAATGACTTATATGTATCAAAAGTTGAAGACCCAAACTTTGAAAACAATTATAAATTCGAATTCTATAATAACAATGATGAATTAGTATTAACAATTGAGTAACCAAAATTGATATAAACAAAAACACAGTGATTACAGTTCAATTTTTGTAATCACTGTGTTTTTTATTCATCAGTTCCTTCTACATATTTTGTAAATAGCGAGATAAACATATCTGCTAATTTTGCTTTTTGTATTTCTACATATACTCTAGATAATAATGGTTCAAAAGTTATTTCAACTAAATCATCTATAAACACTTCGTAATTATACTCTTGATTTGCATTAGAATTCCCTTTAACAATTGGAATATTACAACCTTTGAATATAACACCTGTTTTAGTTTTTTGTGAATACAACTTCACATTTTCTTTTGGTAATTTAAACATTAAAAAAGTTTTAAACGAATCTTTACTCACCTCTTTAAAAGGAGTTATGGCATTATACTCATTAAAAATTTCTATCAAAAACTCTTTAAACGGAGATTCAATCTCTTCTAAAGTTGAATTAACCCAATATGTTTTCCACGTCGATAGATTAACCCCATTAAATATCGTTCCACAATTTTCTGGCAACATAAAAAAATTCAAAAAATCCAAATATTCATCATCTTGCAAACAAAGTTTAATTATCTCTGGTGAGATTCTTGAATAATGGCATATTTTAGCAATAGGCTCTACATCAGGCACATCACCGGAACCCAACAAATAATCAATGCTACAATCCAATGCTTCACATATTTTCACAATATTCTCTATAGTTGGAAGTAGTTTACCTTTCTCCCATGCACCAACACTACGACGTTCCACTTGGATTTTGTTTGAAAATGACTCCTGGGTTTTACAATAAACATATTTTTTATATGTTTTATATTTATTTTGTTTTGTAATATCATTTTCAGCAACACTCTTTTTATACTCTTTATATTGTTCATACCGTTGCCTCCGTAATTCTTTTAATCTTCCACCAAATTCATTTATGTCATACATACATCGCTTATTCTCCAATAATTTTTTTCGAATGTCACACAAAAGGAATAGATATATGACATTATATCTTCTATAATAAGAATTGTCAAGAGGCCACTTGAACAAAAAAGAAAGTTGGTGATTTTATGCAATTCAAATTATTAGGAATACAACCCATAAACTTCACTAATAAAAATGGTGAGGTTATATCTGGCACTAATATTTATGTTGCTTATGCTGATGAAAATGTAACTGGTCTTAAATCAGATAAATTTTTCTTGAAAGAAGAAATCAATTTACCTGATTGTAAACCAAACGACAATCTTCAATTAGCATTTGATATGCGTGGACGCGTAATAAATATTGAAAAAGTATAAATAATTAATCCGCACATAGTAAAGTGGTAGTTGCAAATACCACTTTACTTAGCGTAAATATAATAAAAAAGGAGTAGTAATTATGAAAAACTTCATTTTTCGTTTTATATCACTTTCGAGTTATATAAGCATATTTATTATCATTTATAAAAATAAAGATGTGTTTCCTGCTCCATTTGGAGAACTAACTAGAGACTTAACACTATTATCTATTGCTTTAGTTTCACTTACAATATTAATTGAGTTATTACGCAATCCTTTAGGAAAGAAAAAATTTGATAAAGCTTTCAAAAAAATAGGTTTAAAAAACCATCTAAATGAATACCCTGAATTAATTTCAAGTAAGAAAGATAAACATAAAGAACATGGTATTATTTACACTATAAAAAACAAGGGCATCTCTATTGTTGATTTTGACAACAAAACCCATTCTTTAGAAACTGCTTTAAATCTTAAGATTTACAAACTAGATTTTGGAAAAACCACTAAAAAAATAAAAATTTATGCAGTTCCTTATAAATACAACACACCACTTATCATTTCCTCTGATAGTACATGTACAAATTTTGTAGAAAATATGATAAACCTACTTTGTGTAGGTGCCACAGGAACTGGAAAAAGTTATGCTTTACTAACAATCTTAGGATTATTCTCTCAAAATCCTACATCTACAATAGTTATATGTGACTATAAGAAAAGTAGTTTTTCTCAATTTGAAAGCACTAAAAATTTTTATGGTTATGAGGATGTTGCTAATGGAATAAAATCCGTCTACAAAGAATTCTCAGAAAGATTACAAGAAAACAATCAAGAAAGAAATAAAAACAGAGTAATATTACTAATTGATGAGTATGGTGCATTCATTTCATCACAAGACAAAAAAACTGCAGAAGATTTCAAATCAATGATAGGTAATATGTTATTTATGGGTAGAAGTTTAGGAATAATTATTTTAATAGGCATACAAAGAGCTGATAGTAGTGAATATTTTAAAGGTGGTGCAAGAGACCAATTTCGTACAATATTAGCAATGGGTAATCTATCAAAAGAACAAAAAAACATGTTATTTTATGAGTATAAAGACAAATTAAGTCACAACAATAGCTTAGGCGAAGGATATTTGCTTGTAGACGGAAAAGGTGTTGAACGTATTAAAATTGCACCAATTAAAGATATCGAAGCGTTAAATAAAAACATTATGCATGCGATGAATAGATAATTACCTAAGTGCAAGGGCGATGGCGTAGCCACAAGCCCTTGCAACAAGGTTGGTTAGTATTACCCAACCTTGCACAAATGTTTCAAAAACCCATAAAAATCAATGCTTATATTCGTGTTCACAATTTTGCACAAAATGCACACAAGGTGGTGATTTTATTAAAGACACTCAATCTTTAATGTATCAATTAACAATTAATAACCCTATCGATAAAGGATGGTCACATAAAAAAATCTTAGAAGTGTTAAAAAGCAATTTTAAAACCCTCGTTTATGCTTGTATGTCCGATGAAGAAGGAACGATATTCCACACCCATATTTTTATTGTTTTTTCTTCAAGAGTAAGATTTTCGATGATTAAAAAATATTTTCCAGAAGCTCATATAGAAAGATGTAGAGGGAGAATTTCTGAAAATGTTCAATATATAAAAAAATCTGGGAAATGGGCTGATGATTTATCAAAACAAGAAAAAGTTATTAAGGGAACTTTTGAAGAATATGGAACTTGTCCCCCTGATAGTAAAGGTATTAGAAATGATTTAACAGAACTTTATCAAATGGTTGCAGACGGATTAACTAATGCTGAAATACTTTCAATTAATCAGGATTACATATTACAAATTGATAAATTAGAAAAAATTAGAATGATACTTTTAACAGAAAAATTTAAAGATTTAGTAAGATTAGATTTAGAAGTCTACTATATATTTGGTGCTACAGGCACAGGAAAAACCAGAGGAGTTTTAGAAAAAAATGGTTATTCAAATGTATATCGTGTTACTGATTACAAACACCCATTTGATAATTATAATGGGCAACCAGTTATTGCTTTTGATGAATTTCGTTCTTCCCTCTCTATAAAAGAGATGTTAATGTATTGTGATATTTATCCGATTGAACTTCCTAGTAGATACACAAACAAATATGCTTGCTACAATAAAGTTTATATAATTTCAAATTGGGCATTAGAAAAACAATATACGGACATTCAAACAAGTGATACAGAAACTTGGCAAGCCTTTTTAAGAAGAATAAATAAAGTTATTGTATATAACAAGGACAGTCAAATCTCCGAATATTCATCAGTCCAGGATTATTTTGATAGGAATTCATAAAAAGCAAAATACAAATTACTAATATTAAATTTGGCGGTGAAAAAATTGAAATATATTGAAAATGTACCAATTAATCTTAAAGTTACTTTAACAATACAAGAAGCTGCAAACTACAGTAACATAGGAATTAATCGACTTAACACTCTTTTAAAAACTCCCAACTGCCCTTTCGTTTTATTTGTTGGTAACAAAAAACTCGTTAAAAGGAAAGAATTCGAAGAATATATAAGCAAAAAACTAATAATTTGAAAGCACTATTGAAAAAAACGAGCCTGTATGATATAATTTGTCGTGCATTGGCTCGTTTTTCTCTAAGAGAAAGGAGCTCAAATGAATCGCAATAAAAACGGTAGAATTATTGATAAAGGCATTACATTAAGAAAAGACGGTCTTTACTCTGCACGCTTCGTTGATAAAACGGGAGTACGCCAAACAAAGTACTTTCATTCTATCCCAGAAGCTCGAAACTGGCTTGAAGAAGCTCGTTACACTGACAAACATAATCAGACTATATTATCCACAGAAACAACGCTAAATGAATGGTTTGATTTCTTTGTTAATAACATTATAATTGACCTTGCCCCTAATACTAAACGAAATTACAAAGAGCGATATTATCGCAATATTCAACCATTATTAGGAAATATGTTATTAACAGAAATAAAACCACTTCATTGTAAGTTGGTTTTCAACCAAATGGAAAATTCTGATTATTCTGGTTCAACTATTCGCCAGGCTTACATTTGTATGGGGACTTTGTTTAAATCTGCATTAGATAACGATTTAATCACTAAGCACCCAATGAATGGGGTTCGCTTTAATAAGCCTGTTAAAGAAGCGAGCGACATCAAAGTTCTTACTATTGAAGAACAACAAAAATTCTTAGAAGTTGCAAAGAATTCTCACAATTATTATCAATACGCTTTGCTTCTTGAAACTGGTTTACGTACTGGCGAACTTATTGCACTTACTTGGAATGATGTTGATTTTGAAAACCGCACACTTACAATCAGAAAATCTATGGAATATAGATACAGTAATGGTTGTTGGCGTGCTGGTCCTACAAAATCCCCTCAAAGTTACAGAACAATTCCATTAACGAATCGTGCACTTGAAATTCTCGAGACAATCTATAAAAATCGCCCTTATCAAAAACATTCTGAAACACTTTCACAAAACTTAGAGTATTTAGACAGACATACTGGTAAAACTCAAACTTTTTCAATGGAAGATTTAATCTTCTTAAATTGGAGAACTGGAGAACCAGCAAAAAACAGTTCTTATGATACTCATTTATATAAGTTATGTGACAAAGCAAACATAAAAAGGTTTTCAATGCATACCCTTAGACATACATATGCAACAAGAGCAATTGAAAGTGGTATGCAACCGAAAGTATTACAAATGCTTTTAGGTCATTCAAACCTAAAAACCACAATGGACCGCTATGTTCATGTGACAGATGAATCAATGATAAAAGCGGTTGAACAATTTGAAAATAATAAACTTATGTAAAATGGTGTAAAAATGGTGTAAAAGTGATATAGCAACCTACCAAAACATAAGTAAAATAAGGAGAATAGAATAAAAATGAAACTTGGTATTGTTGGTTTACCTAACGTTGGTAAAAGTACACTTTTTAATGCGCTTACAAATGCTGGTGCTCAGGCGGCTAACTATGCTTTCTGTACAATTGAGCCAAATATTGGTGTTGTATCTGTGCCAGATAAAAGACTTGATGCACTTTGCGAAATGTATAATCCCCAAAAGGTTACACCTGCAACAATTGAATTTGTTGACATTGCAGGTCTTGTTAAAGGTGCTTCTCAGGGTGAAGGTCTTGGTAACAAATTCCTCTCACACATAAGAGAGGTTGACGCTATTATTCACGTTGTACGTTGCTTTGATAATGACGACATTATGCACGTTGAAGGTTCAATTGACCCACAAAGAGATATTGAAACAATTAACCTTGAGTTAATTCTTTCTGATGCTGAAATATTAGGCAGAAGAATTGACCGAAGCAAAAAAGCTATGAAGGGTGATAAATCACTTGCAACTGAAGTAGCCTTCTTTGAAAGAGTTAACGAAGCACTTAACAATGGTATTTGTGCAAGAAGTGTGGAAATGACAGATGATGAAAAGGCTTTACTTGACACAGTAGATTTACTTACTTCAAAACCTGTTATTTACGCTTGTAATATGAGTGAAGAAGATTTTACAAAAAATATTGAAACAAACGAAAGATTTAATGCTGTCAAAAAGATTGCGGCAGATGAAGGCAGTGAGGTTCTTCCTATTTGTGCAGAGCTTGAATCACAAATAGCAGAGCTTGACAATGAAGAAAAAGAAATGTTCCTTTCTGAAATCGGTGTTTCTTCTGGTGGTCTTGACAGACTTATTGAAAGAAGCTATGACTTATTAGGCTTAATGTCTTACCTTACAGCTGGTCAGCCAGAAGTAAGAGCATGGACAATTAAAAAAGGCACAAAAGCTCCACAAGCTGCTGGTAAAATTCACACAGACTTTGAAAGAGGCTTTATTCGTGCAGAGGTTGTTTCTTTCGATGTACTTATGGAATGTGGCTCAATGCAAGCAGCGAAAGAAAAAGGTCTTGTACGCTCTGAGGGTAAAGAGTACGTTATGCAAGACGGAGATATTGTATTATTCAGATTTAACGTTTAACAAAAAATGCTGAGTGCTACTGCACTCAGCATTTTTTTACTTTAACTTGTAGCTTCTGGTATATACTCCGATTGCTTTATCATAATCTAAAACGTGTATTAAAGAACCATCTTCCATTGGGTAAACAGTTAAGCCTTCTGCTTCGTTACCACATTTTGCAGGGATGTTTCTTTCACAGAGTGTTTTAACCTCACCTGTTTTAATATCGACTGTTAATATGTAATCGGTATTTCCCTCTTTTGCATCATAAGAAAGGTAGAGTTTATCTTCATAAACCTCGCCACCCTGAATACGAGTAATTTGTTCTGAAAGCTTAATTGAATGAGAATACTCTATTGTTTCTATATCAAAAACAAAAATTTCATTAACATCATTAAACTGTGAGCAATATATGTAGCCGTTTTCTGCATCTACTGCACACCAAGGGAAGCTACCCTCTAAAAGCTCCTGTGGCATTTCGTAAGCATTTAAAAATTCGAGAGTTTCAGCAGAGAATGTCATAAGATATGGATTCTGGTCTTCTGAATCTTCAACTGCAATGTAGAGTTTACCGTCGTAATAACTCATACCACCCAAGTGGTTAAGGTTAAGATTTTCTCTGTATTCCTTTGGCATTGCAGTATAATCTGCTAAAACAACAAAACCATCTTTATCCCACTTTGCGAGACCACTTGTCTTTATACCAGTTAAAGAGCCTGATGTATAAAAATATTCACCATCAGTTGTAATGCCCTGACCTGAAATCAAAGCCTTTTCTAAAACTACACATTTTTCGTTTACTAATTCAACTTCTTCTGATGATGTAACTTCACCAGCATCTAAAAATATTGTTACAAGAGTACCGATTAAAACAAGTACACTCCAGAGCATTTTGGGGAATCCCCATAAGAATTCGAGCATCTTTAATTACCTCCAATTTGTTTTCTTAACTATTATATATCTTTTAAATTTCTATTGCAATAGGAATTTTTGAGTGTTATTATAGACTATATATAAAACAAATTGGAGTTTAATGATGAAATACGAACTACACTCTCACACAGCTGAAACAAGTCAATGTGCTAACATAACTGCCCAAGAACTTGTTGAGAAATACAAAGAGTTGGGCTACTCAGGAATTGTAATTACAAATCACTATTCTGATTTCACCTTTTCTTTAAAAGAAATGTTTAATAAAAAGCTTCGTTCCGAGCACTATTTAGCTGGTTACAGAGAAGCAAAAAAATATGAAACAGAAGATTTTTCTGTTTTTTTAGGTATTGAACTCAGATTCTTTTTAAACGGGAATGATTATCTTATTTTCGGTGTTACAGAAGAACTTGTAGAGAAAATGCCGTTTCTTTTACCTATGTATTTAAAAAGAACATCAAAGTTTTTTAAGAAAAATGGTTGTATTTTAATTCAGGCTCACCCTTTTAGACCATATATTTACAGAGCTAACCCGAAATATCTTGATGGTGTTGAAATTATTAATGGCAAATCTTCTAAGGAAGAAAATAAAAAGGCTTTAAAGTGGGCAGAAAAGAAAAGTTTAAAAATCAGAACTGCTGGTAGTGACTGCCACAGAGAAAGTGGTGCTGGTATTTCTGGTATTATTACGAACGAACCAATTAAGACAAATGATGATTTATTAAGAATTCTGAAAAACGGAGAATTTGAGATTATAGAAAAAAATTATGAAAAATAAGAAAACTCTAAGAATTGTCATTCTTTTTGTTGTGTTATGTTTAACACTTGGAGCATTTATTGTTTATGACAATTTTAAACTTGATATTACTGAATATACACTTGAAAGTGATAATTTACCTGAAAGCTTTAATGAATTTAAAATAATTCACCTTTCTGATTTACATAACACAGAGTTTGGTAAAGATAATAAAAAGCTTCTGAAAATAATAAAAGAACAAAAGCCAGATGCAGTTTTCGTTACTGGTGACACGATTGATGGGTTTTACACAAATACTACTATACCGATTGATTTATTTAAAGAAGTGCTAAAAATCTGTGACGTTTATTTGGTAGTTGGTAACCACGAATCACGTGTGAATATTAACGTATATAATAAATTTATTGATGCACTCACAGAAATTGGTGTTATTGTTTTAAAAGACGGTAGTGCTTATATTGAAAAAGGTGAAGAAAAAATTCAGGTTATTGGTCTTAATGATGCCTCAGAATATAAATTGGATTATAATAATGATTACGGGGATAAAATTACAGAAGCAATAAACAATCTTGATGATAAAAACACGTTTAGCATATTACTTTCTCACCACCCCGAATTATTCCCAGAATATAAAAATACTGAGGTTGATTTAGTATTCTCAGGTCACGCTCACGGTGGTCAGCTCAGATTACCATTTATTGGTGGTATTATAGCACCAGAGCAAGGGTTATTCCCAGAATTTGATGCTGGTGTTTTTAATGAAAATAATACAACAATGGTTGTCAGCCGTGGACTTGGAAACAGTATTGTTCCTGTGAGAATTAATAATTCACCAGAAGTAGTGATTGTGACGTTAAAATAAAACAGCTACCATTGATGGTAGCTGTTTTTTTATTTTTTATTGTTGGTTATTATCAACATTCTCAAATGGAACTTCTTGTGCCTGGTAGTTCTGACCGCCGTATGAAACAGTTGCATCAGCAAGTTTATTGAGTTCATTCTGCATAAGGCAGTAGTCAACAATACCGAGACCGAAAAGACCAAGAATGAGGTAGAGAATTGAGTTATCTTCGTGTGGAATACCTAAAGCCTGACAGCCTTCAGAAACTTTCTTTTCGCAAAGGTAGAAGCCTACGAATGGTAAGAAAAGAACAAGAAGAATTTCAAGTAAAGCATCACCGTTTGGATCTTTAACCTTATTTGCATCTTTAGCAATGTTGATTCCCCAGATAATACCATAAATACCGCAAGTTACTAATGTAAGTAAAATGCATTTTACAATTTCTCTTTTTTCAAGTTGCATTATAATTCACCCCTTTAACATTTTTCTTGATTATAGCACACCAATGATTTTAGTGCAACATTTTTCGACAATTTTTTTACCATTGAATATTTATTTGTAATTTGATATTATATACAAGGTGATTTATTTGGATAAAGCTAAGAAAGAACGTTTAAAAAAACTGGTAATTTATACTACTCTAATATGTATTATAGGGTTACTGCTATATCTTGTCTACGAGTTTACAGGCTTTGGTTTTAAATGCCCTGTTCATTCTTTAACAGGCTTTAAGTGTGCAGGCTGTGGCAACACACACTTTGTTGGCAGTATTTTAAAATTGAATTTCAAAGAAGCGTTAGCTTTTAACTATATATTTCCACTTGAAGCGTTTTACATTTTGTGGGTATATTTTTTCTCAGCAAAAAGATATTTAAAAGACGGTAAATTCAATTATATTTCACCATTCAAGGCGTTTGATATTGTTTGCCTTATTTTAATAGCACTATGGATACCATTGAGAAATGTTTTAGGTGTTTAATTTGTTAAGTGAATAATAAAAAAGGGAAACCCGACTGCATTAAGCAGTCGGGTTTTTGGGTGTGAAATGACCGGTATCAGAATATACTGAACAGCTTCTTCAGTAATTCTAATAACAAGGTGATTACATTTGTAAATATATCAGGGAATAAATCTCCTTTTTCCTCATATATTTTTTCATCGGTGTAGTTACCAATTCCAACAACAACGATTTTCTCGTTACCATTTTCATCTACACGATTTTCTACAATGTAATCTGTACCTTCTACAAGAGTGCATCCTGAATCTGTGACAACTAATTCATCCCCCGATTTAATTGTAGTTACAGTGATACTCCTTTGTAGTATTTTATAAGTGGTATTGTATGTGCCTGTCAAATTGCCGATACCCTTAACTGTTACGTTATAGGTACCTACGTTTTTCATACTATTACCATTATCCAAAATTTCATAATCCACACCCTGAACCAGTTTATTCTCCCCTATGTAAAGACTTAACTTGGGTTCGCTTCCTTTTGGATGGTAATAAGTATCATAAGATGTCACTACAACATCACTTACCGGTTTAGATAAAATTTCGAAGTGGGCTGTTGCTACAAGATGCCTGAAATCACCAAGACCTTTTGCAACCACCTTTGCTCTGCCAACATTAACATTGTCGGAAAAATCAAGAGTATATTCTTTATTAAGCGTTAAATTTTTATTATTGGCTTTTGCATTTACCTCTGGCTCAATCGGTTTACTTGTGTACGTCTGATTTGGAATTGAATCAAGCACTAAGGTAGTATATTTAATATTATATTTTTCAGCATAGCTTTGTGCATAAGAGTTCTTATTACAGTAAATAATTACATCCTCATTTGCACCACTGAATGCATCCTCGCTAATCTCTGTAACGCTATCTGGTATAACAACTGTATTAAGAGCGTTACAGTTCTGGAATGCTAAATCACCTATTCTTGTAACATGACTTCCTACAACTACAATTTCAAGGTCTTTGCAGTTCTGGAATATCATATCTGACATATCAACAATTTTTTCATTAATTACAGCTTTCTTAAGGCTACTGCCACTAAAAGCATATTCGCCGACAGTTTTTATTTTTTCGCCTAATTTGATTTCTGTAAACTTAGTGCCGAAAAATGCTGAATCGCCTATTGTTAAAACTGTTTCAGGCAATTCTATTTCTGGAACATTGCAGAAATAAAATGCTGCATATCCGATATCCTCTAAGGCTTTACCAAGATAAACTGATTCAAGCTTTGTATTATTAAAAGCATTATCACCTATTAATTCCAACGAATCAGGTAAGGTTATATTTTTAAACTCACCCAAACTAAAAGCTGAAGCACCAAGTTTTTTACTACTGCCATTTATGGTGATATTTTCAATTTTACATTGGAATGCAAAGCGTTCTGGAATATCATCTGTCTGGTTTGTTATGGTAACACTTTTTAATTCGGGATACCCATAAAACAAATCTTCAAGAGAAATATTAACGTTATAAAAATACAAATTTTCAATTTTTGCATTCTGTAATATACCAGCCTGTAGTCTGGTGTCTCCAAGGAACTTAAGTGTTGGTAGATTTACTTTATAAAAGGCAAAATCCCCCACAGCTTCTGTATCACTTGTTACACATAAATCGTTGTTATATTTTTGCGGAACACTAAAAAGAAGCTTGCCCGAATTCTTATAAAGAAGACCATCTCTTGAACTATAAATCTTATTATTCTCATCTACCTGATACTCAGTAAGAGATGAAAAATCTTTAAGTTGCTCATCTGAAATACTTGTTACTCTTTCACCGATATAAAGAACCTTTGCACTATTAGGTCTGTTGTAATAATACAATTCACCATCAGAATTATAAATTGCAGGTCCCTCTGAGAAGAAATACGGATTTTCTGAAGAAATCGAGAAGTTTTCTACTGAACTTCCCCTAAAAGCAGTCTCACTTATAAAAGAAACGTTTTTACCTATAGAAACATCTTTAAGGGAATTTGAATTTTCGAACGCCGTACCTTTTATGCTTATAAGACTTTCAGGTAAAAAGACAGAAGTAAATCTTGCTCCTCTAAATGAAGAATTAATTTCTTCAATACCCTCAGAAAGTGTAAGCTCTGTTATTGCGTTATCGATAAAGGCAGTACCTATAACCTTTATAACCCCTGGAATGACAAGTGTTTTTATATAGTTTTCTGAAAAAGCCTTATCAGGAATTTCTGTAAACTTAACATCAGGACTTATATTAAGATAATATATACCAGAGCCTCTAAAGCAGCTTTTCATAAGCTTTTCTACATTAGCTTCGATATTGAGCGTTCTAATTCTCATCCCCTTGCCACACTCGCTGAAAGCAACACCATTACGCAAGGTAAGCGAAGAGATACTATTACTGTTATTACCGAACCAATATATAATCTTAGCATCTGCCTTACCTGACACTACGCTTCGGTTTTTACCTATAAATGGTACAGACAAATTAAGCTTGTCGCTCATATAATAAAATGCATTTTGTGATATTTCGATAACTGAATCAGGTATATAAAGATTTTTCAGTTCCTTACAATCGTAAAAACTGTATTGGTTAATATAAAGAACTGAATCAGGAATAGTAACATCTGTTATGTGTTTACAATTGTAAAATGATGTAGAAATTCTTTTTACAGTAGATGGTATCACAACATTCGTAGCTTCACCTATATATTTTAAAAGAACGCCATCACCTACTACAACAAAATCACCATCATACTCATTTAAAAAGGCTGTATCTAAAAAGGCTTCCTGCTTTATTACAAAGTCTTTAAACGGAAAAGTGATATCAGAAAGTTTTTTGCAATATGCAAATGCCATACTTCCTATAACCTCAAGCTTTTGTGGTATCTGGATGTTTTCGAGTTCACTGCATCCACGGAATGAATTAGCATCAAACGAGGTTATTGTTCTGGAATTATTAATAACACTTTTAAGAGCGGTGCAACCAAAAGCGAAGCTATCAGGGTAAGAGGTAGCTTTTACTGTATCCTGAATTATTATTTCCTCAAGCGTTTTAACATTTTTAAAATTATCCTCATACAGATATTTAGTTAAAGTAACGCTTTTAAGAGTTAGTGGTAAATAATACGTTTTTTTAGAATAAGAACACTCATAGGAATTCTCATACTCGTAAGAACCAAACCAATAACCTAAAAAATAAATATCAGCATCTTGTTCATTATTTGTTGCATCCGAACCAACAAATGGTGTTTTAATGCTTTCAAAGCAGTTTCCTGAAAATGCACCAATACCAATTCTTTTCACCGAGTCAGGAATAACTAAATTTTTACCCAAAGCGGTTGTGTTCTGAAAAGCATACATGCCAATTTCTTCAAGTGTTTCAGGTAAAGAGATACTATTAAGTTCAGTACAATTTCTGAAAGCATATTCACTTATACTCATGACACCATAAGGAATATTAACCTCTTTAAGAGAGGTACATCCATCAAAACAACCATTATTTATGCATATTACCTTATATGGAATATTAATCGACTCTAATGAAGTACAACCTCTGAAGCCACTTAAATATTCAAGATTTTTAGGAAGAGTAACATTTTTTAAAGAGATACAATTCAAAAAAGCATCCTGAGAAATCCGAGTTACTGTGTTGGGAATAACAATACTTTCGAGAGAAGTACAGCCTTCAAACATGTTTCTTGATATTGAAGTAATATTCGCCTTTATTGTAACAGATTTAAGTTTAGTGAAGTTGAAAAAAGACTTTGAACCTATGCTTGTAATAGCCGATTCAACTATAAGATTTTCACAGGTTTCAGCATACTTTGCCCATGGACGATTTACGGGAGTATAATCATACAAATTACCTGCACCCGAAATTGTTAACGTAGCAGTTTCTTCATCATAAACAACTGTTGGGACAATTGTAGTTGAACCACCAAAAGAAAAAGCTGATGCATTAATCCCACTTAATGCTTTATTTAAAAATCCCCCAAGATTTTCTAAAAATTCACTTTCAGTATTCGTTAAAATTAAGTTCAATGGTAGTATTCCAAGTAACAAAATTACACTCAAAGCAAATGATAATGCTTTTTTAGCTCTTTTACTCATTAATCTGCCACCTCACCTTCCATTAAAAACTGGAAGCTACAATCACCATTGCTTACTGTGATTATATATTCGTTTGTATCACTTAAAAACTCTTTTTGAATTTTACATTCTGATTTATCAATTTCCACTTCGCTTCCATCACTATAAACTGCAATAATCTTCATATCATTTATAGTATATTCATCTGTAAAAACGCCATAAATTGAAGTAAGTGTCACGGGGTTTTGTTTTTCTTCTGATAAAACTGTTACATAAACACAAGTTTCTGCACCTTTGTAACTCACAGATATTTTTGTTTCGCCATCTTCTTTTGGTTTACCTATTGTTACTTTGCATTCACTTATATTTATAACGTTACTTTCACCCGTTACGTAATCGACACCAACATAAGTATTTGATAAATTAATATCTGACACGTTTTTATAAATATAATTTGTGCCTGGTGGTGATATTAAATAAATATTTTTAACAGTATTGTTTTCTACATCTTTTACTTCAATAAAAGTTGTTGTTTGTTCTGAAACGAACTCTGTTGTAGTTTCTAAAACCTTTTCTGTTGTTACTTCGGTCGTTTTTTCATTTTTTATTAACTCTTCAAATCTACCTAAAGCGGTTTTAAAAATATTACCTTCTGCCACAGTTTCATTATTAACGCTGAAGTTTGCCATACCAACTACCAATACCGTAGCAGCTGCACACGCTACAGAAGCTGTTAATTTTTTTCTTCGGCTTAAATTATATTTTTTTATAATCGAATTAATATTTGTTATTTCTTTTAATTCAACTGTTCCACCATTCAAAAGTGAATAAACTGACTCTAAAGCGAGGCAACACTCATCAATGATTTCTGCATTGATTTCTTCATAAGATTTCGATAATTCATTTTCGATTATATCATTTAACTCTTTAATTAAAGAATTATAAAACAAAGCATCATTTAAATTTTCATTTATAACAAAATTTTGCTTTAATGATGTTTTCAAAATCAGTCGCCTCCTTCAAATTGTAATTTTATTAATTCTTTCACCTTAAGCCGTAGCCGTGACAATCGTTTTGCTACAACATCAAATGACAAATTCAGTTCTTCGGCTATTTCTTTTATTGATTTATTTTCAATATATTTTAGTTTATAAATTTCTTGTTCATTTTCTTTGAGCTCAGAAACAAGTTTTTCTGCTAATAAGTCGTAATCAAGGTCATTATAATCAGTTACATTCTCCACGGCAAGTGTTTCAGATAACGTATATATAGGAATAATTTTTTCTGCTTTTTGATTTTGTCGCCACTGTTCTTTAATTAAATTATCAGCAATCTTATATAAAAAACCAGCAACGTTTTTGATATCTTCATTTTTCAGATAACGTTTATATAGTATGTAAAAACACTCTTGCACACAATCGTCAGTCTGGTCCTGATTTTTAAGTTTTAAATTACAGAAGCGTTGCAGGTTACTGTAATAAAGTTTGTAATCGCGGTCTAACTTTTCGCTTGCTATTCTTTTGTTACCCACCTGTGCGCTCCTTTCAAAAATTGTTCTCTACTATATTGTGTCAAAAAAGGTAAAACTTGACATAATTTTTTTAAAATTTTTTAAATGCTGAAACCGACTGATTGAAATTCAACCAGTCGGTTCAATTTTAAAACGTATCTTTAAAGAAATTTAACATATTCTCAATCGCATCGTTGCCCTCGTCTGAATAAGGGTAAAGAACTGAAAACACGTGTGGAAGATGCTTGCCATTAGTTTTGCCGTAATTGTAAAGCTCTGTTTTTACCCCCAACGACTTAATTTTTTCGTATGTAGAAATTGTTTGCTTTTCTGCTAAAAAATCGCCCGAAGAAGTAATTAAAACTGTTGGTGGTAAATCCGAGAACTTTGCAATATCTTTAAAATTCATATAGCGTGAAGTAGGGCTCGAAGCGTAGTTTTTGCCCCACATTCCCCTTGTATATACGCTCATAGGAGAATTCGAATTCATATCTGATACAGGTGAAACAAGACCGAGGCAAGTGAATTTAAGACCACAATCTTTTACTGAAAAGACTCCTCTTAAAACACTGCTTTTTGAGAGCACTGCAGAATAGAGTGCCAACTGTCCACCAGCACTATCACCCGTGAGCATTATTTTTTTACTGTCGCAAGGGTAAGATGAGAGATTATTATTTATCCACAAAAGAGCTTCTGCAATTTCCTTTAACTGCTCAGGAACGGTAGTTTCAGGCCACAATGTATAACTCATACTAAAAACTGTAAAGCCTTTTGAAGCTAAAACCATATTGTAGTATTTATTGAGTTCCTTGTCGCCATACATCCAACCGCCGCCGTGAATGTCTATTATAACAGGAAGCTTTTCGTTTTCCATATTTTCCGGGAAATAAACGTCTAACTTATGTTGCCATTTATCGTCATCGATATATGGAATATCACAAATTTCTGTTACACCAGCTGGTGCAGACTGAGTTGCGAGTCTTTTTAAATCACCACGCTCGGTATTTTTCCAGAAAAGTTTAAGCACAGGTGCTGGAATACCCATCTTTTTACCCCCTTGCCGCAAAAATTATTATTTAAAAATTATTTTATAAGGCTTTCTTCCCAACTATCGTATGGGTCAATACCAAAGATTGTTGCTACTGTTGGTGCAACGTTTGCAAGACCGAAGTTACCATCCTTTAATTCATATTTATTTTTGCTATAAATAATGAATGGAACTGGATTAAGTGAATGAGCTGTTCTTACCTGAATTTCGCCCTTCTTGTTCTTTTCAAGCATTTCATCAGCATTACCGTGGTCAGCAGTAATAAGAACTGTTACACCATATTCATCTGCAACCTTTAATACTCTTGCGAGTGCAATATCTACTGCTTCAACAGAAATAATTGTTGCTTCAAGAGAACCGGTGTGACCAACCATATCGCCATTTGGATAGTTGCAACGGATAAAGTCATATTTTTCTGATTTTATAGCTTCAATAACAGCGTCTGTAACTTCTGCAGATTTCATCCAAGGTCTTTCGTCAAATGAAACCTTATCTGATGGAATTTCAAGATATGTTTCAAGCTCTTCACTGAACTTGTCGCTCTTGTTACCATTCCAGAAGTATGTTACGTGACCATATTTCTGTGTTTCAGAAACTGCATATTGATTTAAGCCTTTTGAAACAAGTAACTCTGAAAGTGTATTTTTAATTTCTGGTGGGTTAACAAGGTAACGAGCCGGAAGCTTTAAGTCACCATCATACTGTAACATACCAGCATAAGTAACATCTAACTTTTCACCACGGTCGAACTTTGTGAACTCATCGTAATCAAATGCCATACTGAGCTCAAGAGCTCTGTCGCCACGGAAGTTAAAGAGAATTACACTATCTTTATTATTGATAGCACCAACAGGTGCACCATTTTCAGCAATAACGAATGGTGGTAAATCCTGGTCGATAACATCTGCATTTTCACTTCTGTATGTGTTAATAGCTTCAATAGCACTTGAGAACTGTCTGCCGATACCCTTAACGTGAGTATCCCAGCCGAGTTTAACCATATTCCAGTCTGCTTCGTAGCGGTCCATTGTGATTTTCATTCTACCGCCGCCGCTTGCGATTTTACCTGAGAATGTATCATCATTGAGCTCTGCTAAAGCATTTTCAAGCTGTTCAACATAGATTGGTGCAGAAGTTGCAGGAACGTCACGACCATCAAGAAGAATGTGAACACGAACTGATTTAATACCATCAGCCTTTGCTTGTTTTAACATAGCAATAAGGTGAGAAATATTTGAGTGAACGTTACCATCTGAAAGAAGACCGATAAAGTGAAGTGTGCTGTTGTTTGAAAGGCAGTTATCTTTAATTTCACCCCAAGCAGTTGAAGTATAGATTTTGCCTGACTCGATTGATTCGTTAACTAATTTTGCACCTTGTGAATAAATCTGACCGCAACCTAAAGCGTTGTGACCAACCTCACTGTTACCCATATCGTCATCTGATGGAAGACCAACTGCATCGCCGTGTGCTTTAAGTCTTACGTTTGGACATTCTTTTAAAAGCTTATCAAGAACAGGTGTGTTTGCAAGAGTAACTGCATCACCAATACCTGTTTTTGAATAACCGATACCGTCCATTACTATTAAAAGTACTTTTTCGTTCATTTTAAATCCGCCTTTATATTATTGTTGAGGTGAACTCAAAATGAATTCACCTCATTTAGTGTTAATTATTTGCTTGCAGCTTTAACAATAACTGCGAAATCTTCTGCCTTTAAAGATGCGCCACCGATAAGACCACCGTCAACATCTTCTTGAGCTACGAGTTCTTCTGCATTAGCAGCGTTCATTGAACCACCATACTGAATTGTGAGAGCATCTGCATCTGCTTTAGAATAAAGCTCTGCCACAACTTCACGGATAGCGTGGTTAACTTCATTAGCCTGTTCAGCAGTAGCAGTTTTACCTGTACCGATAGCCCAAACTGGCTCGTAAGCAATAATGATGTTTTTAAGTTCTTCTGCTGTAACACCCTGAAGAGCAATTTTAGTCTGTAAGCGAACAGTTTCTTCTGTAATACCCTGTTCTCTTTCTTCAAGAAGCTCACCAACACAAAGAATTACTGTAAGTCCAGAATTGAGTGCTGCACGAACTCTTTTATTAACTGTAACATCAGTTTCACCGAAATATTGTCTTCTTTCTGAGTGACCGATGATTACATACTGGACGCCGATTGATTTGAGCATTGGAGCAGAAACTTCTGCTGTGAAAGCACCGCTTTCTGCCCAGTGGCAGTTTTCAGCACCGATTTTGATATTTGAACCAGCAGCTGCTTCTTGTGCTGCAAAAATATCGATATAAGGAACACAAAGAACAACGTCACAGTCAGCACCAGCAACGAGTGGTTTCATAGCTGTGATGATTTCTTTTGTTTCTGCAGGTGTTTTGTTCATTTTCCAGTTACCTGCAATAACTGCTTTACGAAGTGATTTATTCATTTTTATAAACCTCTGT